>NZ_JBJHAE010000002.1:0-446210 GCF_054050895.1 Blastococcus sp. SYSU DS0669 | reverse complement strand
GCGGGGGGGGGGGGGGCGTGGGGGGCGGGGAGGGGTCGGGGGGGGGGGGGGCGGGGGGGCGGGGGCGGCGCGCCCCCCCCCCCCCCCCCCCCCCCCCCCCCCCCCCCCCCCCCCCCCCACCCCGAGTGGCTCGCGCTGCCCGACCGCACCGTGGTGGTGCTGGGCGCCGGCGCCGAGATGGGCCCGCTCACCGCGCTGCTGCGGTGGGGGGCCCGCGTCGCCGGTGTGGACCTGCCCCACGCGCCGCTGTGGGAGCGGGTGCTCGACATCGCCCGCGCGGGCGCCGGCACCCTGCTGGTGCCGACGCCGGAGCCGGGCGACGAGCCGTACCCGGCGGGGGCGGGCGCCGATCTGATCGCCGAGGTGCCGGCGGTCGCCGACTGGGCCGCCGGGCTGCCCGGGCAGCCGGTGCTGGGCAACTACGTCTACGCCGACGGTGCCACGAACGTGCGGGTCTCCGCGGCGGTCGACGCGCTGACCGTGCGCCTGGCGGGGGAGCGGCCGGAGCTCGCGCTGGCGTTCCTCGCCACGCCGACCGACGTCTTCGCCGTCCCGGCCGACGCGGTCGCGCAGTCGGTGGAGGCCTACGCGCGGCGTTCCCGCACGGCCAAGCTGATGGGCCGCCCGCTGCGGACCATCTCGGGTGGCCGCCTGCTGCAGCGCGCCTACGTGCCCGGCACCGACCCCGGCATCGCCGACAGCCTGGTCGCCCAGCAGGGCCCCAACTACGCGCTGGCCAAGCGGCTGCAGCGCTGGCGGGCGACCACCGCCCGCGCGGAGGGCGGCACGGTGTCGATGAACGTCGCCCCGCCCACGCGGACCCGCTCGGTGCTGAAGAACCGGGCCCTGGCCGCGGCCTACGCAGGCGCCCACCGGTTCGGCGTCGAGATCTTCGAGCCGGCCACCTCCAACGTGCTCATGGCCGCGCTGCTGGTGCACGACCTGCACACCGGCGGCGGCCCGGCGCAGGAGCACCCGTGGCAGGACGAGGCGCACGAGGCGGCGCACGGCGGGCTGTGGCGGGCGGCGTACCAGCCGCGCAGCGCGCTCGGCCTGGCCGCCCTGCTCGGCTACGGCGCCGCCCGCGGCTGACCCCCGGCCCTGGTTGATGGGAGCGAGATGACCCGGCTGTTCGGTGCACGGACCCTGCTGACGGTCCTGCGGACGGGGAACGCCCGCGCCCGCCTGCGCGCCACGCGGGACGGCCAGGCCGCCATCCGGCTGAACCTCGGGGCGGCCGGGCTGACCACCGGCGTCCTCGACGCGGTCGGGGACGGGGCGGTGGCGGCCCCCGACCTCGCCCGCCGGCTCGGGGTGGCCGACGAGGCGCTGCTGGGCGCCTTCCTGGAGGTGCTGGCGGCAGCGGGGCTCCTGCGGCAGGACGCCGGCCACTGGTCGCTGACGGCCGGCGGCCAGGCCGTGGTGGGCGACGACCTGGTACGCGCCTCGTACGAGGCGTTCGCCGGGTTCCACACCGACGTCTACCGCGAGCTCGGGAGGCTCCTGGCCGGCGGGCCCCCGCGGAGGGACGTCGCCGAGCAGGGGACCGTCATCGCGCGGATCTCGGCCGCCTTCGAGCCGTTCGTCGACGACCTCCTGCGGGAGGTGGTCGCCGCCGTCGCGCCGCGGCGGGTGCTCGACGTCGGCTGCGGCGCGGGGCTCCAGCTGGCCACGATGCTGGCCGCGGCTCCCGAGGCCGAGGGGATCGGGGTCGACGCCGACGCCGGTGCGGCGGCGCTCGCCCGGCGCACGCTCGAGCAGCGCGGTCTCGGTGCGCGGGCCAGGATCGTGCCGGCCGACGTCCGGGGGCTGGCCGACGACGGCCCGTTCGACCTCGCGCTGCTGGCGAACGTCGTCTACTACCTGCCGGTGGAGGAGCGCGTCGCCCTGTTCACCGACGTGGCCGGGCGGCTCTCCCCGGGGGGCACGCTGCTGGTGGTCACGACGGTGGCGATGCCGCAGCTGTTCAGCCGGCACTTCGACCTGTTGCTGCGGGCTCAGGAAGGGGCCATGTCGCTGCCCACGGCCGAGGACCTCGTGGGCGGGCTGCGCGCGGCCGGCCTGCGACCGCAGGAGCCGCGGCGGATCGCACCCGGCGCTCCCCTGCTCGCCGTGGCGGCGGTCCGGCCGTCCTGACCGCCGGGTCTCAGGCCGGGCCGACGAGCCCGGCGACGATCTCGGCGGAGAGCCCGACCAGCGGCAGCCCGCCGCCGGGATGCGCCGACCCGCCGACCAGGAACAGCCCGGGGACGCGGGAGGCGTTGCCCGGGCGCAGGAACGCGGCGCGCGAGCCGTTGCTGGAGCTGCCGTAGATCGACCCGCCGACGCTGCCGGTGGCACGGGCCAGGTCGGCCGGCGTGCGGACCACGCGCCAGCGCAGCCGGTCGCGGACGTCCAGCCCCCGCCGGGCGAGGACGCCCAGCACGTGGTCGGCGTACCCCTCGGCCAGCCCCGGGGCGTCCCAGTCCACGGCGTGCCCCGGGTCGTGCCGCGGCGCGTTGACCAGGACGAACCACGACTCGCTGTCGCCGTCGGGCACCAGAGCGGGGTCGTCGGGCGCGCTGACGTAGACGGTGGGGTCGGGCACCGGGCACGGGAGGCCCGCGTGGCGGCCGGTGCCGAAGACGGCGTCGAACTCCAGGTCGTAGTCGGACGGGAAGAGCACGGTGTGGTGGTGCAGCCCCGGGGTGCGGCCGTGCAGCGCCAGGAGCAGCACGAATCCCGACAGCGACGGTGTCGCCCGGCCCAGATCCCGGCGGACGCGCCGGGTACGCGGGTCCGGCGCGAGCAGGTCGGCGTGCAGGGCGGCGGCGTCGACCCCCGAGACGACGACGTCGGCCGGCAGCCGCTCGCCGTCGGCCAGCTCCACACCGGCGACCCGGCCGCCGTCGACGAGGACCCGGCGGACCGCGCAGCCGGTGCGCAGCACCGCGCCGTGCCCGACCGCCCGGTCCAGCACCGCGAGCCCGAGCCGGTGCAGCCCGCCGCGCACGTACCAGGAGCCGAAGGCCTGCTCGGCGTACGGCACGGTCGCCAGCACCGCGGGCGCGCGGCGCGGGTCCGAGCCGGAGTACGTGGCGTAGCGGTCCAGCAGGGTGCGCAGGTGCGGGTGGCGCAGGTGCCGACGGCCGAGACCGCGCAGCGACTGCCACGGCGCGATCGCCGCGACGTCCGCCGGACGCCGGGCCAGCCGCGCCAGCGTCGTCGCGCCGGCCAGCGGGGTGCGCAGGAACGGCTCCTCGCTGATCCGCCACATCGTGGCCGCGCGTTCCATGAGCGCGGCCCACTGGGCGCCCGCGCCGGCGCCCAGCGCGTCGTCGAGGGCGGCCGGCACGGCGTCCGCGCGGCCCGGCAGCGTCAGCCGGGTCCCGTCGCCGAACCGGTAGCCCACCGCGGGGTCCAGCCGGACCAGGTCGACGGCGTCCTCGAGCCGGCCACCGGTCGCGGCGAACAGGTCCCGGTACACCCGCGGCAGGGTGACCAGGCTGGGCCCGGTGTCGAAGGCGTGCCCGTCCCGGGCGTACCAGCCGAGCTTGCCGCCGACGTGGTCCGCCTGCTCCACGAGGGTGACCGCGTGGCCGAGCGCCGCCAGCCGCGCCGCGGCGGACAGGCCGCCGAGCCCGGCTCCCACGACCACCACCCGCGCCACGGGCCCACCGTAGCCAGCGCGGCGCCGCCGGCCCGGGTCAGCGTGGGACGGAGAGCGCCAGGACGGCGAGGTCGTCGTGCTCGTGCCGGGAGCCGAGCAGCTGCCGCTCCACCGCGTCGGAGACCGCGGCGACCGTCTCCCGCGCCGCACCGGTGGGCGCGCCGGCCACGACCCGCAGCAGCGCCTCCTCGCCGTACTGCACGCCCCGGTCGTCGCGCGCCTCGGTGACGCCGTCGGTGTACAGGACGAGCGTCGCGCCCGGCGGGAGGTCGACGACCTCCTCGGAGTGGACCGCCCCCGCGTCGATCCCCAGGGGGCGCCCGGGAGTGCCCACGAAGGAGGCGGTGCCGTCGGGACGGCGCAGCACGGGGAGCGGGTGGCCGGCCACGCTGATCGAGGCCCGGTGGCCGTCGGCCGAGGGCGCCAGGAGCAGGCAGCAGGCGGTGACGAACCGCAGCGGCCCGCTGCCCTGCTCGTGCAGCAGCGCGGAGTTGACCGCACCGAGGATCCCGGCGGCGGTGCCGGACGCCGCTGCCGCCCGGGCGGTGTGCCGGGTGATGGCGGTGACCGCGGCGGCCTCCGCGCCCGTCCCGCAGACGTCGGCGATGAGAACCATCCACCGGCCGTCGGGCAACGGCATGACGTCGTAGGTGTCGCCGCCGACGAGCGCAGCCTCGCCACCGGCCCGGTAGGTGGCCGCCAGCTCCACGCCCGGGATGGCCGGCAGGTGCGAGGGGAGGAGGCTGCGCTGCAGGGTGTCGGCCAGCTCGCGCACCACCGATTCGGCGCGCAGCCGGGCGAGGAACTGGCCGATCTGCCGGCCGGCGTGCCCGAGCACCTCCAGCAGCTCCGGCGGCACGGGGCGGGACTGCGCCGAGAACAGCTCGCAGACGGCGAGCAGCGTGTCGCCGCGGAGCACCGGGAAGGCGACGCCGGTGCTGAGCCCGTCGGCGCGGACGACGTCCCGGCGGACCACGCGGGCGTCGGTGGCGAGGTCCTCGGCGACCACCGGGACCCGCTGCTGCCAGGCCTTCCCGGGCAGGCCCTCGCCGCGCCGGAAGACCCGGCCGGGCGCGTCGGCCGCCAGGGCCGGGACAGCGGCGCCGGGGGCGGCCCAGGTGCCCGCGTGGACCAGCCGCCCGTGCTCGACGTCGGCCTCCCACAAGAGCGCGGCGTCCCAGTCCAGCTCGGTGCACAGGGTCGGCAGCAGCTGCTCGAAGGCGACGTCGGCGTCCGGGGCCTCGGTCAGCGCGGCCGTCACCCGCAGCGTCGCCGCCAGGTAGCGGCTGACCTCGAACTGCCGCTCCAGCAGGATGGTGGTGCTGGCGTCCCGGAGGACGGCGACCACGAAGGCGTCCGCCGCCTGACCCGCGGTCGTCGTCAGCCGGGACAGCGTCAGGTCGACCGGCACCTCGTGCCCGGCCGCGTGCAGGGCAGGCACCCGCGTGGTGGCCCCGACGAGCTTTCCCTCGCCCGTCGCCCGGTACCGGGAGAAGCCCTCGGCGTGACCGTGGCGCAGTCGATCGGGCATGAGGACCTGCAGCGGGCGGCCGGTCACCGCCGCCGGGTCGTGCCCCAGCAGGCTGCTGACCGACGGGCTCACGTAGGCGATCCGTCCCTCGCCGTCGGCGACGATCACCGTGTCCGGCAGGGCGGCCAGGAGGGCGTCCGCAGGCAGCATCGGGGCTGTCCCGGGCATGGTTCCTCCTCGAGCACGACGACCCCCGACGGGTCGTCCACGCTCCGCCACGGTCAGAAGCCTTTCACACACATGGTGAGCACGCCGCCACAGATCGTCGACATGTGACCATGTCGACACGGTGACATGTCGCCGTCAGAAGGCATACCGGATGGCCAGCCACGGCGCGCGCCGGGCGACCAGCTCGCGCAGCCGGGCCACGGCCGCCCGCTTGACCGCCGCGCGGTAGCGCACGTTGTCCTGCCCGTTCTGGCTGCGCTTCGGTTCCTGCAGGTCGGGCCGCCACAGCAGCTGCTCCGCGGTGGGGTGCCAGCCGAGGTTCACCTCGTGCAGGGCCTCGTTGTGGGTGAGCAGGATGACCTCGGCGGCGGCCTGCGCCTTCGCTGCGGCCCCGAGCTCGTCGTCCAGGCGCTCGAGCAGGGATCCCCACGCCTCCTCCCAGCCCGCGCGGAGCACGACCGGCGAGAGGTTGAGGTGCACCTCGTACCCCGCCGCGACGAAGTCGTCGACGGCCGCGATGCGGTCGGCCACCCGGCTGGTGCGCACGTCGAGCACCCGCGCGTCGTCCTCGGGCATGACGGAGAAGCGGACCCGCGTGCGCCCGCGCGGGTCGAGGTCGAGCAGCTGCCGGTTGACGTACTTGGTGGCGAAGGAGGCCTTCGCCGTCGGCAGGTCGCGGAAGGTGGCCACCAGGTCGGCGACGTTGTCGCTGACCAGTGCATCGACCGAGCAGTCGCTGTTCTCACCGATGTCGTAGACCCAGCTCTCCGGGTCGCACTGGTCGGGCTCGGCCTTGGGCCCCTGCCGGGCCACGTGCCGGCGCAGGTGCCCCGTGATCTGGTCGATGTTGGTGAAGACGGTGATGGGGTTGGCGAAGCCCTTGCGCCGGGGCACGTAGCAGTAGGCGCAGGCCATCGCGCAGCCGTTGGCGGTGCCGGGGGCGATGAAGTTCGCCGAGCGGCCGTTGGGCCGGGTGACCAGGCCCTTGCGGACGCCGAGCACCAGCGTCTCGGTCTTGACCCGGACCCAGCGGTCGACGTTGCCGGCGTTGCCGTGCAGGTCGGGGATCTGCCAGTGCGAGGGCACCTCGACGACCTCCGCACCGGGGAAGCGGCCCAGCACCTGCCGGCCGCGGGGGGAGTCCAGCGCGGCCGGCTCGGCGTAGACGCGGCGGACCTGCAGCAGGTGGTTCGGCGGCATCGGTGCCGGCGGCGGCTCGACGTCGAAGAGCGTGAGCGGCTCGGCGGCTCCCATACGGGGTGCAGCGCCGGCGGGGCGGTCCCCATTCCGGTGCGAGACTGCGCGCGTGACCGCACCCGGCGCCCCTCGCATCGACCTCAACGCCGACCTGGGCGAGGGGTTCGGCGTCTGGCGCCTGGGCGACGACGACGCGCTGCTGGAGGTCGTCAGCAGCGCCAACGTCGCCTGCGGCTTCCACGCCGGGGACCCCGTCACGATGCGCCGCGTGTGCACCGCCGCCGTCGCCGCCGGGGTCGCGATCGGGGCGCAGGTGTCCTACCGGGACCTCGCCGGGTTCGGCCGGCGCTTCGTCGACGTGGCGCCGGACGAGCTCGCCGCCGACGTCCTGTACCAGCTCGCCGCGCTGGACGGCGTGGCCAGGGCGTGCGGCGGCCGGGTCTCCTACGTCAAGCCGCACGGGGCCCTCTACAACGCCGTGGTGCACCACGCGGTGCAGGCGGGTGCCGTCGTCGAGGCGGTCGCGGCCTACGACCCGGGGCTGCCCGTGCTGGGCCTCCCCGGCTCGGTGCTGCTCGGCAGCGCGGCCGCCGCCGGGCTGCCGACGGTCGCGGAGGGCTTCGCCGACCGGGGCTACACCCCCGAGGGCACCCTCGTGCCCCGAGGGTCGGCGGGCGCGCTGGTGCACGACCCGCAGGCGGTGGCCGAGCGGGCGGTACGGATGGCCGCCGAGGGCGCCGTCGTCGCGGTCGACGGCAGCCTGGTGCGGGTCGAGGTGGGCTCGGTGTGCGTGCACGGGGACACCCCGGGAGCGGTGGAACTCGCGCGCTCGGTGCGGGCGGCGCTGGAGGCGGCCGGGCTCGCCGTGAGGCCGTTCGCGGGCTGAACGGTCAGTCGCGCGGGCGCAGCTCCTCCATCGGACGGCGGCCGGAGAGGAGGGCGGCGGCGATCTCGTCGACCGACCGACCGGAGGCGTAGGCGTCGGCGCGGAGCACGGCCAGCGCCTCGGCCGGGTCGACGTCGTGGGTCATGCTCAGCTTGCCCACCGCCTCCCACACCGCCGCCCGCTGCCGCGGCGCCGGGCCGTGCAGCCACTCCGGCCCCTCCGCCGGGGTCCAGGTCGACCACACCGCGGCGTCGCCGAGCGCCGAGGTCACCAGCTCGCCCACCGCCACGGCCTCGAAGACGTCGAGCTCCACCACGCCGGCCGACCGCGTGAGGTAGAGGTCGAGCGCCCCCGCCCCGGCGGGGCCGGGGCCCAGGGGCAGGGCGACGACGGCGCGGAACGGCGTGCTGCCGAGCAGGAGGTCGGCGAAGACCGGCCAGCGGCGCCGGAGCTCCTCCTCCACGGCGAGCACCGGCTGGCCGGTGCTGTCGGCCGTCGCGCACGGTCCCTCACCGGCGGTGAACTGCAGGCGTTCGGCGTTCGAGGCCTCCGGGTTGCTGGCGCCCAGGGGGAGCCGGCGACCGGTGCCGTCGACCACGCTCAGGCCGGCACCGTCGACGTGGAGCAGCTCGGCGCACGCGCGGCTGAGCCGCAGCGGCAGCCCCTCCGGCCCGGCCAGCCCGGGATCGGACTGCCGCGCCAGGGCCGCGTCGAACCGGCTCCCGATGGTCACGCCCGATTGTCCGCCCGCGCACCGGGATCCACATCCTGTGACGTGTCCTCTGGCGTCCCGGGCGGGTACGTGCAGGCCGTCTCCCGCACCGCCGGTGCCCCGGCCACCGTGGCGCCCGCGGAGTCCGCTGCCGGCCGCCGGTACCCGGGTGTCACAACGCCAGTTGTTCCTCGCGTCCGGTCCGCCACTCCACCAGGACGATGGTGGCGTCGTCCTGCAGCCGGCCGGCCTGGTGCTCCATGACGCTGCGCATGAGCCGGCGGAGCGTCTCCGGCGGGGGCTCGCCCGCCGTCTCCGCTCGGACGACGAAGTCCGCGAGGCGGTCCTCGCCGAAGAAGTCGCCTACCGGCGAGCGCGCCTCGGTGATCCCGTCGGTGTGCAGGAGCACCCGGTCGCCCGGCGCGAGCTGGAGCTCGCAGGCGTGCGGGGGGCCCTGCTGGAGCCCGAGCGGGAGGGCCGGACGGCAGGGGTGCGCGGGAAGGAGCAACCCGTCGCGCACGACCAGCGGGACGCCGTGCCCGGCGTTGACCCAGGACAGCCGGCCGGACTCCAGGTCCAGCCGGCTCAGCAGCGCGGTGGCGAACTGGCTGCCGGGGAACTGCCCGGCGATCGCGGCGTCCATGGCCGCCGACGTCGCGGGGAGGGACTCGCCGCGCCGGCGGGCCGACCGGTAGGCGCCGACGGCGACCGTGGCCAGCAGCGCCGCGGGCAGGCCGTGGCCCACGGCGTCGAGGACCATGAGGTCGGCGACGGGACCGTTCACGGCGTAGTCGAAGGTGTCCCCGCCGATGTCGTAGCACGGCTCCAGGGCCGCGGAGATGACGATCCGCTCGGTGCCGAAGGTCAGCGGCGGGACGAGCGCCCACTGGATCTCCGCGGCCAAGCTCATCGGGCGGGTTCGGCGCAGCCGCGCGAAGACGTCGCTGTACGCGTCGCGCGTGACGCAGAGCTCGGCGACGAGCGCGGCGAATGCACGGCGCTCGTCCTCCTGCTCCGCAGGGGGCTCGGCGTCGAAGGGCAGCTCCAGGACGCCGACGCGCTCGGCGCCGTCGAGGAGGGGGAGCCAGAGGCGGACCGCGCTGTCGCCGTGCCCCGGGGAGCGGGTCACCTCCACCCGGCGGAAGGCGAGCCCGCCGACCGAGCCGTCGACGGTGAGCCGGTCGCGCGGCGGGACGTCGACACCGGCGAGGGGAACCAGGGACAGCTGCTCGTAGTCGGCGAGGTAGACGACGGCGGCGCGGGCGCCCAGGGCCACCGCGTGCCGCGACACCACTGTGCCGAGCCGGTCGGCGGGGAGGTGGTGCGACGACCGCAGCAGGGACCGCAGGGGATCCTCGGCGTCCGGCGGTGAGGTCACGACCGGCCCAGCATCCCACCGGCCGGCGATGACGGCGACCGGGGCCTGACGGCGGTGCCCGGTGACCGATCATGGTGCCATGACGGGTGGCGAGGGGTGCGTCCGCGCGACGGCGTACGGCGACCGGGCGGTGCTCGTCGAGGCCGCGGACCCCGCCGACGTGCCGGGCCTGCACGCCGCGCTGGTCGCCGCTCCGCTGGCCGGGCAGGTGGACCTGGTGCCCGCCGCGCGCACCGTGCTGGTGCTGCTCGACCGGCCGGTGACCGACCTCGACCTGGTGGCCCTGCGGAGCCTGGTCCCCGCCGCCCCGGAGGGCGGGCCGGCCCGCGCCCCCGTGGTGCTGCCGGTGGTGTTCGACGGGCCGGACCTCGCCGAGGTCGCCCGGCTCACCGGCCGCCCGGAGGAGGACGTCGTCACCGCGCTGACCGGGGCCGCGCTCACCGTGGCCTTCGGCGGGTTCGCCCCCGGCTTCGGGTACCTGACCGGGCTGCCGGCGGAGCTGCAGGTGCCACGCCGGACGACCCCGCGCACCCGGGTGCCGGCGGGGTCGGTGGCGCTGGCCGGTCCGTACGCGGGGGTGTACCCGCGGGCCTCGCCCGGTGGGTGGCAGCTGGTCGGGCGCACCGACGCGGTGCTCTTCGACGTCGACCGGGACCCACCGGCGCTGCTCGCCCCGGGCACGGCCGTCCGCTTCGAGGCGGTGGGCTGAGTGCTCACCGTGCTCACGCCCGGCCCGTTCACGACGGTGCAGGACGCCGGCCGCACCGGCTGGGCCTCCATCGGGGTGCCGCGCTCGGGCGCCGCGGACCGGGCGGCGGCGGCGCTGGCCAACCGGCTGGTGGGCAACGAGCCCGCGGCCGCGGTGCTGGAGGCCACGGCCGGCGGGCTGCGGGTGCGCGCCGAGCGGACCGTGCTGGTGGCGGTGACGGGGGCGCCGGTGCCGGTCGTCGTCGACGGGCGGCCGGCACCGTTCGCGGCGCCCACGACGCTGCGGCCCGGCGCCGTGCTGGGGCTGGGCACCCCGCGCGCCGGCCTGCGCAGCTACCTCGCGGTGCGGGGCGGCATCGACGTCCCGCCCGTGCTGGGGTCGCGCAGCACGGACACGCTGTCCGGCCTGGGCCCCGCCGTCCTCGCCGCGGGGACACGGCTGCCGGTCGGTGGGCTGGCGGGCGAGGAGCCGGTCGTGGACGTCGCCCCCGTGGGCGCACCGCCGGAGCGGCCGGTGCTGCGGGTGCTGCCCGGGCCGCGGCGCGACTGGTTCGACGACGCCGCGTGGCCGGCCCTGCTCGCGAGCGCCTGGCAGGTCGGTGCCGCCAGCGACCGGGTGGGCCTGCGGCTGGCCGGCCCCCGGCTGGCGCGGGCCCGCGACGGCGAGCTCGCCAGCGAGGGGCTGGTGCCCGGCGCCCTCCAGGTGCCGCCGGACGGCTCGCCCGTGCTCTTCCTGGTCGACCACCCGGTCACCGGTGGCTACCCGGTGCTCGCCGTCGTCGTCACCGCGGACCTGCCGGTGGCCGCGCAGCTGCGGCCCGGAGACGTCGTGCGCTTCCGAGCGTGACGGGCGGGGCCCGGAGGGTTCGTCGCAGGTGGGGGACGACGCGTGGTCGCGGTGTCGTCCGGAGGACGACGGTGTCACCGCACGGGGAGGACGGCCGGGCCGTGCGGCCCGGGGACGATGCGGGCCCGCGCGCCGTAGTGCTCCGACAGCACCGCCTCGGTGAGCACCTCCTCCGGGCGCCCCTCGGCGACGACCCGCCCCTCGGCCAGGAGGGTGAGCCGGTCGGCGTACTGCCCGGCGAGGGTGAGGTCGTGCAGGGTGCTCACCACGGTCAGCCCGTCCTGCCGACGCAACCGGTCGAGCAGGTCGAGCACCTGCTGGGCGTGGCCGAGGTCGAGGGCGGCGGTCGGCTCGTCGAGCAGGAGCACCCGCGGCTGCTGGGCCAATGCCCGCGCGAGGACGGCGCGCTGCTGCTCGCCGCCGGAGAGGGTGACCACGGCGCGGTCGGCGAGCCCGTCGAGCTCGAGCCGTCCCATGACGTCGGCGACGACCTCCCGGTCCACCCGGCGGGGCGCGGCCAGCAGGGGGCGGTGCGGGGTGCGCCCGAGCAGGACGTAGTCGCGGGTGCTGATGCCCTCGGGCAGCACCGGGAGCTGCGGGGCATAGGCCAGCAGACGGGCCCGGTCGCGGCGCGGCAAGCCGCCGACGGGCCGGCCGTCGATCCGCACCTGGCCGGCGTGGGGGTGCAGCCCCAGCACCGAGCGGAGCAGCGTGGACTTGCCCGACCCGTTGGGGCCGATGATGCCCAGCCAGCCGCCGGCGGCCACGGTGAACCGGACGGCGGAGAGCACCGGGCGCCGTCCGTAGCCGGCGTCCAGCCCCACCACCTCCACCCGCGCGCCGCCGGTCGGCGGCGGGGCCGCTGCCTGCCCGCTCACCGCCGTCGCGCCCCCGCCCACAGCAGGCCGGCGAAGAACGGGGCGCCGACGAACGCGGTGACCACGCCCAGCGGCAGCTCGGCCGGCGCCAGCACGGTGCGGGCGAGGAGGTCGGCGAGCACCAGGAACGCCCCGCCCGCGAGCAGGGAGACCGGGAGCACCCGGGAGTTGGCGCCGCCCACCAGCCGCCGGACGATGTGCGGCACGACCAGCCCGACGAAGCCGATCAGCCCGCTCACCGCGACGGCGGAGGCGGTGGCCAGCGAGGCGGCGACCACGACGAGCAGCCGCAGCCGCCCGGGGTGCACCCCGAGCGAGCGCGCCTCGTCGTCACCGACCGCCAGGACGTCCAGGGGCCGGGCGCACAGCAGCAGGGTCCCCACCGCCACCCCGAGGTAGGGCAGGACCAGGCCGACGTCGGACCACTGGGCACCGCCCAGGTGCCCGAGCAGCCAGCCGTAGATCTCCCGCAGGTCGTCGGTGTTCTGCTGCTGGACCAGCGTCTGCGCCGCGGCCAGGAACGCGGCGACCGCGATGCCGGCGAGCAGCAGCGACGCGCTGTGCGAGCCTCCGGCCGCGTGGCCGAGGGCCAGGGCGCAACCCACGCCGACGAGCGCGCCGACGAAGGCGGCGAGCGGCACGACGCCCACGGGGCCGACCTGCTGGCCGGGCGCGTAGGCGATCACCAGGGTGGCGCCCAGGCCGGCTCCGGCCGCCGCGCCCAGGAGGTAGGGATCGGCGAGCGGGTTGCGGAACACGCCCTGGTAAGCGGCGCCGGCGACGGCGAGCGCGGCACCGACGAGCGAGGCGAGCACCACGCGCGGCAGCCGGAGCTCGACCAGCACCGCCGCGCGGGTGCCCTCCAGCGCGCCCGGCACGGAGAGGCCCAGTGGCGCGAGGGCGCGGTCGAGCAGCGTCGCGACGACCGCGCCCGGCGGGAGCGGCACCGCGCCGACCCAGATGCCGGCCAGCACGGCGGCGACCAGGACGGCGGCGGCGCCGGTCCCGGCCAGGAACGCCGAGCGCCGCGACCGCACGGCACCCGGACCGGCCGCGGTGCGGCCGGTCCGGGTGCCAGGGGCTGCGGTGCTCATGCCGGTGCGGTCCTCAGCCCTGCAGAGCCTCGGCGACGGTCTCGGCGAAGTCCGCGACGCGCGGACCCCAGCGGGACGCGACGTCGTCGTCAGCCTCCACGATCCGGCCCTCGACCACCGCCGGGACGCTGCCGAAAGCCGGTCGCTGGGCCACCGTCTCCGCACTCTGACCGCAGCACTTGGTGTCGGCGAGCACGATGATCTCCGGCGCCTGGTCGACGACGTACTCCGCCGACAGCTGCGGGTAGCCGCCGCTGGGGTCCGAGGCGCCGTCGGCGATGTTCTCCAGGCCGAACATGCTGTAGATGCTGCCGATGAACGTGCTGCTGTCCGCGGAGTAGAGCTCCGGGCCGAGCTCGTGGAACACCCGCTGCCCGGCGGCATCGGCCGGCACCGAGTCGACGGCGGCCTGGATGCGGTCGCGCACGTCGGCGACGACCTCGGCGGCCTCCTCCGGGTGGCCGGTGGCCTCGCCGAGCAGCTCGATCTGCCCGTAGGTGTCGTCGAGGTCCTCGGCGGCCTCGAGGAGCAGCACCGGGACGTCGAGGGTCTCGAGGGCGTCGACGATGCCGTTGGTGTCGTTGCTGAGCACCACGAGGTCGGGCTCGTACCCGGCGATGGCCTCGGCGTTGGGCGTGAACGCCGACAGGTCGGTCGTCGGCGCCTCCGTGGGGTAGGTGGAGTTGTCGTCGACGGCCCGGACCTGGTCGCCGGCGCCGATGGCGAAGAGCATCTCGGTGGCGGAGGCCGACATCGAGACGATCTCCTCCGGGCGCTCGTCGAGCGTGACCTCGCCGTTGTCGCCGGTCACGGTGACGGGGAAGCCGCCGGCGGCCGAGGACGGTGCCGCCTCGTCCGCGGCCGTCTCCGGGGACCCGCCGCAGGCGGTCAGGGCCAGCAGCGGAGCGGTCAGCAGACCGAGGAGGGCAGGGCGGAGCCGCCGCGGGGCGGGCGCGCTCGTCCGCGCCGCGCGGGGGGATGTGCCGGGCAAGGGGGGCCTCCACGAGGAGGCGGCGAGCGTCGTCGCCCGAGCTGGTCCGACGCTCGATGCGCGACCCTTGCCGCGAGGGTCGGATGCACGGCGCAGGGCAGGCGATCTGGCTCGGCCGGTGGAGGGCCTTCACAGTTGCGGGACAGCGCCGGGTTCGCACCGGACTTCGCTGCCGCTGCACCGCCGGCGGGGAAGCCGGCGGGCAGAAAGGTACCAGCGGACCCGTCCCGGCCGCCCCGGGAGCGCAGCCGGCGGGGATCAGCAGGGGGTGGTCGTCGGCGCCTGTGGACGGGGCCACGTGGTGGCGAGGACGACCCCGCGGAGCCGCTCCTCGTCGACCGGGCCGAAGACCCGCGAGTCGACCGAGCCCTCCCGCTCGTCGCCGAGCAGGAAGACCGAGCCGTCCGGGACGCTGACCGGCCCGAACCAGACGCCGTCCAGCCGCGCGGGATCGCTCCAGGGCTCGCAGACGGCGGCGCCGTCCACGACGAGGACACCGTCCTCGACCGCGACGGACTCCCCGCCGAACGCCACGACCCGCTTGACCAGCGGCGCGGCGCCCGGTGCCGCCGGGTCGGCCACCACGACGTCCCAGCGGTCCACCGACACCGGCCACCGGAGGACCAGCACGAGGTCCCCGACGTCCAGCGTCGGCGCCATGCTGCCCGAGGCGACCCGCACCAGCTGCACCGGGAACAGGCCGAGGACGGAGAGGACCAGGCAGACCAGGGCTCCGGCACCCAGGCGCACCCCCAGGGAGGACCGACGACGGACCGCGGTGCGCGGCGCCGCGTGCCGTCCGGTCGGGCGGGGACCGCGGTCAGCCACGGCACCCGCGCCGGCGGCCGGCGGCGCCCGCTCCGGGCAGGGAGGGCTCATGGGAGGCGCACCGCGCGCGGCCGGGGACGTCCATCTCGGGTGCTCCTCTCCGCCGCCGCGGTCTGCGCTGTCGGTGCGAGGGTGCCGCGCCGCGGGGAGCCGGGGCAGCCGGGCCCGGGGCGTCCGGCTCCCCCCAATCCAGGGGGTCGCGGCGCAGGTCAGACCTCGTGCTCGACCGGCAGGCGGACCGTGATGCACGCCCCGCCGCCCGGGCGCTCGCCCATCTCGAGCCGGCCGCCCAGGGCGGCCACGCGGTCGGCCATCAGCTTCAGCCCCAGGTGGCCTTCCGGGCTGCCGCTGTATCCCGGCGGGAAGCCGACGCCGTCGTCGGCCACCACCAGCCGCACCCCGGTGCCGCGCCCGCCGTCGTCCGCCTCGAGCGTCACCCAGACGCACTGCGCCTGCGCGTGGTGGGCCACGTTGGCGAGCGTCTCCTTGGCGGTCCGGTACAGGGTCGCGGTCTGCTGGGGGCCCAGCGGGGGCAGTGGCCCGGTCCGCACGTCGACGGACACCCCCTGCTCCTTGAGCGGGAGCACCAGGTCGTCCAGGGCCCGCGGGAGCCCCTCGGCCGAGAGGTCGGGAGGGTAGACGTCCAGCATGACCCGGCGCAGCGACGCGACGGCGGTGCGCACCACGCCCGCCAGCCGGTCCACCATCGCCCGGCGCTCCTCGGGGACGGTGGAGCGCAGCGCGCTGAGGGCGTAGCTGACGCCGGCGAGGTCCTGCACCGGGCCGTCGTGCAGGTCGGCGGCGATGGCCCGCCGCTCGCGCTCGGACGACTCGAGGGCGGCATCGGCGAGGGCGGCGCGCTCGGCGTCGTTCCGCCGGACGCGCTTGGCGAGGGAGGCCGCGATGGGGAACTGGACCGCCTGCAGGAGCACCAGGCCGCCGAGCGCCAGCGGCAGGATCTGACCCCGCAGCCGGGCGGCCTGCCGGTCGATGACCGTGTGGTCGTAGTAGATCTCGAGCACGAGGTTCTCCCCGTTCCCCGACAGGGGGGCGTAGACCTCCAGGACCGGCCCGGAGTCGTCCCCGTTGTAGGTCGCGTCGGGGGACTCGTCGATCTCGGCGACGATGCGACCGTCGAGCGCGGCCCGCAGCTCCTCGCTGAGCGGTTCCTGCAGACCGATCAGCTGGCGCTCGCTGGAGTAGATGACCCAGCCCTCGTCGTCCCAGATGACGATCGCCTCGATCGAGGGGTCCAGGAGGCGGCTGGCGACGGCCCGCTCGAACTCGATCCGGTTGGCCACGGACCCGTTGAGGTATCCGGGCACGAGCGGGCCGAGCGCCAGGGTGGAGATGCGGGTGGTGGTCCGCTGCACCTCCTCCAGCGCGTTGGACCGGGCGATGCGCTCGCTGATGAGCACGGTGGCGGAGGACACGGCGACGAGCGCCAGGACGGCGGCGACGGAGAAGAAGGTCAGTTCCCGTCCGATCCGCGATGCGGGCCGGCGGCGGTACCACGCTCGGTGGTACGGGTCCCCAGCTGTCATCCTCCGCGTTCAGCGCTCGCGGGTGGGCGGCAGCAGGCCGACCTCTTGGGCCTTGATCACGGCCTCCAGCTGCGACCGGACGCCGAGCTTGGTGTGCAGGGACTTCACGTAGCCCCGGCAGGTCTCGACGGTGATGCCCAGCAGGCGGGCGATGCCCTTGACCGGCATGCCGCGGCCCAGGCAGTCCAGCACCTCCTTCTCGCGCCGGGTGAGCACGGGAGGAGGCGCGGTGCGCCCGGTCGGGGCGGAGGGGGAGCCGCCCGCGAAGGCGGAGGGGGCGACGATCATCTGCCCGAGCCGGACCCGGGAGAGGACGTCGATCATCTCTTCCAGGGAGCCGTTCTTCGGGATGTAGGCCGAGGCGCCGGCCTGGGCCGCCCGGACCACCCAGGTGGGGTCGCAGTGCCCGGTCACGACCGCGACGATCGTGCCGGGAGCCACCTCGCGGATCTGGCGGGTCGCCGTCAGCCCGTCCTGCCGCGGCATCTCGATGTCCATGATCACGATGTCGGGGCGAAGGTCCCGGGCCATCGCGACGGCCTGCGCCGCCGAGGTGGCCGTGCCGACTGGCTCCATGCCCGCGGACCGCAGGGCGCCGGCGAGCAGTTCGGCGAACGTCCGGTGGTCGTCCACCACCAGGATGCGCGCCGCGTCGACGCGGGTCGGACGGTCGGACAGGGTCATGAGCGGCACGGTCGACTCCCAGCTGTCGCGGCCCCCGGGTGAGGGCCTCCGTTGCCGGGCGAGTATGCGGGCGGCCAGGCCGTTGTGGTACGGCAACGGCCAGTACCGGGACCTTGGTCCTCATCGGGTGATCTTGATCACCGTCGCGCCCTCGCGCTGCGTCGTCACCGCGGTGCTGTGCGTTCCCGCCCCGAGGGCGACAACCCCCGGGCGTCCGGTCAGATGGGGCGTCCTCCGCAGGCCGCGGCTTCGGGCCACGCGCTGCCCCCGTCGGCGACCGTGCGGATGTGGTCGGCGAGGGCGTCGGAGTCCTCACCCTTGGCGAGGAAGCCGGCGGCACCGAGCGCCCTGGCCTCCTCCATGACGCTCGACACGACCGTGCCCGTCAGCAGCACGATCCTGACGTCGGGGCACTCGTGGCGCAGTTGCGCCGCGGCCTCGAGCCCGGTCATCCGTGGCATGACGTGGTCCAGCAGGGCGACGTGCGGACGGGTGGAGCGGGCGGCCGGCAGGACCTCGTCGCCGTCGGAGCAGGCGGCGACGACCGCGATGTCGGCGGTGGACTCGAAGAGGTCGCAGAGTGCGAGCCGGACACCTGTGTGGTCGTCGGCGATCAACAGGCGGATCACGTGCACCCCTGTCCTGAGGTGGCGGCCGGGTGCACCGAGGGTTCCGGTGCCGTGCGGCGGAGGGAAAGAGCCGGCTGGGAGTGTGGATGCCCCGACCGGCTGAGCGCCAACCGCGCAGTGACGGCGCGCGGTGCATCCGGGGGGTCGACGGGGGTGGTGCCGCCCCCGGGCGCTGGCCCGATGCGGCGGGACGGGCTCGTGCCCTCGGAGCCGGGATCTGGCTCCGAAGCGGCTCCTGCCCGGGTGGGGAGCGGCTCGGCGGCGGCGGCATGCGGTCCTCCTGTGCGAACGGGTTCCGGATCCCCCCGGACGGGGCGGGACGATGCGCAGAGTCTCGGCGCGCCGAGGCCCGGTCGACAGCCGAGGGGTGGGGACGTGCCTGCCCCCAATGTGAGGGGCCGCTCACTCCGCCACCTCCCGGCGCTCACCGGCGGGCGCCGAGGACCTCCGTGTAGACGTCCACCGTCTGACGGGCGATCGCGGCCCAGCCGAACTCGGCGACGACCCGCTCCCGGCCCGCCGCCCCCATGGCGGCGGCGCGCCCGGGGTCGGCCAGCAGCTCGGCGGTGCGCGCGGCCAGACCGGCGGCGAACCCGGTCGGGTCGGCCTCGTCGTACGGCACCAGCAGGCCGGTGCGGCCGTCGTCGACGACCTCCGGGATGCCGCCCACGGCGCTGGCCACGACGGCGGTCCCGCAGGCCGCGGCCTCGAGGTTCACGATGCCGAGCGGCTCGTAGACCGACGGGCAGACGAACACGGTCGCGCCGGTGATCAGCGGCACCAGCTGCTCGCGCGGCAGCATCTCCTCGATCCACACCACACCGTCGCGGCGGGCCTGGAGTGCGGCGACCGCGTCGGCGACCTGCTGCCGCTCGGCCGGGGTGTCGGCGGCCCCCGCGCACAGGACGAGGCCGGCGTCGGCGGGCAGCTGCTCGGCCGCGGCGAGCAGGTGCACCAGCCCCTTCTGGCGGGTGATCCGGCCGACGAAGAGCGCGTACGCCCGGTCGGGGTCCACCCCCAGCCCGCGGACGACCTCCGGCGCGTGCACCGGCCGGTACGCCTGCGCGTCCACGCCGTTGCGGACCACGTGCACCCGTGCCGGGTCCAGCTCGGGGTAGACGGCGAGCACGTCCTCGCGCATGCCCGAGCTCACCGCGACGACCGCGTCGGCGGCCAGGTAGGCGGTGCGCTCGGCCCAGGAGGAGAGGCGGTAGCCGCCGCCGAGCTGGTCGGCCTTCCACGGCCGGCGCGGCTCCAGCGAGTGGGCCGTGACCACGTGCGGCACGCCGTGCACCAGCGAGGCCAGCAGCCCCGCGGTGTTCGCGTACCAGGTGTGGCTGTGCACCAGGTCGGCGCCGGCCAGCGCGGCGGCGATCTCGACGTCGACCCCGACCGCCTGCAGGGCGCCGTTGGCCTCGGAGAGCCCGGGCGGCACGGCGTGGGCGGTCGCGTCCGGCCGCGCCCCGCCGAAGCAGTGGACGTCGACCTCCACGTCCTCCCCGCCGCCGGCAGGGCCCGGCACGGCGCGCAGGGCCGCCACCAGGTGCTCGACGTGCACCCCCGCGCCGCCGTAGACGTCCGGCGGCCACTCTCGCGTGACGATCCCGATGCGCACGCGGTCACCCTAGAAGGACCCCGCTGCCCCCCGCCGCTCGCAGGCTCGCGGCGGGTCCCTGCAGCGGGGCCGTTCCCTCACGTCACCTGCTCACGGCGGGTCCCTGCAGCGGGGCCGTTCCATCGGGTCACCGGGTCAGGGCGCTGTGTGCCGGCGGTCACTCGTTCGGGGGCGGCGGGGCCGCGGGGCGGGGGTTGCGTGCGGCGGGGGGACGGCCCAGCCGCTACGTTGCGGACATGCGCGGCGGTCCACGGGTTCTCGGCATCGTCCTGGCGGGCGGTGAGGGAAAGCGGCTGGCTCCGCTGACCCAGGACCGCGCGAAGCCGGCCGTCCCCTTCGGGGGCAACTACCGGCTCGTCGACTTCGTGCTCTCCAACCTGGTCAACGGCGACATCCGGCACATCGCCGTCCTCACCCAGTACAAGAGCCACAGCCTCGACCGGCACATCACCCAGACCTGGCGCATGTCCAGCCTGCTCGGCAACTACGTGACCCCGGTGCCGGCCCAGCAGCGGCTCGGCCCCCGCTGGTACACCGGCAGCGCCGACGCGATCTTCCAGAGCCTCAACCTGATCTACGACGAGCGCCCCGACGTCGTCGTCGTCTTCGGGGCCGACCACGTGTACCGGATGGACCCGGCCCAGATGGTCGACCAGCACTTGCAGACGGGGGCGGGCGTCACCATCGCCGGGCTGCGGGTGCCGCGGCGGGAGGCGACGGAGTTCGGCGTCATCGACTCCGACGCCGAGGGGAAGGTGCGGGGCTTCCTGGAGAAGCCGGCCGACCCGCCGGGGCTCCCCGACTCGCCCGAGGAGAGCTTCGCCTCCATGGGCAACTACGTCTTCACCACCGACGCCCTGCTGGAGGCCCTGCGCGCCGACGCGGAGGACGCCGACTCGGTGCACGACATGGGTGGCTCGATCATGCCCATGCTCGCCGAGGCCGGGGAGGCGTGGGTCTACGACTTCTCCACCAACGTCGTGCCCGGTGCCACCGAGCGGGACCAGGGTTACTGGCGTGATGTCGGGACGATCGACTCCTACTACGACGCGCACATGGACCTGGTGTCGGTCTCGCCGGTCTTCAACCTCTACAACGACCGCTGGCCGATCTACACCCTGCCGCCGCAGCGCCCGCCGGCGAAGTTCGTGCTCGGTGGCCGGGCCGAGGAGTCGATGGTCAGCGCCGGCGCCATCATCGGCGGTGGCTCGGTGCGCAACTCGGTGATCTCCCCGGGGGTCCGCGTGGAGCGGGGCGCGCGGGTCGAGGACAGCGTCGTCATGGACGGCGCCTACATCGGCGAGGGCGCGCAGGTCCGTCGGGCGATCCTGGACAAGAACGTGGTCGTGCCGCCCGGCGCGCGGATCGGCCTGGACCACGAGCTCGACCGCGAGCGCTACCACGTGAGCGCCGGCGGGATCACCGTCGTCGGCAAGGGCATCCGCGCCTACGTCTGAGGGGATGGCGGGCCTGATGGCGCGGGACGTCGACGTCGTCACCGAGACGGTGATCCACCGCCCCCGGGCCGAGGTCGCCGAGTTCGCAGGCGACCCCGGTCGCGCGCCGGAGTGGTACCGCACGATCGGCTCGGTCGAGTGGCGGACCGCTCCGCCGGTCGCCGTCGGGTCGCGCGTGGACTTCGTGGCCCGGTTCCTCCGCCGGCGGCTGGCCTACACCTACGAGGTGGCCGAGCTCGTGCCCGGCGAGCGGCTGGTGATGCGCACGACCCAGGGGCCGTTCCCCATGGAGACCACCTACACCTGGGACGAGCTCGCCCGGGACCGCACCCGGATGACGCTGCGCAACCGCGGGCGCCCGGAAGGCTTCCCCGCCCTCGCCTCCCCGTTCCTGGCCGCCGCGATCCGGCGGGCCAACCGCGCCGACCTCGCCCGCCTGCGCGAGCTGCTCGAGCGGTCGTAGCGGTCAGGCGCGCTTCGTCGCCACCAGGAGGCCGGAGCCGATCGGGAGGACGGCGGGCAGCAGGGTCTCGTCGTCGCGGATGGTCCGCGCGATCTCCCGCCAGGCCACCGACTGCGGGTCCCGGGCGGTGCGGTCGGCGACCCTGCCGCCCTCGAGCAGCCCGTGGCAGGTCAGGTTGCCGCCCACCCGCACCAGGGCGAGCAGGGCCGGGAGGTGCTCGGCGTACTCCCGGGGCGGGCCGGCGCAGCAGACCATGTCGTAGCCGCCGGGGGAGAGCCGGGGGAGGACCTCGCCGGGGGTGCCGAAGATCAGCCGCGCCCGGCTGGCCGGCACCCGGGCCTCGGCCAGGGCGGTGCGGGCGGCGCGCAGCTGCTCGGGGTCGCCGTCGAGCGCGGTGAGCACGCCGTCGGGCCGCATCCCGCGCAGCAGCCACAGCGCGGCCAGCCCGCCGCCGCTGCCGATCGAGACCACCGAACGGGCGCCGCTGGTGGCGGCCAGCACGGCCAGGGTGGCGCCCACGGGCGGCTCCACCGGGGCGGGGCCCGAGAGGAACTGCGCGCGCCTCCGGGCGGCCTGCATCTCGGGCGACTCGGTGGCGAAGCGGTCGGCGTAGGCGGCGCCCTGGTCGGTGCCGCCCGGGGGTGGCGGCTGATCGGCGCTCATCACCGGCCGAGGGTAGTGGCCGGGGGCCGCCGGGCCGTGTGCGCGGGCGGACCTGTGCGTCTCCTGGGAGTCGCGGTGCGCGGGAACACAGGTGAGCCCGCCGTCCGTTGATCAGGACGTGCGCCTGATGCGATCCGTGTCCCGCCCCGCCGACGCCGCGGAGGTCGCCGGCGGTCCTGTCTGCGATCCTGGTGGCGTGCCCGAGTCCACCGCTCCCGAGCCCGCCGCCGCGGCGGAGCACGAGGGCTGGGTGGCGCCCAGCTGGGAGCAGGTCGTCCGTGACCACTCCGCGCGCGTGTACCGGCTGGCCTACCGCCTGTCGGGGAACCCGCAGGACGCCGAGGACCTGACCCAGGAGACGTTCGTGCGGGTGTTCCGCTCGCTGGCCGACTACTCGCCGGGCACGTTCGAGGGCTGGCTGCACCGCATCACCACGAACCTCTTCCTCGACATGGTCCGCCGCCGCCAGCGGATCCGGTTCGACGCGCTGCCCGACGACACCGAGCGGCTGCCCGGCCGGGCGCCGAGCCCCGAGCAGGTCTACGCCGACACCCACCTCGACCCGCAGGTCCAGGCGGCCCTCGACGCGCTCTCCCCGGAGTTCCGGGTGGCCGTGGTCCTCTGCGACATCGAGGGCCTCACCTACGAGGAGATCGCCGCCACGCTGGGCATCAAGCTCGGCACCGTGCGCAGCCGCATCCACCGGGGCCGGGTGCAGCTGCGCGAGGCCCTGGCCCACCTCGCCCCGCGCCGTGCCGGTGTCCCGGGGGAGGTGGGGGCGTGAGCATCCCGGAGAGCCACCTGGCCCAGGAGGCGATCGCCGCGCTGGTCGACGGCGAGCTCGGCGCCGGGCCGGCGGCGCGGGCGGCCCGGCACCTCGCCGGCTGCGCCAGCTGCCGCATGGCCGTGACCGCGCAGCGCGAGGCCAAGGACGCCCTGCACGGCTCGGCCGACGTCGCGATGCCCGGTGACCTCATGTCCCGGCTCTGCGCGATCCCCTTCACCGCCGAGGTGCCGGGCGCCGGCTCCGGTCCCGGGGCCATGAGCGCCTCGGCCGGGGAGCTGACGGTGACCGGCAGCTCCGGCGCCTTCTCCCTCGACCTCACCGAGAGTGCGCGCCGTCGCGGGTCGGCGGGTGCCCGCTGGTTCCGCCGCGGGGTCGCCGGGACCATGGTCGGCCTGGGTGCCGGCGTGACCGCGCTGGCGCTCACCCTTCCCGGTGACCCCGGCCGCGCGCCGGCGGCAGACCCCTTGCAGCCCGAGCAGCAGACCGAGGTCGCGCCGCCGGTGCTCCGGACCGTCACCGTCGGCAACGCCGGCGGGCTCGGCTCACCGGGCGGCACGCCCTGAGCAGCACCCGCCACGACCCGTCCGAGGGACCGGTGCCCGGCGACGCCGGCGCGTACGCGCGCCCCGACGGTCAGTCGGGGGCCTTCGACGAGTCGACGGCGCCCCGGCTGGAACCCCGCGCCGTGGACGCTCCCCGGCCGACCGCCGCGCAGGCGGGCGCCTTCGGGCGGCCCGAGCGGGTGGCGGGCAGCTTCGCCGGCGACCGCCCGCCGCCGGCGCCGCGCCCCGTCCCACCCCCGCCGCCCGAGGCGCTGCTGCGCGCCTTCGGTCCGCCCGCACCGGGCCGCGGAGGGCTGCAGGAACCCCCCGGCGGGCGCCCGGGTCGACGGCGCACCGCCACCGGGCCGTGGTGGAAGGCCGACGCGCGCGAGGACCCGTGGCGCGACCCGTCGTCCCCGGCGGGCCTCGGCGCCCCCGCCGTCTACGACGACGAGGAGAACCAGCCGGGCCCGGTCGTCATCGACCCGCAGGGCCGCCGCAAGGTGCGGCTGCGCGACCTCTCGGTGCGGCTCACCACGCTCGCCGTGCTGGGACTGCTGCTCGTCGGGATCCTCGGCGGCGGGGTCGGCTGGTACCTGACGCGGACCGCCGACGAGACGCCGCTGTTCACCCCCGGCACGACGCTGGCGCAGGTCGACCCCGGCCGCACCGGCGAGCAGAGCCCGGTCTCCGACATCGCCGAGGCGGTGATCCCGGCCGTCGTCTCCATCGAGGTGCGCGTCGGTCAGGCCGGTGCCACCGGTTCCGGGGTCGTCATCGACGGCGAGAACGGTTACATCGTCACGAACAACCACGTCATCTCCGGCGCCGACGGCATCGAGGGCGCCGAGATCCGGGCGGTCTTCTCCGACGGCAGCGGCTCGGCCGCGCGCATCGTCGGACGCGACCCGGCGAGCGACCTCGCCGTCATCAAGGTGGAGAAGCCCGGCCTGGTGACGGCGACCCTCGGCCGGTCGGCCGACGTCATCGTCGGCGACCCGGTCGTGGCCATCGGCTCGCCGCTGGGGCTCGCCGGCACGGTCACCAGCGGGATCGTCAGCGCGCTCGACCGCCCGGTCCGGCTCTCCGGCGAGGGCACCGACACCAACGCCGTCATCAGCGCCGTGCAGACCGACGCGCCGATCAACCCGGGCAACTCCGGCGGGGCACTGGTGGACGCCGAGGGCGCGCTCGTCGGCATCAACACGGCGATCGCCTCCACCGGGGCGGGCGGGTCCATCGGCCTGGGCTTCGCCATCCCGGTGGACACCATGAAGCGGATCGTCGAGCAGCTCATCGCGACCGGCTCGGCCGTGCACGCCACGCTCGGCGTCAACGCCCGCTCGGTCACCGACGGCACCCGCGACGGCGCCCTCGTGGTCAACGTCGAGCCGGGCAGCCCGGCGGCCCAGGCGGGGATCCGCGAGGAGGACGTGATCATCGCCGTCGACGACACGAGGGTCGGCAGCTCCGAGGAGCTCTCCGTCGCCGTCGACGCCCGGCAGCCCGGCGACGTCGTCGCGGTCGAGCTCGTCCGGGGCGGCAGCTCGCGCACGGTCGAGGTGACGCTCGGGGCCGCGTAGGCCGGCGGGGCGGCTACGCTGACCACCGTCAGCGCTGGCGGCCGGAGGAGCGGGGAGCGCGGTGTTCGACTCGATCGGCTGGGGCGAGATCCTGGTCCTGGCGCTCGCGGCGCTCTTCATCTTCGGGCCCGAGCGGCTCCCCGACCTCGCGAAGGAAGCGGCGGCCGGGCTCAAGCGCATGCGCGGTGCCATCACCGGCGTCCGCGCGCAGGTCAACGACTCCCTGGGTGAGGACTTCGAGGGCCTCCGCGACCTGGACCTGCGCAAGTACCACCCGCGCACCTTCATCCGCGAACAGCTGCTCGGCGACGACGAGCCGCCGGTCTCCGCGGCCAGGGCGGGCGGCGCGACGGCCGCGACGGTGGTCGCCGCCCAGGCCCGCGACCGCAGCGTCCCCCCGCCCTTCGACGTCGACGCGACGTAGTCCCAGGGGCCGGCACAGGTCTTCCAGGCCGCGCGCTCGCCCCCCGCCGCCGGGATCAGGTGACCTGATCGTCGAGCGCCCTCCCTCAGGGCAGACGGTGAGGGAGGACGCGCCGCGGGGAGGGAGGACGACGGCGCGAGCGGACGGGCCCGGTCCTGAGACGCCGCGGGGCCGGTCCCCGGACGTCCGGGAACCGACCCCGCGAGGGTCGTGCACTGCTCAGTGGCGGACCGGGGTCAGCCCCAGCGACATGCCCGAGAGCCCGCGCTGGCGGACGGCGAGGCCTTCGGCGATCTTCTCCAGCGCCTGCGCCGCGGGGGAGTCCGGGTCGGCGAGCACGATCGGCGCACCGGCGTCGCCGGCCTCGCGCAGCCGGGTGTCCAGCGGGATCTGGCCGAGCAGCGGCACCCGGGCACCGAGGGTGCGGGTCAGCGCGTCGGAGACGGTCTGCCCGCCACCGGAGCCGAACACCTCGACGCGCGAGCCGTCGGGGAGGTCCATCCAGCTCATGTTCTCGATGACGCCGACGACCTGCTGGTGGGTCTGGGTGGCGATCGCACCGGCCCGCTCGGCCACCTCGGCGGCGGCCAGCTGCGGGGTCGTGACGACGAGGATCTCGGCGTTCGGCAGCAGCTGCGCGATGGAGATCGCGACGTCGCCGGTGCCGGGCGGGAGGTCGAGCAGCAGCACGTCGAGGTCGCCCCACCAGACATCGGCCAGGAACTGCTGCAGGGCGCGGTGCAGCATCGGCCCGCGCCACACGACCGGGGTGTTGCCCGGGGTGAACATGCCGATCGAGATGACCTTCACGCCCATGGACTGCGGCGGCATGATCATGTTGTCGACCTGCGTGGGCTTGTCGTCGACGCCCAGCATCCGCGGCACCGAGTGGCCGTAGATGTCGGCGTCCACGACACCGACCGAGAGCCCGCGCTTGGCCAGGGCCGCGGCGAGGTTCACGGTGACGCTGGACTTGCCGACGCCGCCCTTGCCGGAGGCGACGGCGTAGACGCGGGTGAGCGAGCCGGGCTGCGCGAAGGGGATCACCGGGTCCGCGGCGTCGGTGCCGCGCACCGTCTTCCGCAGCTCGGCGCGCTGCTCGTCGTTCATCACGTCGAGGGCGACCTGCACCGAGGTCACCCCCGGGACCGCGCCCACGGCCTGGGTGACCCGGTTGGTGATCGTCTCCCGCATCGGGCAGCCGGCGACGGTCAGGTAGACCTCGACGGCGACCGAGCCGTCGGGCCCGATCCGCACGTCCTTGACCATGCCGAGCTCGGTGAGCGGGCGGTTGATCTCGGGGTCCTGGACGGTGGCCAGGGCGGCGTTGACGGCGTCGAGCGCGGGTGTGCCGGTCAGCTGGTCGGACATCGTGTTCGTCTGTCTCCTCACGAGCGGGGGACCGGCGTCCGGTGGTCGCGGCCGGAGCGGCGACCCGCGCGATCGGTCGCCTGCCACTCTACGGCGGCACGCGGACCCGACGGCCCGGCGGAGGGTGATCTGGGGCGCAACTAGGGTCGTCGTCGTGCAGCCCGACCGTGCCGAGACCCTGCGGGACGCGGTGGGCCTCGGGCTCGCCGTCGGCCTCTACGGGGTGGCGTTCGGCGCCGCGGCCGACGCCGCCGGGCTGGACCTCTGGCAGGCGGTGGTGCTGTCGGCGGTGATGTTCACCGGCGCCTCGCAGTTCGCGCTCATCGGCGTGCTCGGCGCCGGCGGCAGCCCGCTGGCCGCCGTCGGCAGCGCGTTGCTGCTGGGCACCCGCAACACCGTCTACGGCGTGCGCCTGGTGCCGCTGCTGCGTCCCCGGGGCGCGCTGCGCCGGGCGGGCTCGGCGCACTGGGTCATCGACGAGACGACGGCCCTCGCGCTGGCCGCACCCGACCGCGCCCTGGCCCGCCTGGCGTTCCTCGTCGGGGGCGCCACCCTCTACCTCACCTGGAACGTGACGACGGCGGTCGGCGCGCTGGGTGCCGCGGCGCTCGGCGGCACGGCGCGGGCGGCCCTGGACGCCGTCGTCCCGGCGGCGTTCCTGGCGCTGCTGTGGCCCCGGCTGGGACGTGGCTTCGCCGAGCCCGCGGTGCAGCGACGGGTCGCGGTCGGGGGAGCGGTCGTCGCGCTCGCGCTCACCCCGTACGTGCCGCCCGGGGTGCAGGTGGTCGCCGCGGTCGTCGCCGTGGCCCTGGCCGGGCGCCCGCGACGGGCAGTGGCCCCGTGAGCGCGACCTGGACCGCGGTGCTGGTCGCCTCGGCCGGCTGCTACCTGCTCAAGCTGGCGGGGCTCTCGGTGCCCGCGGCCTGGGTGGAGCAGCCGTGGGTGGCCCGGGTCGTGGACTTCGTGCCCGCCGCGCTGCTGGCCGCGCTGGTCGTCGTCCAGGGGCTGACCAGCGGCGACCAGATCGTGGTGGACGGCCGCCTGGCCGGCCTGGTGGTGGCCGCGCTGGCCCTGGCGCTGCGCGCGCCGTTCATCGTGGTGCTGCTGCTCGCCGGCGCGGCGGGCGCGGGGGTGCACCTCCTCACGGGCTGACGCGCGCGTCGGACCGCGCCGGCGCGCTGGTCCACCCGGTGCGGGGCGTGGTCGACGCCGTGGTGGCACTGCTGCTCGTGGTCGTCCTGGGCCGGGCCTGGCTAGACCGGGGCCGCGCCGCCGCGCGCCTCGGCCTCCTCGCGCTCCCGCCTCTTGCGCTTCTTCTCGCGCTTCTCGCTGTCGTCGCCGTCCTCGCTGGCGAGGCGGTTGAGCTCGCCGCGGATGAAGTCGCGGGTCGCGAGCTCGCCGACGGCCACCCGCAGCGCCGCGAGCTCGCGGGCCAGGTACTCGGTGTCCGCGCGGGTCGACGCCGCCCGAGCCCGGTCTTCCTCCGCCTGCACGCGGTCGCGGTCGGCCTGCCGGTTCTGCGCCAGCAGGATCAGCGGCGCGGCGTAGGCGGCCTGGGTCGAGAAGGCCAGGTTGAGCAGGATGAAGGGGTAGGGGTCCCAGCGCAGCCGCACCGCGAAGACGTTGAGCGAGATCCAGACGACGACGAGGATCGTCTGGACGGCCAGGAACCGGCCGGTGCCCAGGAACCGTGCGATGCCCTCGGCGAACTGGCCGACGGCGTCGGGGTTGAGGCGCAGGAAGCTGCCGAACCGGTGAGCGCCGCTGCGGGGGACGTCGAGCCGCGGGCCGTCAGCCACGGCGGGCCCGCTCCCGCCAGTCGTCGGGGAGCAGGTGGTCGAGGACGTCGTCCACGCTGACCGCGCCCACCAGCCGGCCCTGCGCGTCGACGACCGGGGCGGCGACGAGGTTGTAGGTCGCGAAGTAGTGGGTGACCTCGGCCAGGGGGGCCTCGGGCTTGAGCGGCTCGAGGTCGTCCAGCACGCCGCTCACCAGCGTGGATGGTGGCTCGCGCAGCAGCCGCTGGATGTGCGCGAGCCCCAGGTAGCGGCCGGTCGGCGTGGCCGACGGCGGGCGGCAGACGTACACCTGGCTGGCCAGCGACGGGGTGATCTCCTCCTGTCGCACCCGCGCCAGCGCCTCGGCGATCGTCGCGTCCGGGGAGAGGATGACCGGCTCGCTGGTCATCATCCCGCCCGCGGTGTCCTCGGAGTACTTGAGCAGCTGGCGCACCGACTCGGCCTCGTCGGGCTCCATCAGCTCCAGCAGCCGGTTCCGGTCGACGGCGTGCAGCTCGGAGAGCAGGTCCGCGGCGTCGTCGGGGTCCATCTCCTCGAGGACGTCGGCGGCCCGGCTCTCCTGGAGGGTGCCGAGGATGGTGATCTGCTCGGCCTCGGGGAGCTCGCCGAGGACGTCGGCCAGCCGCTCGTCGTCCATGGCCTCGGCGACCTCGTGCCGCCGCTTGATCGGCAGCTCCTGCAGGGCGTGGGCCATGTCCGCGGCGTTGAGCTCGCGGTAGGTGGCGATCAGCGTCTCGGCGCCCTGCCCGGTCTGCGGCAGCGCGAGCCCGGTCACCTCGTCCCACTCCAGCTGGTGGAGCTGGCCGCGCCGGCCGAGCCGGCCGGGCTCCTGGACGGCGACGCGGGAGAGCAGCCAGTCGCCGGTGCGGGTCTGCTCGATGGCGGCGTCGACGACCGACGCGGGGCGCCCGGACTCGTTGATCGTCACCCGCCGGTCGAGCAGCTCGCCGAGCACCAGGGTCTCGCCGGCCCGCTGCTCGAACCGCTTGAGGTTGAGCGTGCCCGAGGCGAGCAGCACCGCGCCCGGGTCCAGGGTCGTCACACGGCCCATCGGGACGAAGATCCGCCGCCGCGCGACCACCTCGACCACGAGGCCGAGCACCCGGGGGCAGGCCGTCCCGACGCGCAGGCCCACGACGACGTCGCGCACCTTGCCGACCCGGTCGCCGTTGGGGTCGAAGACGGTCAGCCCGGCGAGCCGGGAGACGTACGCCCTCGTCGCCGTGGTCACGGTCGGAAGGCTACCGTCGGGGCCGTGGCTGCCCCGGTCGAGCTGGACTACGAGGTCGTCGACGTCTTCGCCCCGCGTGCGTTCGCGGGCAACCCGCTGGCCGTGGTGTTCGGGGCGGACGAGCTGACGACGGAGCAGTGCCAGGCCCTGGCGAACGAGTTCGCGCTCTCGGAGACCTCCTTCCTGTGCGCCCCGACCGAGCCCGGGGCCGACTACCGGGTGCGGATCTTCACCCCCTACGCCGAGCTCCCGTTCGCCGGCCACCCGAGCGTCGGTGCGGCGCACACGCTGGTGCGCACCGGGCGGCTGCCGGCGGGCCTGCTGCGCCAGGAGTGCGGTGCCGGAGTGCTCGACGTCGTGGTGGACGGCGAGGGCGCGACCCTCTCCGGCGGCCGGCCCACCCTCGACGACGGTCCCCCCTCCGCCGCGCTCGCCTCGGCGCTCGGCCTGGACGCGGACGACCTCACCGGTGTGCCCGCCGACGTCGCCGGCTGCGGCCTGCCGTTCGCCTACCTCTCGGTCTGCCCCGACGCCGTCGACCGCGCCGCCCCCGAACCCAAGGCGCTCGCCGGGTTCGACGTGGGGGAGGGGGTGTCGGTGCTCTCCTGGGACGCCGCCACGGCCACCGCCCGCGCGCGGGTCTTCGCCCGCGACCTGGTCTGGGGCGAGGACCCGGCCACCGGCTCGGCGGCCCTCGGCGCCGGGGTGTGGCTGGTGGAGAGCGGCTTGCTCGCCGGTGAGGGCACGTCCGGCTACACCGTGCGGCAGGGGGAGCGGATGGGGCGTCCCTCGGTCCTCGAGTGCACCGTCACCGCCGCGGGCAGCCGGGCGGTCGCCGCCACGGTGCGTGGCGCGGTCGTGCCGGTCGCGTCCGGCCGCATCCGGGTGCCCCGCTGGTGAAGGACCCCGTTCCCCTCGCACCTCGCTCCGCTCGGCGGGAGCCTCTGGACGGGGCCGGCACCGCCTGGGCGCTGCACCGTCCGGGGGGCCGGGAGTTCGGCCTGCTCGCCCTCGCGGTCGTCGGCGTCTCGCTGTCGGCGCCGCTGACCGCGATGGTCGCCGCGCCGATGCTGGCGCTGGCCTTCTGGCGCAACGCCGCCGGCGCCGCACTCCTCGTCCCCGTGCTCCTCACCGGTGAGCGGTCCACCCTCACCGGGCTCCGGTGGCGCGACCTGCGGAGCTCCGTCGTCGCGGGGTTCTTCCTCGCGGCGCACTTCGCCGCGTGGCTGCCCAGCCTGTCGATGACCACCGTCGCCGCCTCGGTCGCGCTGGTCACCACGACCCCCATCTGGACGGCGCTCGCCGCGCGGGTCTCCGGGGTCCGGCTGCCGGCCGCGGTGTGGTGGGGGCTGCTCCTCGCGTTCGCCGGCGTCGTCCTCATCGTGGGGGTGGACGTGACGGTGAGCGCGGAGGCGCTCGCCGGTGACGCGCTGGCCCTGCTCGGGGCGATCTGTGCGGGCGGGTACGTGCTCGCGGGGGCCCGCGCTCGGCAGCGGCTGGCGACCTCCGCGTACGCCGTCGTCTGCTACTCGGTCTGCGCGGTCGTGATCGCCGTTGCCGCCCTGCTCGTCGACGCGCCGCTGACCGGGTTCGAGGCGCGCGACTGGTGGCTGATCGCGGCGATCACCGTCTCCGCCCAGCTGTTCGGCCACACGCTGCTGAACCTGGTGCTCTCCTCCGTGGGCCCCACCGTGGTGAGCCTCGCCGTCCTGCTGGAGGTGCCGGGCGCGCTCCTGTTCGCCCTGGTGCTGCTGCAGCAGGTGCCCCCGCTGCTCGCGCTCCCCGGGGTGCTCCTCGTGGTGGCCGGGGTGGCGCTGGTGGTGCGGGCCGGCCGCCCGACGACGCTGGTCGAGCCCGCCACCTGAGAAAGGCCACCGTCGCCCGACGGCCGATGATCAATGCGGGTCCGTGGCCGGGGATCGTCGTCGCTACCCTCCGGTGACCAACGTCGTCGACCAGCGGAGGCACCGTGGCCGAGCTCCGATCCCGTCGTTCCAACCTCGCCGTCCCGGGCAGCAACCCCCGGTTCCTGGAGAAGGCCAAGGGCCTGCCGGCCGACCAGGTGTTCCTCGACCTGGAGGACGCCTGCGCGCCGCTGGCCAAGCCCGGCGCCCGCAAGAACATCGTCGCGGCGCTGAACGAGGGCGGCTGGGGCGACAAGATCCGGACCGTCCGCGTCAACGACTGGACGACGGAGTGGACGTTCCAGGACGTGCTCGAGGTCGTGGGCGGCGCCGGCGCCAACCTCGACTGCATCATGCTGCCGAAGGTCCAGGACGCCGCCCAGGTCAAGGCGCTGGACATGCTGCTCACCCAGATCGAGAAGAGCAACGGGCTCGAGGTCGGCCGCATCGGTATCGAGGCGCAGATCGAGACGGCGCAGGGCCTGATCAACGTCAACGACATCGCCTTCGCCAGCAACCGCATCGAGACGATCATCTTCGGCCCCGCCGACTTCATGGCCAGCATCAACATGAAGTCGCTGGTCGTGGGCGCGCTGCACCCCGACTACCCGGGGGACCCGTTCCACTACATCCTCATGCAGATCCTCATGGCCGCCCGCGCCCGCGGCGTGCAGGCCATCGACGGCCCCTTCCTGCAGGTCCGCGACGTGCCCGCCTTCGAGGAGGTCGCCCAGAGGTCGGCGATGCTCGGCTTCGACGGCAAGTGGGTGCTGCACCCGGGCCAGATCGACGCCGCCAACGAGATCTACGCGCCGTCGCAGGAGGACTACGACCACGCCGAGCTGATCCTCGACGCCTATGACTGGGCGACGTCGGAGGCCGGTGGCAAGAAGGGCTCCGCGATGCTCGGCGACGAGATGATCGACGAGGCCAGCCGCAAGATGGCCCTGGTCATCGCCGGCAAGGGGCGGGCCGCCGGGCTGCAGCGGACGTCGTCCTTCACCCCGCCGGAGGCGTGACCTCCTCCGAGGGACACGAGACGGCGGCCGCCCGGTGGGTCCGGGTGGCCGCCGTCGTCGGGCCGGTGTGAAGTCGATACCGAACCGACCGCAAATGCGGGGACGCGCCCGGTGACGACCCGTCGCCGAGTGGTCCGGCGGGCGCCGTGATGGCTTGTGGTGCCGGCGGCCTGCGCGGACCGTGTCCGCTGGAGCACCGTCAGCGCCCGGAAGCGTGGCGAGAGGTGAGGTCGATGGCCGAGGACGTCATCACGCGGGAAGCCGACCGCACGATCCATGCCATGTTGGCGGCGTCGGGCGGCAAGCCCGTCATCCAGATCATCTTCGACCCCGAGGCCGACACCACCACCATCCAGAGCGTCGGGTTCGAGCACGCGAAGATCCCGAACATCATCCACACGCTCGGGCGCGTGCTCGTCGGCGAGATCTAGCCGGGGCGCCTCAGGGGCCGAAGCCCCCGCTGGAGAGGGCCGCGAAGGCGACGATCCAGAGCAGGATGATCAGCACGAAGAAGCCGGTGACCAGGCCGCCGACGATGATCCCGGCCAGCGCGAGCCCGGCGCCGTCCTCGCCGGTCTGGCGGATCTGCCGGCGGGCGACGATGCCCAGGACCAGCCCCGCGGGCGCGAAGACGAACGCCATGATCAGCGCGAGGATCGCCAGGGTGTTGGTGGGCCGGCCCCACTGCGGGGGGCCGTACCCGGGTGGCGGGCCGTAGGGCTGCCCGTAGCCGGGCGGCGGCCCGTAGCCCGGCGGGGGGCCGTAGCCGGGGCCGCCCTGGGGCGGCTCGTCGCGGGAGGTCACGCGGGGCACGCTAGCCCGCGCCGGCCGCCGGCGGTCCGACCCCCGCGAGTTCGCCTGCACGCCGTCGCCCGCGGGGAGTGACCGAGGGCACGCAGAGCCGGGGGGCCGGGTGCTCCATACTCACCGGTAACCCGGACACCGGAGTCCCCGAGGAGCGAACCTGTGACCCGTCTGGCCCAGACCGCCGACCTGACCGACATCCAGCAGGAGATCCTGTCGACGGTCAGGAGCTTCGTCGACAAGGAGATCATCCCGCACGCGCAGGAGCTCGAGCACGGCGACGTCTACCCGCAGGAGATCGTCGACGGGCTCAAGGAGCTCGGGATCTTCGGGCTGATGATCCCCGAGGAGTACGGCGGCCTCGGCGAGTCGCTGCTCACCTACGCGCTCGTGGTCGAGGAGATCGCCCGCGGCTGGATGAGCGTCTCCGGCGTCATCAACACGCACTTCATCGTCGCGTACATGATCAAGCAGCACGGCACGCAGGAGCAGAAGGACCACTACCTGCCCCGCATGGCCACCGGTGAGGTGCGCGGTGCGTTCTCGATGTCCGAGCCGGGCCTCGGGTCCGACGTCGCCGGCATCCGCACCAGGGCAGTACGTGACGGCGACAGTGACACCTATGTCATCGACGGCCAGAAGATGTGGCTGACCAACGGCGGCAGCTCCACCCTCGTCGCGGCGCTCGTGCGCACCGACGAGGGCGCGGACAAGGCCCACCAGAACCTCACCACGTTCCTCGTCGAGAAGCCGGCCGGCTTCGGCGAGGTCAAGCCGGGGCTCACCATCCCCGGCAAGATCGACAAGATGGGCTACAAGGGCGTCGACACCACCGAGCTGGTGTTCGACGGCTACCGTGCCGAGGCCGCCGACATCCTCGGCGGCGCGCCGGGCAAGGGCTTCGCCCAGATGATGGACGGCGTCGAGGTCGGCCGGGTGAACGTCGCCGCGCGCGCCTGCGGCATCTCCATCCGCGCCTTCGAGCTCGCCGTCGCCTACGCCCAGCAGCGGGAGACCTTCGGCAAGCCGATCGCCCAGCACCAGGCGATCGCCTTCCAGCTGGCCGAGATGGCGACCAAGGTCGAGGCCGCGCACCTGATGATGGTCAACGCCGCCCGCCTCAAGGACGCCGGCAAGCGCAACGACGTCGAGGCCGGCATGGCCAAGCTGATCGCCAGCGAGTACTGCGCCGAGGTGACCACGCAGTCGTTCCGCATCCACGGCGGCTACGGCTACTCCAAGGAGTACGAGATCGAGCGCCTCATGCGCGAGGCGCCGTTCCTGCTCATCGGCGAGGGCACCAGCGAGATCCAGAAGACGATCATCAGCCGGGGTCTGCTCAAGACCTACAAGCTCAAGGGCTGAGGACGCACCTCTGCGGGGTCCCACCACGCGCAGGCTCGCGGCGGGGCCCTGCAGAGGGCGGGCGGACGGGGCCCGTCTCAGCCGGCGTCGCGGGCCGGTGGCTCGAACTCGACGGTGACGTCGTCGACCCCGAGGGAGCGGGCCAGCGCGCCGAGCATGGCGCGGGTGTTGGTCTCCGCCCGCTCGAGCACGTCGCTGTCGGCCGCGGCGGCGGCGAGGCGCCGCTCGGCCACCGCGTAGAGGTCGCTGTCGTCGGTCGGGTTCTCCACCAGCGCGCTGCCGACCCGCTGCACCAGCCCGCGATCGCGGTCGACGACCCGGCTGCTGTCCGCATCGATCCGGACCTCGGACAGCTCCGGCGCGGGCAGCACGATGGTCGCCGACCCGCCGTCGGGGGAGAGCGTGACGGCGCCGTCGTCCAGGCCCTCGAAGTCGACATAGGCGTTGGCGGTGCCGGTCGCGAGGAAGTGCACCCGCTCGCCGCTGATGACCGACGGCACCCAGGGGGTGTCGACCTCGAGGTCGACCATCACCTGCAGGTCCGCCGTGGCGGCGTGGTACTCGGAGAGGTCGTCGAGGGCGATCAGCAGCGCCGGGGTGCTCCGGTCGACGACCTGCGGCTCCAGCGGCGAGCCCCAGTCGGAGATCCAGCCGCCCACGGCGGAGACGACGGGAACGGCGACGGCCACGGCGACGCCGGCACCGATCAGCCGGACGGGTACGCGGCGACGGGCGGCCGGGGCGGCGGGAGCGCTGGGACGGTCGGTCAGGAGTGCGGGCACGCGGACACCTCGCGAATCGGGCCAGGGATTGCGACGGGATGATCGGATGTGTGAGCGCCGCCACGGTCGTCGGTATTCCGCCGGTGGGCGTGTCGGTCGGGTCCGCCCGGGCCACGCCCTCCGAGCTGCCGGGGTCGCGGCCGACGCTGCCACCGCCGTGGCGGCCGCCGCCTCGACCGGGTCGGTGAGCCGGGCCGATGCATGTCCGGGCACAGTCGGTGTCTGCCCACCCGGGCTGGGCAGAGAGCGACTGTGCCCGGGACCGGGACCGTCGCCCTGGGCGTCGCTCGCTGCCGGTGCGGCACCGGGGTGTAGGCAAGAGTCATGCGCGCAGCCGGAGTGACCGAGTTCGGCGGGCCCGAGGCCCTGCACATCGTCGACGTGGAACCCGAGCCCCTGGGGCCGGGGCAGGTGCGGCTGCGGGTCCAGGCGGCCGCGGTGAGCCCGACCGACACCCACGCCCGGAGCGGCGCCTACGCCGGGCGCGACCCCGTGAAGACCCCGCCGTGGGTGCCGGGCATGGACGTCGCCGGCGTCGTCACCGAGCTCGGCGAGGGCGTCGACCACCTGGCCGTGGGTGACCTGGCGATGGGGATCGTCGTCCCGTTCGGCCCCTACGGCGGCTACCGGGAGGACAAGGTGCTGCCGGGCGACTCCGTCGTCCGCGCGCCGGCCGGGGCCACCGCCGTGGAGGCCTCGACCCTGCCGATGAACGGGCTCACCGCGCGGCTCTCGCTGGACCTCATGGGGCTGCGGCCGGGAGAGGTGCTGGCGGTGACGGGCGCGGCCGGGGCCTACGGCGGGTACGTCGTCCAACTGGCGAAGGCCGACGGGCTCACCGTGGTGGCCGACGCGGCGGAGGCCGACGAGGAGCTGGTGCGCGGGCTCGGTGCCGACGTCGTGGTGCGGCGCGGGGACGACGTCGCCGGCCGGATCCGCGAGCACTACCCCGAGGGCGTCCACGGGCTGGCCGACGGCTCGGTGCAGGACGAGGTGGTCCTTCCGGCGGTGCGCGACGGGGGAGCGGTCGCGACCGTCCGCGGCTATCGAGGCAACGGCGAACGCGGGCTGCGGTTCTTCCCGACCCTCGTGCGCCGGGTGGCCACCGACCGCGCCGCGCTGGACCGGCTCCGCCGGCAGGTGGAGGAGGGAGTGCTCACGCTGCGGGTGGCGGGCACCTTCCCGGCCGAGCAGGCGGCCGATGCCCACCGGCTGCTCGAGGCCGGCGGCGTGCGCGGGCGGCTGGTGCTGACCTTCTGAGGTCGCGCCGGGGACCGCTGACCTGGTTGGCTGCGCGGACGGACCGGGCGACGGAGCCCGGGGAGAGCGGAGGTCGGTCGAGATGGTGCACAGGCTGGTGGTCAGCTACGGGACCCCGGAGGACCCGGCGGCGTTCGACGCCTACTACCGGGAGACCCACGTGCCGCTGGCGCTGAAGCAGCCCGGCCTGGTGCAGGTCACCTTCGGGCACGGCAAGGCCATGGACCCGGCCCAGCCGGCGCCCTACCTCGTCGCCGAGCTGGACTTCGACTCCGAGGCGGCCATGGGCGAGGCGCTGTCCTCGCCCGAGGGCCGGGCCGCCGGCGCCGACCTCGCGAACTTCGCCACCGGCGGGGTGTCCTTCGTGCACTTCGAGGTGCAGACCGCCACCTGACCCGCCCGGGCGGGTGTCCCGCGCCTGGGCGTTTTCCACAGGCCGACGGCCCCGGAGCGGCGCGTCCGCCTACCGTCCGGGCGTGCGGGTCCAGCTGAGCGTCGCCCAGGACGACGGCACGTCGCTCGACGTCGTCGTCGACGTGGACGACGACGCGCCGGTCGGCCGGGTCGGCGAGGAGCTGGCCCGGGTGGCCGGCGTGCCCGCCCAGGGCCTGTGGCTGGCCGGCGCGCGGCTGGACGACGACCAGCCGGTGGGGGAGAGCGGGCTCGTCGACGGCGTCGTCGTGCACCTGGCCCCGGTCACGGCCGACCGGTCTCCGCGCGGGTGGCAGCTGCGGGTGCTCAGCGGCCCGTGCAGCGGCCTGGTCGCCGGGCTGCCGATGGGTGAGCACCAGCTCGGCCGCGACGGCGGCTTCGGCCTCGCCGACCGGGCGGTGTCCCGGCGGCACGCCCTGCTGCGGCTGGGTGCGGACGGCGCGAGGCTGCGCGACCTCGGCTCGGCCAACGGCACCACGCTCGAGGGCGCGCCGGTGCCCGAGGACGACGACGTGCCGGTGGCGCCCGGTCAGGTGGTGCAGCTCGGCCACACCCAGCTGGTCATCGGTCCGGCCCCGGTCGCCGACGCCGCGGTCGAGCCCGCCGGCCCCGGGGCGCGCGCGTTCGTGCGGGCTCCGCGGCTGCTCCCGTCGGCGCGCGAGGTGCGCATCGAGCTGCCGCAGGCGCCGAAGGGGCGGGAGCCGCGCCGGCTCCCGTGGGTCATGGTGCTGGCGCCGGTGCTGGTCGGCGTCGTGCTCGCCGTCGTCCTGCGCTCGCCGCTGTACCTGGTCTTCGCCGTCGCCGGCCCGGTGATGATGGTCGGCAGCACCGTCGCCGACCGCCGGCAGAGCGCCCGTGACCAGCGCCGGGAGCGCGAGGAGCACGAGCGGGCGCTCGCCCTCGCCCACCAGCGGATCGAGCAGGCCCTCGCCGAGGAGACCGCTCGCCGGCGCGACGCCCACCCCGACCCGGCGACCGCGCTGCTCACCGCCCTCCTGCCGGGCCGACGGCTGTGGGAGCGGCGCCGCACCGACCCCGACGCCCTCGACCTGCGCCTGGGCGCCGCCGATCTCCCGGCCCGCGTGGTGGTCACCGTCCGGTCGGGCACCGGCGAGCCGCCGGAGCAGCGCACCGTGCACGCCGTCCCGGCCGTGGTGCCGCTGCGCGAGGCGGGCGTCGTCGGGCTGGCGGGGCCGGCCGGGCCCCTGGCGGGACTGCTGCGCTGGGCCGTGCTGCAGCTGGCGATCGCGCACCCGCCGCGCGACCTCGCCCTCACCCTGCTGGCCGCGCGGGGGAGCGCGGACTGGGGCTGGGTGCGCTGGCTGCCGCACGTCCGCCCGGCCGACGGCGAGGGACCGGTCGCCTCGGTGGGGAACGACGCGGAGACGGTGACCGCCCGGGTCGCGGAGCTGACGGCGCTCATCAAGGCCCGTCGCGCCGCGAGCACCGGGAGCGGGCGTGCCCTCCCGGAGTCCTTCCCGGCGCACGTGCTCGTCGTGCACGGCTTCCGGGCGCTGCGGGCCACCCCCGGCCTGGCCCAGGTGCTGCAGGACGGCCCCGCCGTCGCCGTCTACGCCGTCTGCGCCGACGAGGAGGAGCGCTTCCTCCCCGAGGCGGCGACCGCGACCGCGGTGCTGGACCCGGCCGAGGAGGCCCGGCTGGTCCTCCGGCGCAGCGGCCACGACCCGGTGCCCGCGGTGCTGGCCGAGCCCGTGCCCGCCGAGCTCGCCGAGCGGGCGGCGCGGGCGCTGGCCCCCCTGCGCGACGTGAGCCTGGAGGAGGACGACGCCGTCCTGCCCGGCAGCGCGCGGCTGCTCGACCTGCTCGGGCTCGAGCCGCCCAGCGTCGACGGCGTGCGGGCGCGCTGGCAGCTGGAGGGGCGGACCACCCGGCTCGTCGCCGGTGCCGGCATCCACGGGCCGTTCACCCTCGACCTGCGCACCGACGGGCCGCACGGGCTGGTCGCCGGCACCACCGGCGCGGGCAAGTCCGAGCTGCTGCAGACGATGATCGCGTCGCTGGCGGTGGCCAACCGGCCGGACGCGCTCAACTTCGTGCTGGTCGACTACAAGGGCGGCAGCGCGTTCAAGGACTGCGTCGACCTGCCCCACACCGTCGGCATGGTCACCGACCTGGACGCCCACCTCGTGCAGCGGGCGCTCACCTCGCTGCGGGCCGAGCTCACCTACCGCGAGCACCGGCTGGCCGCCGCCGGGGTGAAGGACGTCGACGACTACGTCGAGTCGCAGGTGCGCGAGCCCGGCCGCCCGCCTCTGCCGCGGCTGCTCATCGTCATCGACGAGTTCGCGTCGATGGCCCGCGAGCTCCCCGACTTCGTGAGCGGGCTGGTCGACGTCGCGCAGCGGGGCCGGTCGCTGGGCATCCACCTGCTCCTGGCCACGCAACGGCCCAGCGGCGTGGTGTCGCCCGAGATCCGGGCCAACACCAACCTGCGCATCTCGTTGCGGGTCACCGACGGCGCGGACAGCAGCGACGTGCTCGACGCGCCGGACGCGGCGCGGATCCCGAGGTCCGCGCCGGGCCGCGGGTTCGCGCGGCCGGGGCACGGCGCGCTGGTGCCCTTCCAGGCGGGCCGCATCGGAGGACGCCGGCCCGGCCAGGGCGCCGTCGCCGCGGCCGCGCCGTTCGTCGTCCCGCTGGGCTGGCATCAGCTCGGGTACGCGCCACCGCGGAAGCCGGCGACGGCGACCCGCGCGTCCGACGTCGAGGTCACCGACCTGTCGGTGCTGGTCGACGCCGTCCGCGGCGCGGCGGAGGCCGAGGCCGTGCCCGCGCAGCGCAGCCCGTGGCTGTCGGCGCTGCCCGCCCGGGTGCAGGCCGCCGACCTCGCGGCACCGGCCGGGGCCCCGGCGACCTGGCTGCCCTACGGCCTGCAGGACCTGCCGGCGAGCCAGGAGCGGCGGGTGGCCGCCTTCGACCCCGCGGTCGACGGGCACCTGCTGGTGATCGGCTCGCCGAGGAGCGGGCGCTCGCAGCTGCTGCGCACGCTGGCGGGGGCGGTCGGCGCGCGGTGCTCGACCGCCGACGTGCACCTGTACGCCCTCGACTGCGGCAACGGCGCGCTGCTGCCGCTGGCCGACCTGCCGCACTGCGGCGCCGTGGTGACGCGTGCGGAGACCGAGCGCGCGGCCCGGCTGCTCGACCGGCTCGCCCGGGAGCTGGAGCGCCGGCAGCAGGTGCTGGCCGAGGACGGTTTCGCCGACGTCGCCGAGCAGCGCCGCTCGGTGCCGGCGGAGGAGCGGCTGCCGCACGTGCTCCTGCTGCTCGACCGCTGGGAGGGGTTCACCCCGGCGCTCGGCGAGGTGGACGGCGGCCGGCTCACCGACGTCCTGCTGGCGATCGTCCGCGAGGGCGCCTCCGCAGGCATCTCCGCCGTGGTCACCGGCGACCGGTCGCTCGGCACCGGCCGGCTCTCGTCGCTCACCGACGGCAAGCTCGTCATGCGCCTGGCCGACCGGGGCGACTACCCGCTGGTCGGCGTGGCCGGCCGGCAGGTGCCCGGGTGGCTGCCACCGGGCCGGGCGGTCGCGGTCGACGGGGCGGTGGAGACGCAGGTCGCGCTGCTCGCGGAGGACGAGTCGGGGCCGGGGCAGGCCGCGGCGCTCGCCGGGATCGCCAAGGACGCCCACGTGCGCGACGCGCTGGTGCCGCGCTCGGCCCGGCCCTTCCGCGTCGACGTGCTGCCCGCGCGCCCGGGCTTCGAGGCGGCGTGGGACCTGCGCCCGGCCGGCGCCGGGGCCGGGTTCGCGCTGGTCGGGGTCGGCGGCGACGAACTGGTGGGCGCCGGACCCGACCTGGTCGAGCGGGGCCCGGCCTTCGTGGTCGCGGGGCCCGCGCGCTCGGGCCGCAGCACCGTCCTCGTCGTCATGGCGGAGTCGCTGCTGCGGCAGGGCACCCCGGTCGTCCTCTGCGCGCCGAAGGCCTCGCCGCTGCGCGCGCTGGCCGGGCGGCCCGGCGTGCTCGACGTCGTCGTCGACCCCGCCACCCCGGCCGACCGGTGGTGGGAGCTGCTCACCGCCGACCCCGGCCGGCCGCTGGTGCTCCTCCTCGACGACGGCGAGGTGCTGCGCGACTGCCCCGCGGCCGAGGTCTTCCGCGAGGTCGTGCGGGGAGCCGTGCCCCGCCGCGCCCTGGTGCTGGGCGGGAACGCCGACGCCCTCTGCACCGGGCTGTCGGGCTGGCAGGTCGAGGCGAGGAAGGCCAGGCAGGGCGTGCTGCTCTCCCCCCAGGGCAGCACCGACGGCGACCTGATCGGCGTGCGGGTGCCCCGCAGCGCCGTCGGCGGGGCGGTCCGGCCCGGGCGCGGGCTGCTGCACCTGGGCGACGGCGCCCTGCTCACCGTCGCCGTCCCCACCGCACCCTGACCGCGGCCGGCCCGGGAACGGCGACGGCCGCCTCGCGCGGGGCGAGGCGGCCGTCGGGTGGTGCTGCGGTCAGCGGCCGAGCGCCCCCGCGAGCTGGGCGTCGGCCTCACGGAACGTGGCGGCGGCCTGGGTCAGGTACTGGGCCATGCCGTCGAGGCCGGCGACCGTGGTGCGGGCGCCGGTCGTGAATTCGTCGTAGGAGGCCTGGAAGCTGCGGCTGGAGGAGTCCGTGACGTAGCCGTCCGCGACGAGCTGGTCGACCAGGCTCTTGAGCTGCGCGAGCATGCCGTCGATCTCGACCCGCCCGTTGGTGAGCCGGCCGGCGGCGTCCTCCATCTGGTGGTAGGTGACGTTGACGTTCGCCATGTGAGTCCAATCGGGAGGTCCGGGTGCACCGGGCACCGGCGGGAGCGGATGTGCGGCGGAACGTAACAGCGGGAACAGCGCCACTTCGGGGGTTGTCCACAGGCCCGAGGGGGCCCGTGCGGACGCCGTCGGGGGCTCCGGTCGCTCCCGCGCGGAGGGCGTGCCAGTGTCGGCAGGTGTGAACGGCGCACAGGCACTGATCCGGACCCTCGTCGACGCGGGCGTCGACGTCTGCTTCGCCAATCCCGGGACGTCGGAGATGCACTTCGTCGCCGCCCTGGACGACGTCCCCGAGATGCGCGGCGTGCTGACCCTCTTCGAGGGGGTCGCGACCGGCGCGGCCGACGGCTGGGCGCGCATGACCGGCCGGCCCGCCGCGACGCTGCTGCACCTGGGCCCGGGCATGGGCAACGGGCTGGCCAACCTGCACAACGCCCGCCGCGGCCGGGCGCCGATGCTCAACGTCGTCGGCGACCACGCGCGCTCGCACAAACGGCTCGACGCGCCGCTGGAGTCCGACATCGACGCCGTCGCGGGCACCTTCTCCACCTGGGTGCGGCGCTCGCTCTCGCCCGCCGACGTCGCCGCCGACGCGGCCGAGGCGGTGGCCGCCATCGCGAACGGTGGCGTCGCCACGCTGGTGCTCCCGGCCGACGTCTCCTGGGAGGAGGGCGCCGCCGTGGCCCGGCCGCGCGCGGTGCGCCCGCGGCCACGGGTGGCCCCGTCGGTCGTGGACGACGTCGCCGCGGTGGTGCGCTCCGGGGAGCCGGTGGTGCTCATGCTCGGCGGCGACGTCATGGGCGAGGACGGTCAGCTGGCCGCCGCGCAGGTCGCCGCGGGCACCGGCGTCCGCCTGATGGTGGAGACCTTCCCGGCCCGGTCGACCCGGGGCGCCGGCCTGCCCGACCTGCACCGGCTGCCCTACCCGCCGGAGATGGCGATGGCCGCCCTCGCCGGCACCCGGCACCTCGTGCTCGCCGGCGCCACCGCACCGGTGCACTTCTTCGGCTATCCGGGCGTGCCCGGCCATCCGGTGCCCGAGGACTGCGCGGTGCACGTGCTCAGCGCCCCGGGGGAGGACGGCACCGCCGCGCTGCGGGCGCTCGCCGACGTCGTCGCGCCCGACGCGAAGCCCGAGGTCGCCGACTTCGAGCGGCCCGAGCTGCCCACCGGTGCGCTGACCCCGCGCACGATGGCCGCGGTGGTGGGCGCGCTGCTGCCGGAGGACGCGATCGTCGTCGACGAGGCCCTCACCTCCGGCGCCGGGCTGACGGAGATGACCTCGGCCGGGCCACGGCACGACTGGCTCGCGCTCACCGGCGGCGCGATCGGCGACGGGCTGCCGATGGCGCTCGGTGCGGCGGTGGCGTGCCCGGACCGTCCCGTGATCGGTATCCAGGCCGACGGCAGCGCGATGTACACGATCTCGGCGCTGTGGAGCTACGCGCGCGAGCAGGCCGACATCACGACGATCATCTGCGACAACGGCTCGTACAAGATCCTCGAGCACGAGCTCTCGCGGGTGGGCGCGGCCAACGACGGCGAGCGGGCCCGCAAGCTGCTCGACCTCGGCGGCCCGCGGCTGGACTTCGTGTCGATCGCGCAGGGCATGGGGGTGCCGGCGAGCCGGGCGGGGACGGCCGAGGAGCTGGCCGAGCAGCTGCGCCAGGCGCTGGCCGAGCCCGGCCCGCACCTGATCGTCGCCACGCTGCGCTGAGCGTCCTCGTCCCGAGACCCGGCTATCCGGTTCCCTCGGTCGTGGGGTAGACAAGGGCGCCCTAGTGACGCGCAGCACAGTGCCGACGAAGGAGTCGCATCTTGTCCCTGCACCGCAACCGGTTGGTCCCCCTCGCCCTCGCCGCAGGCGTCGGGCTCGGGACGTTCACCCTCGGGGGCTCGGCCCTCGCCGCTCCCCAGTCGTCGAACCCGGAGTGGCAGCCGGTCCAGCAGTCCCCGAAGGAGCCGGTCTACAACCTCCGCTGGACGGTCGCCGACCCGCAGTACGACTACGTGAACGGGGGGCAGGGCGCGGAGTTCGTGCCGCTCACCGACGAGGCCGGCAACCCGATCAGCAAGGTGCTCTACGGCATCGACCGCGGCTCGGCCTACCGCATCGAGGTGCCGCTGGACTGGAACGGCGACGTCGTCTTCTGGGAGCACGGCTACCGGGGCACGGGCACGACCGTCTACGTCAGCGACCCGAGCTACGACCTGCGGCGCACCTACATCGAGAACGGCTTCGCGTGGGCGGCGTCGTCCTACGGCGAGAACCGGTACGACATCGAGGCCGGCGCGCTCGCGACCGAGCGGCTCGCGCAGGTCTTCGACGCTCGCGTCGGCAAGGCCGACCAGCGCTACCTGCAGGGCGTCTCTATGGGTGGGCACGTCATCGGCACGCTGCTCGAGCGCGACCGCGGGGTCGAGTGGGACGGGGCGGCTCCGATGTGCGGCGTCATGGGGGACTACGAGCTCTACGACTTCTTCCTCGACTACAACCTGCTGGCGCAGACCCTCTCCGGGGTGGACGCCTACCCGTTCCCCTCGCAGGCGGAGTACTTCTCGCAGGCCGTGCCGCAGTTCAAGGCCGCGCTCGGCACCCCGACCACGGCGACCCCGGTGTACTCGGGCCTCACCGAGGCCGGCGAGGTCTTCCGCGACAACATCACGGCGATCACCGGCGGCGAGCGCCCCGGTGACGACGAGGCCTTCGGTTACTGGGAGGGCCAGAACTTCGTCTACGCCGTCGTGACCAACGAGCCCGCCGGGCTCGACGGCGTGCTGCCGGGTGCGGTGTGGATGAACGCCGACCAGGACTACCCGGTCGACTACACGTTCGAGGACGGCAGCACGCTCGACCAGCGCATCGAGCGGGTGGCGCCGGCGCCCAAGACCCGGAGCACCTACCAGGCGGTCCCGGTGCCGGCGATCACCGGCGACATCGACGTCCCGGTGCTCTCCTCGCACACCCTGGGTGACTACTACGTGCCGTTCTCGATGGAGCAGTACTACGCCCGCGACGTCGCCGCCCAGGGCAACGCGGACCTGCTCGTCCAGCGGCCGATCCGGGCCGCCGGGCACTGCGAATACACGCCCGAGGAGGCGGCCAGCCAGTTCCTCGACCTGGTGAACTGGGTGGAGAACGGCGTCAAGCCTGCCGGGGCCTCCGTGCTCGACCCCGAGGTCGTCGCCGACCCGAACTACGGGTGCGAGTTCACCACCCCCGTGCGCACGGGTACGCGGGCCTTCTACGAGGAGTGCCCGACCCCGTAACGGCGTCGCCTGACGCGCACCAGCACGGCATGACCTGAGGGCCCTCCTCCCCACCCGGGGAGGAGGGCTCTCGGCCGACCCGGGTGGCCGGTGCCCGGCGGCGCTGCCTAGATTGCGTGGCAGTGGACGGCGGAGGAGAACCGGAGCCCGGGCCCGCCGCACCCCGCCCGTCGCGGCGGTTGATCACCGACCCCGTCTTCGGCCCCTACTGGGCCGGCAAGCTGCTCGCGAACGTCGGCATCTGGATCCAGAACATCGCCAGCGCGGCGCTGGTCTGGCAGCTGACCTCGTCGGCGTTCCTCGTCGGTCTGGTGAGCTTCGCGCAGTTCGTGCCGCAGCTGGTGCTGACACCGCTCAGCGGCGCGATGGCCGACCGGGGCAGCCCACGCCGGCAGATCCTGCTCGGCCGCGCGCTCTGCACCCTCGGCGCGGCGGTCCTCTCCGGCTGGGTGCTGCTGACCCCCGAGATCACCGACGTGCCCGCGTGGGTGGTCATGGTGACCGCGCTGATCGTGGGGCTCGGCTTCTCCGTCGGCGGGCCGGCGATGCAGGCGCTGCTCCCGTCGCTGGTGCGGCCGGGTGAGGTGGCGCGGGCCGTGGCCCTGGACAACCTCACCTTCTCGGTGGGCCGGGCCGTCGGGCCGGCCGTGGGCGGCGTCGTGGCCGCCACCGCCGGCTACGGCGTCGCGTTCGGGCTCGCCGCCGTCGGCCACCTCGTGTTCCTCGTGGCGGTCTTCCGGCTGCGGACGCCGGGGGCCCCCACCGCACCCGGGCCGCGGCTGTCGGTCATCGCGGGGGTGCGGTACCTCCGCACCGACCCGGTGGTGGGCGTGCTGCTGCTCGGGGTCACCGCGGTGGGCGTCGGCGCCGACCCGGCCGTGACGCTGGGGCCCTCGCTGGCCGACGTCCTCGGGGGCGGCCCGGAGCTCGTCGGTGTGCTGGCCTCGGCCTTCGGCGCGGGCGCGTTCCTCGGCTTCTTCGCGCAGGTGGCGCTGATCCGGTGGCTCGACCACGCCCAGATGGCGACGACGGGGCTCGTGCTGCTCGCGGGCTCGGCGGTGGGCGTCGCGGCGAGCTGGAACGTGCCCGCCGCCGTCGTCGCCTTCGTCGTCGGTGGCGTCGGTCTGACGCTGGCCATGAACGGCATCACGACGCTGCTCTACGACCGGGTGCCGCGGGAGTTCATCGGCCGGATCATGGCGCTCTGGCTGATGGGCTTCGTCGGGTCGCGGCCGCTGGCCGCGGCGCTCAACGGCGCGCTGGCCGACCTCCTCTCGGTCGGCGCGGCCCTCGTGGTGACGGCGGTGATGGTTCTGGGTGCGGCCGTGGTGTGCCGCCCCTCCGTGCTCCGGCGCCCTGCGCCCGGGAGCTGACGTCGCGCCGCTCAGCGGGCGGGTGCCCCGCGGGGTGCCTCCCGGGCGAGGAGGAGCGACGTCACGACGAGCCACAGCCCCCCGAACACGAAACCGAGCAGCCCGGAGGGGCCGACGGCGGTCAGGGCGACGAGCAGCGGCACGAGGGTCGCCGCGCTGAACCAGGTGAACCAGCGGGGGAAGGAGCCGGAGCCGAGCCCGGCGACCACCACCGCGAGCACCATGACCAGCGATGGCACGGCCGCCAGGCGCGCGCTCTCCCAGCCGGTGGTCAGCAGCGCCTGCGCCGCGGCGCCGTTGCCCAGGTCGGCCGCGGTGGCCAGGCCGATGCCGTCGGCGGCGAGGGAGAGCCACAGCGCGGCGGCGAGGACCGCCCCGGCGGCCCCCACGACCGCCACCCCGTCGGACGCCGCCCTGAGCCGCTGCCACAGCGGCCCGGCGAAGACGGCGGCGAGCACCGCGCCGACCGACAGCAGGGAGGCGCCCGCGCGCAGGGCGCCGGCGTGGTCCTCCAGGCGGGCGGCGAGCACGTCGGGCGCCATCGTCGGGCTGATCCCCGCACCGCCCAGGTCACCCAACGAGGCGCCCGCGTAGGCGACGACCACGGAGGCCGCACCGGCCAGCGGGACCAGTCGTCGGAGGGCGCGGGCGCGGTGCACGGTGGCGGTCTCCGTCGTCATGCCTGCTCCCCGGTCAGCGCTCCCGCCTGCGTCGGCGGTCGCAGCACTGTGGGGCACGCGCCGCCGCTCCGCAAGGAGTTGGGCGGCGGTGTCGACGTGGGGACCTGCGCGGGGCTCCGGCTCGGTGGGCCGGAGCGGACGTCAGTGCTTCTTGCCGTGGGTCAGGTTGTCCATCTGCGAGCTGGTGTCGGCCTTCGCCTTCTTCTCGTTCCGCTTCTCCTTGATCGACTTGCCGCTGGCCTTCTTGGTCATCGACTGTCGCGGGGACTTGTCACCCATGGTGCGCGCTCCCTCATCGGGAGCCTGGACGGCTCCGTGCGGCGGACGCTACGCCGCCGACCTCACCGGCGGGGGCGGGCGCGCGCGGCCGGCTCTGCGTGGCGTGGTCCACGGGGTGCACGCCGCCTACCCGGTGATGCTCCGCCAGGGGTCCGGGCACATCGTCAACGTCGCCTCCGTGGCCGGCCTGCTGCCGAACCCCGGTTTCGCCCCCTACGCGGCGACGAAGTGGGCGGTGGTCGGGCTGTCGCTGTCCCTGCGTGGCGAGGCCGCCTCGCGTGGCGTGCGGGTCAGCGTGGTGTGCCCCGGCGGGGTGGACACCCCGATGCTGGACAAGGGCATGCCCTCCGACCTGCCCCGTGTGCCGACGGTGGAGGCCGCCGACGTCCGTGCGGTGATCACCGCGCTCAGCGGAGGACGCCTCTACAGCGCCGACGCCCTGGCCGCCGACGTGCTGTGTGGCGTGGACCGCTCCGCCGGCTGACCTGTCACGGATCGACGCCACCGCCGGACCCACCACGTTCGGACGGGGCGCGCGGACGGCGCCGCGCTGCTGGCCGCCGTCCGCGCGTCCGCCGGCGCCGGCGCCGGACCCGGGTCGGGGTCAGGGGGCCGGGATCAGGGTCCGGCCAGGGTGCTCCCGGATGTGGCGGGAGGGCCGGGGCGCGAATGCTCGAGGCATGACAGCAGCGGTCCTCGAGCGCCCCCCGGTCACCCGGGCGGGCATGGGCATCGAGGTCCGACCCGCGCCGGTCGCGGCGTGGCTGCGGAGCGACCGGACGCCGGCGCAGTTCGCCCGGTTCGTCCTCGTCGGTGGCTCGGCCAACGCCGTCTACCTGGGGCTGTTCCTTCTCCTGGCTGGCCTGGGCGAGCAGGCCGCGAACCTCGGGGGCGTCGTCGTCTCCACCGCCGTCGCCAACGAGCTGCACCGCCGGCTCACCTTCCGCGCCACCGACCGCGCCGGCTGGGCGACGGCGCAGTGGGCCGGTGGGGGGCTGGCGCTCGCGGGGCTGGCGGCCACCAGCCTGGCGCTGGCCGCGCTGGACTCGTGGACCGCCTCGGCGGGTCCGCTGGGGGCGGTGGCGGTGGTGTGGACGGTGACCGCGGCCGTGGGGGTCGCCCGGTTCGTGGGACTGCGGTGGGCGGTCGGCGGTGCGGTCGGCCGACCCGGACCGTGATCCAGTGGGTGAGGCCCGCAGGGCCGCCCCCCGAGCACTGGCGGAGCACCTCCGCACCCCCGACCATGGCAGTGCCGCCCGTCGAGGTCGGTGACGCACCGGGAGGTCGGATGGACGCCGCACGACTGCGCGAACTGCAGGCCCCGCTCAAGCAGCGCTACCGGGACGACCCGCCCTCGGCGTGCGCGCAGATGGAGGCGCGCGCCGACTTCGCGGACCCGGGCATCACGTGCACGGTGCAGACGTGGTCGGGACCGGCCCGTGCGGGCCTGCACCCCGCCACCGGTGGTGACGGCTCGGACGCCTGCTCGGGCGACATGCTGCTGCAGGCGCTCCTGGCCTGCGCCGGCGTGACCATGCGCAGCGTGGCGACGGCGATGGGCGTCGACATCCGGTCCGCATCCCTCACGGCGCGCGCCGACATGGACGCCCGCGGCACGCTCGGCGTCTCGAGGGAGGCACCGGTCGGGCTCGGCCCGGTCGCCGTGGACGCCGAGCTGGACACCGACGCCGACGACGCGACGCTGGCGAGGCTCGCCCAGCTCACCGAGCGCTACTGCGTGGTGGCGCAGTCGCTGGCCGCTCCGCCCCGGCTCACGGTGCGCCGCACCGGCTGACCGGTCCGGCGCCGGGTCAGACGGCGGCCGGCTCCTGCGCCGGTCGCCGTCCGCGCTGCACGAGCACCACCGCGGCCACCGCGACGAGGACGCCGACCACCGGCGGGATGAACCAGCCGGCCTCGTTGCTCCACCAGGCGGCCACCGCGGCGACGACGTAGGCGCCCAGGTTGCGCCACTCGAACGCGGGGAGCACCGACGCGCTCGGCATCCCGCCCCGCCAGCGGGCGAGGAAGTCGCCGATGACGACGCCGCCCAGCGGGGGGATGAGGATGCCGAGCCAGACCAGGTACTCGATGAGGTTGTCGTAGATGCCGGTGATCGCCAGGAGCGTGCCCAGGACGACGCCGCCGATGACGAACGGCTTCTTCGACCGGGAGTTGGCGATCTCCGCGCCCGCGACGCCGAAGTTGTAGGCGGTGTTGTCGTTGGTGGTCCACAGGTTGGCGACCAGGAACACCAGCCCCCAGCCGACCAGGCCGAGCTGGTACAGGACGAGGACGAAGTCGCCCTCGCCGAAGGAGATCGCGCCGATCGCGCCGAAGCCGAGCATGAGCAGCTCGCCGATCAGGAAGGCGACGACGCAGGCCCAGAAGCCGGCCGACGGCGTCCGGGCGAAGCGGGTCCAGTTCGGCGCCTGGGTGCCGCCCGAGGCGAAGGTGCCGACGACGATGGTGACCGCGGCGGCGATCGTCATGGTCGACGAGGGCTCGACGGCGGTCAGGCCGCTCCACCCCCCGACCTCCTCCAGCGACCGCCAGGTCACCCAGCCGGCGAGGATCAGCAGCAGCGGGACGGAGACCACCGAGAGGGCGTACATGCCCTTGTAGCCGTAGTAGGCGGTGACGCCCATGACGGCGCCGCCGGCGATCATGAGCGCGATCTCGACGCCCCGGCCCGACCAGTCCAGCGCGCTCGCCGTGAGCCCGGCCAGGGTCGCGACCGTGACGCCGTACCAGCCGACCTGCGTGCCGCCGAGCAGGAGCGAGGCGAACTTGGCGCCGGTGGTGCCGAGCGAGTAGCGGCACATCATCACCGTGGTGAGCCCGGTGCGGGCGCCGATGCCACCGATGGCGGCGACGTAGACGCCGAGGACGGCGCTGCCGAGCAGGAGCACCCAGATCAGCGTGCCGACCTCGAAGGCGGCCGCGATCTGGGCGCCGGCCAGCATCGTCGGCGTGAAGAAGGTGAAGCCCAGCAGCACGATCGCCAGCGAGAACAGCGACTTGCGGGCGTGCCGGGGGACCGGGTCGATGGGGTAGTCGGGGTCGATCTCGCCGGCCACCGGCGCGACGTCGTCCCGACTGCTCGTGCTGCTGCTCATCTGCCGGCCTCCTGCGTGGTGTCGTCTTCGCCGATGTCCTCGTTCCACAGGCGCGGGTGCGCGGCGATGAACTCCGTCATCAGCTGCACGCACTCGGGGTCGTCGAGGACCAGGACCTCGACGCCGTTCTCGGCCAGCCAGTCGTGCCCGCCGGTGAAGGTGCGGGACTCCCCGACGACGAGCCGGGAGATGCCGAACTGGCGCACCAGCCCGCTGCAGTACCAGCAGGGGGAGAGGGTGGTGACCATCGTCGTGCCGCGGTAGGTCGCCTGGCGGCCGGCGTTGCGGAAGGCGTCGGTCTCGCCGTGCACCGAGGGGTCGTCGTCCTGCACGCGCCGGTTGTGCCCGCGGCCGAGCACCGTGCCGTCCGGCCCGATGAGCGCACCGCCGATCGGGATGCCGCCCTCCGCGAGCCCGGCCCGGGCCTCCTCGATCGCGACCGCCAGCCACCGCCGGGCGGTCTGCTCGTCCAGTGGGACCGTCATGCCTGGTTCACCCCGTTTTTCCGTCGGCGTGGTGCCGAACCTTGGCAGGGACGGTGCCCGCCGTCCATGACCTCCTCGTTCCCGTCAGGTCACGACTGGGCATCGGTCAGCCCCGCGAGCACCTCGCACACCCTCGCCGCGACCGTCGCCGGTCAGGTTCCCGCCGGGATCTGGCGGTGGGCCTCGTCGAGGACGTGATCACCGTGCTCGTCGATGCGGTAGCGCACCCCGGCCTCCGGCGTCGCGGCGATGGCCCGCAGCGCCTCCCCGAGGGCAGCGACGTCCCCGCTGCCGGTGGCCCTGTTGGCGCTGGCTCGCACGGCGCCGGGGAGCACGCCTCCGCCCCTGCGTGCATCCCGGTGGAACTGGTCGACCTGCTGCTCGGTCAGGCCGAGCAGCCGGGCCATGTAGGGATGCGCGCAGAAGCAGCCGCTGCGCACACCGATCCCGTGCTCGGCGGACAGCCGGGCAGCCAGCAGGCCGTGCGGGACGCCGTCGAGGTTGAACACGGCGACCGGCAGCCGCTCGCCTGCCGCGGGGCCGTAGCGGCGCAGCCCTGGAACCGTGCGCAGCTCGGCGTCGAGCGCCTCGGTGAGCGCCTGCTCGTGGGCGAGCAGCCCGGGCCAGTCGCTCCCCAGCTCCTGGGCGGCAGCGGCCAGGGCGATGGCGCCGACGACGTTGGGCGTCCCGGCTTCGTCCCGGTCCGGGGCGTCGGCCCAGACGACGTCGTCGAAGGAGACGGCCTTGACCGCGCCGCCGCCGACGAGCAGTGGCTCCCCGGAGCGGAGCACGTGCCGTGGTGCGACGAGCGCTCCCGAGCCGAAGGGTGCGTACATCTTGTGGCCGGACAGAGCGAGGGCGTCCACCCCCAGGGCCGTCATGTCGATGGGCCGGTGCGGCGCCAGCTGGGCGGCGTCCACCACCACGAACACACCCCGTGCCCGCGCGGCCGCCGCGATGGCGGCCAGGTCGGGCTGCCAGCCCGTGACGTTCGAGGCCCCGCTCACTGCGAGGACGCGGGGCGTGGGCCGCTGGTCGAGTGCGGCCACGACCTGTTCCACCGAGAAGGTCCCGCGTGCGTCGACGTCGACGATCCTGAGCCGCGCGTGCCGACGCCACGGCAGGACGTTGGCGTGGTGCTCGATGGCCGTGGTGACCACCACGTCGTCCGGCTGCAGGTCGAGCCGGAAGGCGAGGGCGTTGAGGGCCTCGGTGGTGTTGCGGGTGAAGACCGCGACGTGCGAGCACGGCTCGGCCCCGACGAAGCGCAGCACGCTCTCCCGTGCCTCCTCGTAACGGGCGCTGGTGTACCGGGATTTCGCGCCGGCGCCCCGGTGCACGCTGGAGTACCAGGGCATGAGGTCCTGGACGGCCTGCATGACCTGTACGGACGCCGAGCTGGTCGCGGCGGCGTCCAGATCGACGTAGCGGGAGTGACCCCCGACGGTGGGCACGTGGATGCTGTCACCGATGAGCCGGTTCGGGGTCGTGTAGCGGACCGGGTGCATGGTGGTCGTATCGGCCGCCACGCTGCTTTCTGAAGTGCAGGTCACGGGTGCCCGCCTTGGTGTGGCCCCTTGTGGTGAGGTGGGCGTCACAGGGCTCAAGACGCCCCCTGTCGTCTGACGACTGACCGGGCATGAGTGGAACCCGGGCCTTGGGCGCCCTCGGGCACCGTCGTCGTCGCGGCTTCCGGCTGACGACCCGGGTGTTCTGGGATCTGGCTGTCTGGATGGTCGGCCTCGGCCTGACGGTCGGGCTGATCTTCCCGCCGTTCGCCACGGGGCTCGGCGTGCCCGCCGAGTTCGCGCAACGCCCGTTGTTCCGGGCGGCCTGCCTGGGCGCCGGCTTCCTCGTCGGCGCACTCAGCTACCTGGTGTGCCGGTGCGTGGTCGGTGGTCGACTCGCCGTCCTCAGCAGTCACCTGCGATCGGTGGCCCAGGGGATCTCGGAGGCCAGCCGCACGGGTGACTGGGCCCAGTCGACGTCCCAGCGCATCCAGGTGGACTCCGACGACCAGCTGGGGGAGACCGCCCAGGCGTTCAACAGCCTGCTCGACGCCCTCGAGGCCGGAGAGCACTTCCGCTCACTGGTGCGGAACGCCTCGGACGTCATCACCGTCGTCGATTCCGCGGGGACGATCACCTACCAGACCCCGTCGGTCGGGTGGGTGCTCGGCTATCCGCCGGGGACGCTCATCGGCACCGACATCCAGGACCTGGTGCACCCCGAGGACGCGCCGGCCTTCCGCGATCAGCTCACCTCTGTCGTCCGCGGTGCTCCGACCAGTTCGTACCCGGCGGCCCGGATGCGGCACCGGAACGGCTCCTGGCGCTGGACCGAGACGGTCGTCAACCACCTCCTGGACGATCCGGCCGTGAACGGCGTCGTGCTGACCACGCGCGACGTCAGCGATCGCAGGGAGCTCGAGGAGCGGCTCCGCACGCAGGCCTACTACGACCCGCTCACCGGCCTGCCGAACCGGGCCCTGTTCATGGAGCGGCTGCGCAGGGCGGAGGAGAGCCAGCGCACCACCGGCGCGCCGGTGGCGGTGCTGTTCCTGGACCTGGACAACCTGAAGACGGTCAACGACACGCTGGGTCACGACGGCGGCGACGCACTGCTCGAGGTCGTGGCCCACCGGATCAGCGGGTGCCTGCGCCCCGGGGACACGCTGGCCCGTCTCGCCGGCGACGAGTTCGCCGTCCTCCTCGTCGGTCCGCGGAGCGAGGAGATGGCACCCGGTGTGGCCGGACGCATCCTGGCGGCGCTCCGCGAACCGGTGATCGTCCTCGATCGCGCGATCCGTGCCGGCCTCAGCATCGGCCTCGCCACCACCACCGGCTGCGCCGCCAGCGGTATCGGTCTGCTGAGCGCGGCCGACATCGCCATGTACGTGGCGAAGACCAACGGCAAGGGACGCTGGGAGACCTTCCAGCCGAGCCACCACGCCGCCCAGCTCGACCGCGAGCGCCTGCAGGCCGACCTGTACCAGGCGGTGGAGCGGAACGAACTCGTGCTGCACTACCAACCGATCATCGACCTGGCCAGCCGCCGGGTCAGCGGCTACGAGGCGCTGGTGCGCTGGCAGCACCCGGAGCGAGGGCTGGTGTCGCCGGCGCAGTTCATCGACCTGGCCGAGGAGAGCGGCCTCATCGTGCCGATCGGCCGCTGGATCCTCCGCGAGGCCACCCGCCAGGCCGCCGCCTGGCAGCAGGCCGACGGCGCCGGCCCGCGGATGAGCGTCAACGTCTCCGTGCGCCAGTTCCAGCACCCCGAACTGGTCGACCACGTCACCGAGGCCCTGCGCGGCTCGGGTCTCGACCCCCGGCAGCTCACCCTCGAGATCACCGAGTCCCTGTTCGCCGAGGACACCCACGCCACCACCGAGAAGCTGGAGCAGCTCAAGTCCCTGGGGGCACGGCTGGCTCTCGACGACTTCGGCACGGGCTACTCGTCCCTGAGCTACCTGCGCCGCTTCCCCATCGACATCCTCAAGATCGACAAGTCCTTCGTCGACGGCGTCGCCACGAACGACGAGGACCGGGCCGTCATCGGCGCCATCGTCCAGCTGGGGCGGACCCTGGACCTCGCCCTCGTGGCCGAGGGCATCGAGACGAGCGAGACGCTCGCTGCACTGGAGGCGCTGGGTGTCCACTACGGGCAGGGGTACCACCTCGGTCGCCCCGCCGCCCCGCCGGTGGATCCGCTCGCCCTGCCCAGCGCCGAGCGTCGTCGTCCGAGCAGCCCGGGCACCCCGATGCGCGCCGCACCCGAGCCCCGGGGGGGCGTGGAAGCGCTGACCGGGGAGCAGATCGACGTCCGGGAGGCCCCCTTCCCTGCCTAGCCCCGCACGGGCGGGATCCCGCCGGAGCGCAGCCGGCTCCCCGGTGCTTCCACCTCGAACCGGGCCCGTTCACCCGGCCGGGTGTTCGTGCCCCCGATCGGGCCGTGGTCTGTCCACAGATCGCCTGACGTCACCCCATGGGACCGGTCCGTTTCCCTACAGTCCCCGGCGTTCGACTGCTCGCGGCTCGACGGGGATGGGTGTGCCGACTGCTCTGGACGTCGTGGACGGTGAGGTCCGCGAGCTGATCCGCCGGCGTGGGCTGGACCCGTTCACCGATCCGGGCCCGGTGCGGTTGCTGGTGCGCGACGTCGTCGCCGACTACTCCGAGCGGTCGCTGACCTCGGCGCTGCCGCCGATCGGTGACGTGGAGTCCGTGGTGCGGGACGTGTTGGACCGGGTGGCCGGGTTCGGGCCGCTGCAGCGCTACCTGGACGACCCGGAGGTCGAGGAGATCTGGGTCAACGAGCCCGGCCGGGTGTTCGTCGCCCGCCGGGGGCGCAGCGAGCTGACCACGACGATCCTGGCGCCCGGGGAGCTGGCCGACCTGGTCGAGCGGATGCTGCGCACCTCGGGTCGGCGGATCGACATGTCGACCCCGTTCGTCGACGCGATGATGCCCGACGGCTCCCGGCTGCACGTGGTCATCCCCGACATCACCCGGCGCCACATGGCGGTCAACATCCGCAAGTTCGTGCTGCAGGCCCACTCGCTGGACGAACTGGTCGCGCTGGGCACGCTGACCGCGCAGGCCGCCCGTTTCCTCGAGGCCGCGGTCGCCTCCGGACTGAACATCCTGGTCTCCGGGGGCACCCAGGCCGGCAAGACGACGCTGCTGAACTGTACGAACTGACGGAGGTTGGGCGTAGCTTGGAGGCGTGACCACCTCGCTGACCAGGGCAAACGCGTCAATCGGTTCCGATCAGGACGCACCTCGGGCCGCGATCTACTGCCGCATCTCCGATGACCGCCAGGGCCTCGGGCTAGGGGTGCAGCGTCAACAGGAGGACTGCGAGGCGCTGGCACGCCGGAACGGCTGGCAGGTGACCCGCCGCTACATCGACAACGACATCAGCGCCTACAGCGGGAAGCCCCGGCCGCAGTACGCGGCCCTCATCGCCGCTGTGGAGGCGGGTGAAGTCGACGTGGTGGTGGCCTGGCACCCGGACAGGCTGCATCGCTCGCCCATGGAGCTCGAGCACTTCATCCCGGCTATCGAGCGGGCGGGCGTGCAGGTAGCCACAGTGCAGGCGGGTAACTGGGATCTCTCCACCGGTGCCGGACAGATGATCGCCCGCGTGCTGGGCGCGGTCGCGGCCAACGAGAGCAGGCAGAAGAGCGAGAGGGTGAGGCGGGCCTTGCAGCAGCGAGCTACGGCCGGGCAGCCTCATGGCCGCCGTGCCTACGGGTGGACCCGGGAGCACGCGCCGGACGGCACCATGCGGGAGACGGTGGTGCCCGCCGAGGCCGCCGTGGTCCGCCGTATCGCGGACGCCCTCCTGTCCGGTGAGTCCCTGCGCGCGGTAACCGCTGCCCTCAACGAGGACGGGGTGCCTTCTCCGACGGGTAAGCCGTGGGCGAAGGGCATGGTGCGGGCGTTGGTGCTGCGCGAGCGCAACGCCGGCATCCGCATCCACCGGGGCGTGGAGGCGGGGGCGGGCGCGTGGGAGCCGATCCTGGACCGGGGCCGGTGGGAGCAACTGCGGGCCGTCCTGACCGACCCGACGCGGAAGACCAGCACCGGCACCGCCGCCAAGCACCTGCTTTCGGGCATCGCCCGCTGCGGCGTCTGCGGCGCGACGCTGCGCATGGCGCGCAACCGGGGCGTGGACTCCTACGGCTGCGCCGAGCGCCGGTGCGTGATGCGCAAGCAGGCTGACCTGGACGGGCTGATCAACGGCATCATCGTTGCGCGGCTGGCCCGGCCGGACGCTGTAGACCTGTTCACCACCGGCGACACCCCGGACCAGCAGGAGGCGCTGGCCGAGGCCGAGGAGCTCCGGGGACGGCTGGACGACGCTGCCGACCAGTACGCCGACGGCAAGATCGACGGCCGTCAGCTTGAGCGGATCACCGCCCGGCTGCGCCCGCAGTTGGACGCTGCCGAGGCGCGGACGCGCACCGTGGACTCCGCGCCGTTGCTGGACGGCCTGGCGGGGAACCCCGAGGTCCGCGAGCTGTGGGACCGGCTGCCGCTGTCCCGCCGCCGTGCCGTGGTGGCCGTCCTGCTCGACGTCCGGCTGCACCGCACCCGCCGGGGTGCCCGTGCGTTCGACCCGGCGGCTGTGGAGGTGACGTGGAAGGGCGCGGACTGATTCCCGGTCTTGACCTGCGGTTATGCACCCGAGGGCAGGTTTCTAGTCACCGCATGGGCAGTTATGTAGCTTGGTCTTCAGCCCCGGTCCCGCACACCGCGCGCTTGGGCTGACCGCCCGCGGAAGCGAGCTACCTGCGTGCCCCAGACGGGCCGCCGTGGCGGGCGAGTCCAGCGGACGCCGTAATGCGTCCACCGGAAGCCGGTACCCATGAGCAGGCCCATGTCGGCCGCCACCGCCACTGCGCGCGGCCGTCTCGCTGTCACGTCCCGCCACTACGGCCCCGACGCCGACCAGACCCGGCAGGCGCGCCGGGACCTAGAAGCCGCCAAGCTGGCGGACCACATCAGGCGCGTGGTGGACACTGCGCCACCTCTGACCCTCGAGCAGCGCATCAAGCTGTCCGCCCTGCTGCGCACTCCGGCCGGGAATGCCCGGTGACGGCCCGCCGCACTGAGCCGGCCGTCGGGCTCAGCACGGCCGAGCGCCTCGTCCTGGGCTACCTGCGCGGCGTACTGCGCGCCCGCGCGGGCGCGCGGCTGAACCTGCACCGGGTGGCCGCGTGCGTGTGCCTGCCCGCCGACGTCGTCGCTGCCTCCGTGGAGGCCCTGGCCGCCCGCCGCCTGCTCCACACCCGCGCCGACGGGCGGGTGGTCCTTCACCAGGGTGGCGACGCCCCGTGAGGCCCCCGAACATGCGAGGGGCGGCCCCGGCTGACCACCGGAACCGCCCCCAAGGCACCGAGACCGCGACCGCCAAGTACGCGCCTGGTGACCATGATCGTACGGCTGGCACTGACAGTCCCGTCCCGCTTGTGGCGCTGGTCCGCTATGTCATCGACGGCCGTGACGCCAGCCCGCTGGACCGGCTGTGTCGAGCGGCCCGTGACGCCCGTTCGCTGACCGGGAGCAGCGCCGACCGGGTGACCGTGGTCGCGGCCCTGACCACCGCCGCCGAGGCCGCCGGCCTCCCGCGCCGTGTGGCCGAGGCAGTGCTGCGGCGCACCCTGCGGGGCAGGAGGGCGGCGGGGTGACCGGCGGGCCAGAGCGTGCGCTGGACGGCCCCTACATCGACCTGATCCGCGACGGCGTCACCGGCCTGGACAACGCCACCGGCAGCGACTACGACACGCCCGTCTTCAACGCGCTGGTGAAGGTGGCGATGAGCATGTGCCAGCGTGGCCACGACTTCGCCACCTACCACCTGCGGCTCACCGAGTCCGTGAGCAAGCTGGGGCACCAGGCGCGCCGCAGCCGAGGACGCAAGGACCGCAGCCGCGCCGAGACCAACGCGCTGCTGTCGAAGGCGTGGACCACGGCCGAGGGCGTGGTGGCCGAGCGACCCGCGCTGACCAGCGGGGGCCGCGCCGCGTTCATCGCCACCGTCCGCGCCCACGTGGCGGACGCCGCCCTGGACGTGACCGACAGCCAGCGCGCCGTCCTGGCCTACGCCTGCGACAGCGCCGAGGCGCACGACAACACCCTGCGGCCGGTCATGCCGCTGCGGGCCGTGGCCGAGGCCACCGGCCTGAGCATCAAGACGGTCCGGCTGGCGCTCGCGGCCCTGTCAGAGGCGGACCTGCTGCCCCGCGCGCGCCGGGGGCGTTCGGGTGCGGACCCATCCCGATGGAAGGCCAGCCTGTACCGGCTGCCCACGAGCGTGACGCTGAGGGCACATAGCACCTCGGGGGACAAGACCTATGTGCCCTCGCACAAGACCTATGTGCCCTCGCCGAGCGTGACGCAGAGCGTGACAGGCCCCGTGGTCGCGCCCGCGACCGTGACCGTGGCGGACGCCGATGCCGCCGCTGCCCGAAAGCGCCAGAGGGACCGCCAACGCCAGCAGCGCCACCGGGCGCACACGCGGGGCGATCACCGTCTGTGCATTCACCCGCCGGAGAAGTCCCCCTTCATCGACGGCACGACCGACCGCGCCACCCCCACCGCCGAGGAGGACGAGACCGTGAACCTGGCAGACCTGGCCCGGGCCAACGCCGAGATCGCCGCGCTGAAGGATGAGATCCGCGCCGAGATCCTGGCCGAGTTGCTGAGTGACCGGCAGCTCGCCCCCGTGCGACACCTGCACCCGGTGCCCGCCCCTGAGCCGGCCACTGCCCAGGGCCAGCAGTGACCAGCCCCCGAGTGCGCCTACCCCGGGCACCGGGTGGGGGTGCGGGTGCCCAGCAGCCCGGCACGTGCCGCGAGGGCGACTCGGGGGACGAGGCGGCGCGCGTCGCCCATCCCGCGCCGGGTGCGCCCCGCGCGCCGAGTGCCCGTGCACCCCGCCCCGGCGGCCAGGCCACCCCGGCACCCCAGCACCACGGCACGCACCCCGCTCGACAGGCGCGGCGCGGGCGGCAGCAGGTGGGCGCGTGCAGCGCGCCAGCCAGCCGGGCCAGCCAGCGCGGATACGCGGGCACTGCAGTCACGAGCAGACCGAGCCCGAGGCAGTCGTGCCCGGCATTGGCAGTCAGCCCGAAGGCACAGCGCAGCAGCGCAGCCAGCCCGAAGCCGAAGGCATCGCGGCAGCGACACGGCAAACACCGACATGCGGGTCAGCGAACCGCGCACCAGCCCGCACCAGCACCAGCAGCGGGCGCGCGGCACCGCCACCAACGGGCAGCCCGACAGCCCGCGAGTCGGCCTGGCAGCCAACGCCCGTGCGCTGTCACCGCAGGCCACCGCAGCAGCCACCGCACTGCGAGTGTCGCCAGCAGGACGGCAGCCACCGGCGCACCGTCAGCCAGCCCGCGCAAGCTCGCGGCTGGCAGGGGAGGGGGTGCCGAAAATCGCGGACCCCCGGCCCCTGACCCCCACGCCGCTAGTCAGGTTCTTTACCCCGACCAGGGCTAACGCCCGAGCGCCCCGAGACCCATGCGAGGAGTGACCAGTGGACATCGAGAACGTGCTGCCCGGCGAGGGCGGGACGGGCGACCGCCTGTGGGTCATTGCAACGAGGGACTACCTGCTCAGCCCCGCCGAGCTGGCGCTGCTGGGCCGGGCCTGCTCGGCTTTGAACCGCTGCGACGAGCTGGAGGTGGCGGTGGCCGAGTCCGGCTTGGTGGACCTGGAGACGGGGCGCGTGACCCCGGCGGCCGTCGAGCTGCGGCTCGTATCTCAGGAGGCCGCCAAGCTGCTGGCCGGGCTGCACATGCCCGGCGCAGACGAGGACGGCGAGGGTGCTTGGAACCCGCAGGCACCGCGCGGTCCACGCGGCCCCAACGACGGGCGCAGCCTGCGCGCGGTCGAGGGTGGCCGGTCGTGAGGCTTCGCCCGTCCGCTGTCCGCCCGGGGACCCCGCCGCCTGAGCTGCTGACCTTCAACGCCGCTGACTGGCCCGACGACGGCCCGGTGTCCGGCGACGAGTTCCCGGACTGGCCGCCCGGGTCTCCTGCCGTGGTGGTGCCGCTGCCGACGGACCTGGCCCGGCAGATGCGTGCCTGGTCTCGTTGGACGGCGGCCCGGCAGGCGTGGGTTGACGAGCACGGGGACCGCTGGCCTACCGGCGTGGTCGAGCGGTGGGTCGAGGAGCGGGACGCACGTCCAGGCGGTGCCCGTTGAGGAGGGGGCTGTTGCCTACATCGCCGCGCTGATCCGGAACTGCATGTGGGCGACGGTGAGGCCCCTGATGACTGCCATGTTGAGCGCGGTGTTGTGCTCCGTCTGCTCCCACACGTGGTCCATGTGTTCCAGCCGCCAGCCGAGGGACTCGATGCCCTCGATGAGCGCCGCCGGGTCCCACCGCTGCACGCGGGTGGTTTTCTTCCCCCCGAGGCCTACACCGCTGCCCGTCGAGAACCCCACTGTCACGGCGCACGTGAAGATCCGGCGGCCACCGTCCCGCGCACGGGTCGCGGCCTCCAGGATGGGCAGCGCTTCGTCCTGTGGGACGGAGCTGTCCTCGGGGCCGGGGCCGTCTGCCTTCTGCCTGCCGAACGCCATGCCATGACTCTAGGTGCGCCCTGACCGCACCACCCCGCGCCCGTGGCAGGCGCGCCGGACGTACTCCGGCGAAGGGGACTCGGCCCGCACCGTGCGGGGCGACCTCGCCACCGACCTCCCCAATGGAGGCCCCGTGCTCACCGATCCCGCCGTCCACCGTCCCGGCCCGGTCCCCGTCGTGGCCGCGCCAGCCCGCCGCCCCCGGCCTCGCCGCGTGGCCCCGGTGTCTGACCTGGCGACCGAGTACGCCCGCGACCTCGGCCCGGCAGGAGTGCTGCTGTGCAGCCCGCTGGCGATGCAGCACGTGGCCGACGCGCTGGCCGGTGCGGTCCGGGCGCAGCGATCCGCCGGCCTCCCCGTGCCGCCCGAGGTGCTGGACTTGGTGGCCACGCTGGTCCGGCACCTGGCCGATCATGGCGAGGGCTGCCGCCAGCGGCAGGCATCTCTGCCGCCTGCACCTGCGTCGGCAACGTGGGCTGCACCGGCCCCGCTGGTCACCGTCAGCGAGGCCGCCCGGCTGCTGCGGCTGACGCCCCGGCGGGTGCGGGACTACGTGCACGACGGCCGCTTGCCCGCCGTGCGACGGGGCCGCGAGTGGCTGCTGGACCGGGCCGCCGTCCTGGCGGCCGCCGACGACCGAAGGGAGCACCACCCGTGAGCACGATCCCCACGGTGGACCAGGCAGCCGCGCAGGTGGCCGCCGCTGAGTCCGCCGACGACACCGTTGAGCTGCGCGCCGCCCGCGCGCTGGAGCCGCTGCTCGATGACGCCTACACCCGCGCCGGGCTGCACCGCCGGACCCCCCAAGACGTGGCGCGGTACCTGGCGGTCAGCCGCGCCCGCGCCGCCGAGGCGGAGCAGCGGGCCGCCAGCCGCGACGCGAACCTGGCCGTGGCCTACGCCCGCGCCCTGTCCACCGGGGCCGTCCGGTGACCGGCCGCATCGCCCCGCCCGCGCCCACCGCAGCCGCCACCGCTCTGGCGAGCGCGTTGGGCATCCGCCTGGCGGGTGTCGCTGGCACCGGCCCCGGCGGGCAAGTCACTGAGGACGATGTGAAGTTCGTGGCCCGCGACCGGGACTACCGGTCGGGGACCGCCGCGCACCTGCACGCCGTCCCGGCCGAGCCCCGGTCCCTGACCATCGGCGGGGGGCTGGCCGCCGATCCGGCCGTCGTCACCGCCAACACCCGCGTCGCGGTGAGTGATCCGGACGTGCGCCGCCTCGCCAACACGCGCGGGGTCCTGCTGGCCCGCGTAACCGGCACCGGCCGCAACGGGGCGATCACAAGAACCGACGTGCTGACTGCCGCCGCCGCGCAGGACCGGCAGCGAGCGGCCGCGCAGCGGCGGGCGTTCCCTGAGCCGGCTGCCGCGCTCGAGCACCGGATCTCGTTCACCGCGTCCGGCCTGCCGGTGTCCGTGCTGGACGAGGTGCCACCCTCGGTGCGCCGCGCTCTGGCAGCCGCGCCGGACCACGCCACCGCCTTCGCCCTGGTGGAGCAGTACCGCGGCCTCGGGGACACGGACGCCCGCGCTGCCCTATCCCGCGACCGGTCCGTGTCCTGCGACCACGGCGGCATCGGCCCCACCGGCCGCACCGTGCCGGGCTGGGACTGACCGCGCGGACGCCGCCCCATGACTCGCGGCGGCCGGGTCTTCCTCCCTGGTGCCCGGCCGCCGCGACCATCGAGCGTGGAGGTGCGTGCCTAGGGGCTGGCTGGGGAAAGAGGTCCGTCTGAGCATCCGGGCAGTGGTGGGAGGGAGGATGCCGCCATGGCCGACGCTGTAGCGATTGCCTCCGTCGTCTCCACCGCCACGCTAGGTGTAGCGGGGATCGTCACCCAGGCGTGGCTCACGCGGCGGACGTTTCAGCATCAGCGGCAACTCGCGATCGAACAGCAGAGGGCTGACGCCGAGAAGGAGGGCCGCGCCACCCTGGCCGAGCTAGCGCGGTGGTGCATCGAGTTGCGCGATCGGCTCCGATCCAAGCCGACCGATGAGTTGCTGCGTCACACGCGCCGGGCGTGGGAGCTTGAGGCGCAGTTGGCCATCCACCTCGCCCCCAACATGCGGGCGGCAGTCGCGTCGCTGGACGCCGTGATTGGGCGCTTCGAGGAGAATCACTACGACCGGCTTTTCGCTATCGGTCGGCTTCGTGCGCAGAAGGAGGAAGCCCTCGGCGATGAAGACTTTGCCCTCGCGTCACACCTGCGAGAAGAAGAGCGCGCACTGATCGAGCAGTTGCAGCCGGAGGTGGACGCAGCCCAAGTGGAGCTGGCGAAGGTCATGGGCATGCTGCACACGCAGTAAGGGCTCGGCCGAGACCTACCCCGCAACCGACCGCACGTTGTCGTGGTCATCGACGGCGTACAGGTCCACACGTAGCCGTGCGCGGACCCACGCGGGTACCCGCTGCGCCTTGGCGACCGCCTCGTCAGGCACCACCACGGCGTAGCGCACACCGAGCCGATCCTCAACCTCCATGCGCCGAAGCAGTTGCCCGTACAGGATGTCGAGCGCGGTACCGGTGTCTGGTCCGGCGCGCCCCTTTACCTCTGCGTAGATGGTTTCTTCGCCTCGCCGGGCCACCACGTCCACCCACTTGACGCCGGTCTTGACGTCCCAGCCGTCCGCCCGCAGGTAGGCGCAGAAGGCGTCCACGACTCGCGCCTCGTCACCCTGCACGCCAGCCTCCAAGGGCACAGATAGGTTGCGGCATATGGCCGTCCCACCTTTCCACCGCTACCTCGATCCGGTTCTCAGGGCCACAGCGGACGGCAACGAGCACCGGGTAGCCGACCTAGCGGCCGAGGCAGCCCGCGTCCTCGAGTTGACTAACGAGGACCTGCGGGAGGTCACCCCCAGCGCCCGGCGCTCCCGCAATCTGGACCGAACCTATTGGGCGGTCACCTACCTCTTCCAGGCCGGGCTTCTCCTGCGCCCTGGGCGGGGGGCGGTGCGAATCAGCCCAAGGGGTGCCGACGTCCTGCGGTCCAACGGTGGCCCCGTTGACCTGGACACCCTGCGCCAGTTCGAGGAGTTCCTCGACTTCAAGGGGCGACGGCGGGAGGCGGACGGGTCCTCGCCCGACGGGTCACCGGTAGATGACGCCCTCGTCGAGTCGTCGCCTGTGGACGCCGTGCAGGCCCTGGTGGACTCCGCCAACGGCTCCGTCGCCGCCGACCTCCTCGGGCGGATCGTCGCCCAGCCGCCGGACTTCCTAGAGCGCGTCGTCCTCAAGCTGCTAGCCGCCCTCGGCTACGGGGGGCTTCAGGCCACCGCTGAGCACCTGGGCGGTCCCGGCGACGAAGGGCTTGACGGGGTGATCCGTCAGGATGCCCTGGGCCTCGACGTGGTCTACGTCCAGGCCAAGCGCTACGCCGTGGACCGCAAGGTTGGTAGGCCTGACATCCAGGCTTTCGTGGGCGCGCTCACCGGGGCGCAGGCCAACCGGGGTGTCTTCATCACGACCAGCTCGTTCACCCCCGACGCCAGGACCTACGCGGATCGGGTGGGTCTGCGGCTCGTCCTCATCGACGGCCGCGAGCTGTCCCGGCTGATGGTGGACCGGAACGTCGGGGTCTCTATCGAGGAGACGTACCACCTGAAGCGGATAGACGAGGACTTCTTCGACGCTTGATGGAGTCCCATGGGATGCGTACGAAACCGTAGCGGTCAGATTAGGGTGGCGGCTTCGGCAGTTGCCCGAGCCTGCCCAGCGGCCCGGGACGCAAGCATGCACACGCCCGAGGCCGGCTGGCTTGGTCGGTCTCGCGGCGGTTTGGTCTTCCCCTAGGTCGTTCGCCGCAGGGTTGGCCGGTAGGGGGAGATGGCAACGACAACGCCGGATGGTGGTCCACAGCCTGGCCGCATAAAGCGTTTGCGCAGGTCATGGCGCGAACTGTCTGAGCGGACTGGCTTCCGTCTGCTCTCGGACGCCGCGACCCTCGGGGGCTTCTTCGTCGGTGTCTGGGCTCTGGTGGCGGAGGGACCGCAGGCGCAGGCGGTTCTAGCAGTCGCTCTGGCAGTGATCACTGTGCTCGCCGTCGTCCTGGCGTTCATCTGCAGTCCGTGCTGCTGAAGCGGGAGGCGAGGCAGCGGCGGAAGCGGCGACACGCCGACGCCGCCCCCGCCTTTGCCGATGCGGCGGCGCAGGTGTCGTTCGCTGTGGATGCTGCTAGCTCGCCCGAGACCCGTCAGCTGTATGTGCGGTACACGGACGCCGCTGTCGCGAAGGCGGCGGAGGCGTTTGGCATCGCAACGGGCAAGCCCTGTAGGGCTACGCTGAAGCAGGTGTACGCGCCTCCCGAGGGATCGGCGGACGGACGCGCGGACTGGGACGCCGTCGTCCGGACCGTCAGCAGCAGCGAGCCCTCGAAGTTCGTCGGTCGCGCGGGCCACGTCGACTGGGTACGTGACAACACAGACTTCGCTGAGCTGGCACGGGGTGACGTCGCAGTCTTCTTCTGCAACGATCTGCCCAGGGAGGTGGGCCAGGGCTATGTCAACTCGCACTGGGACCGCAACCTCCTACGCAGCGGGAAGTACCCCTACCGGTCCACGATCGTTTGGCCCGTCAAGGGTGTGTTCGTGGATCAACCGCATAGTGGGTTCGAGCCGATGCTCGGCTTCCTGTGTGTAGACAGCGCCGACGAGGGAACTTTTGATGAGGGAGTGGACGTGCCGGCTGGGAGGGTCCTCGCGCATGGGTTCTACTCGCTCCTGGCAGTGCTCCGTACCGCCCAGGAGGCACAGCCAGACCGCCGCGAGCAGCCGAACGCGGCTCGAGCGCAGGGGGACGATTCGCAGTGACGCGTAGATCACGCGCAGCCCAGAGTAAGGCCCGCCGCAAGTGCGCGGACCTGAAGAGCAAGGGGTCGGGCACGGAGCGGGGCGCTTGGGCGCGCGTCTACGAGTACCCCGGGGACAGTCGCTATGTCGTGGTTGAGGGCGCGAAGGGGCATCGGTCGGTCTTTCCCAAGGAGCCGATAGAAGTTCCCGCGCGGTGAGGTGGCGAGGCCCTGCCCTCAATGGGTAGGGCCGCGTGCAGGGGCGGAGAGCCTGATCCGAAGCGTCCTAGTAGTCACACTGCGCCGGGTTCTGACGCCACTATCGCTGCTGAGTCCAATACCCGCGCCAAGACGCTGAGGGCGGCCAGGGCTTCCAGTGCCCGCTGCTCCCCCCACTCTTCGGTGACGTTGTGTGTGGCCGGGTTTCGAAGCAGCGAAAAGACGCCTCGGGCATAGGAGAGCGCGCCCGTCTGCAACGCCTCTTCGAACGGGCGGCCCGGGGTGGCCGGAACCCGCAGTCGGGGCTTACCGGGTGCGGGCGGTTTTTCGCTAAGCGACTCAGTCATCAGGGCGTCGTCAGCCACGTCCCAGCGGTCCAACTTGCTCTGAACCTTGAGGCTCAGATTGCCCGCAGCGGCGGCCACGGCTTGGCGGTAGTGCCCGCTATCCCATAGTGGCGCTGCCGTCTCCCACACCCATGGGTGCAACCCCGTGGCCCGGAGCTGTGGTCCCTGTGGTCCAAGTGCCCGAGCCAAATCCTCGCTGTCGTTCAAGACGCCGGTCGCACGCAGGATGGCCCGACGATGCTGCTGGTAGGTCTGAGCGTCGACGCCGACGTAGCTGGCCTCCTGGCCACACGCGGCCAGCAAGCGCCTAATCGTTGGCTGTGCTGCGACGATCTCGTCGTCGAGTGCGGTCGCCTCGGGACTTCCAATTCGTATGGCGGCACGTTGCCTGTCCCATAGAGCGAGGTACGCCGCAAAGCGTTCGCGCGCGAAGGCTGCGTCCAACGGCATGTCGTCAGGCTACGAGACACGGCAGAAGGGCCCCGCACGCACGGTCACCCATGCCGCGCCGGACATTTCACGCTGCTCAACTGCCTGTGCGCCGCCGTGCCGGCCCGGGAGCGGGTGATCACCTGCGAGGAGGTCTTCGAGCTGCGGGTGCCGCTGCCCGACGTCGTCTCCATGCAGACCCGCCAGCCGAACCTCGAGGGTGCCGGGGAGATCCCGCTGCGCCGGCTGGTGAAGGAGGCGCTGCGGATGCGGCCCTCCCGGATCGTGGTGGGTGAGGTGCGGCAGGAGGAGTGCCTGGACCTGCTCATCGCGCTGAACTCCGGGCTTCCGGGCATGTGCACGCTCCATGCCAACAGCGCCCGCGAGGCCGTGGTGAAGATGTGCACGCTGCCGCTGCTGGCCGGGGAGAACATCGGGACGTCGTTCGTCGTCCCGACCGTCGCCGCCAGCGTCGACCTGGTGGTCCACGCGGGCACCGACGCCGATGGCCGACGCCGGGTGCGCGAGATCGTCGCGCTGCCCGGCCGGACCGAGGGCGGGGTCGTCGAGACCGCCGACGTCTTCACCAGCCGCGAGGGGCGCCTGGTGCGGGCCGACGGCTACCCCCCGCACGCCGAGAGGTTCGCCGCCGCCGGGTTCGACCTCGCCGGCCTGCTGGCATGACGCAGTCCGGCGCCCTGCTGGGGCTGCTGCTCGGGGTGGGCCTGCTGCTGATCTGGCGCAGCGGGTCCCGTGCACCCAGGCCGCGCACCGACCCGCGCCGGCCCGGGCGGCGGCAGGAACTGCTGGCCGCCGCGGGGCTCACCGGCATCAACGGCGCCCAGCTGCTCGCCCTGCAGATCGGGCTGGGGGTGCTGGTCACCGTCGTCGTCCTCGTCGCCACCGCGACCGTGACGGTCAGCCTCGTGTTCGGCCTGTTCGGCTTCCTGCTGCCGCAGGTCCAGGTGCGGCGGCTGGCCGGCAAGCGCCGGGCCGACCTGCGCGAGGTCTGGCCGGAGGTCGTCGACAACCTGGCCTCGGCCGTGCGCGCCGGGCTCTCCCTCCCCGAGGCGCTCACCGTGCTCTCCACCCGCGGCCCGGAGGTGCTGCGCCCGCCGTTCGCGCGGTTCGCCGCCGAGTACCGCTCCAGCGGCCGTTTCGGTACCGCGCTGGACCGGCTCAAGGACGACCTCGCCGACCCGGTGGGCGACCGCATCGTGGAGACGCTGCGGGTGGCTCGCGAGGTGGGCGGCACCGACCTCGGCCGCGTCCTGCGCACGCTCTCCACCTTCCTGCGCGAGGACGCCCGCGCCCGCGCCGAGCTCGAGACCCGGCAGGGCTGGGTGGTCTCGGCCGCGCGGCTGGCCGTCGCCGCGCCGTGGGGTGTGCTGCTCCTGCTGGCCACCCAGTCGACGACCCTCGCCGCCTACGACTCCGCCCTCGGCACGGCGGTCCTGCTCGGCGGCGGGGCGGTCTGCCTGGTCGCCTACCGGCTGATGCTGCGGATCGGCCGGCTGCCCGAGGACGTGCGGGTGCTGCGGTGAGCGCCGGCGTTGTCGGGATGCTGCTCGGCCTGCTGGCCGCGAGCGGGCTGGTCCTGGTGCTCACCTACGCGCCGCCGTTCCGCTCGGTGCGGCTGGTCGACCGGCTGGCGCCCTACGTGCACGACACCCCGCCGCCGTCGCGGCTGCTGGGGACCGCCACCGAGCCGGGCATGCTGACGGCGGTGCGCCGGATCGCCGGGCCCTCGATCGCCAACGGCGCACGGCTGATCGACCGCGTGCTGGGCGGGCGGGCCGCGGTGCGCCGCCGGCTGGACGCCCTCGGTGGCGAGCTGACGGTCGAGGACTTCCGCATCGAGCAGGTGGTGTGGGGCGGGCTGGGGCTGCTCGCGGCAGGCGTGGCCGCGACGCTCGGGGCGGTCGCCGCCGGGAGCCTCAACGTGCTCTCGGCAGGGCTGCTCTGCGTCGCCGGCCTGCTCGGCGGGCTTCTGGGGCGGGACTGGTGGCTCACCCAGCAGGTGCACAAGCGCGAGGAGCTGCTGCTCGCCGAGTTCCCGGTGGTCGCCGAACTGCTGGCGCTGGCGGTGACGGCAGGGGAGAGCCCGGCCGCGGCGATCGCGCGGGTCACCCGGCTCTCCGGCGGGGAGCTGGCCCGCGAGCTCGGCGCCGCGCTGGGCCGGGCGCGGGCCGGCGTGCCGCTGACCGACGCGCTGCAGCAGGTCGCCGACCAGACCTCGCTGGACGCCCTGGCCCGGTTCGTCGACGGCCTCCTCGTGGCGATCGAGCGGGGCACGCCGCTGGCCGAGGTGCTGCGCGCCCAGGCCGCCGACGTCCGCGAGGCCGGCAAGCGCCGGCTGCTCGAGGCCGGCGGCCGCAAGGAGATCGCCATGATGGTGCCGGTCGTCTTCCTGGTGTTGCCGGTCACCGTTCTCTTCGCCCTGTTCCCGGGGTTGATCAGCATCGTCTCGCTGTCGCAGTGAGCAGCGGACGAACGACAGGAAGGACGACGATGCGTGCACTCGCGCACCTCGATGCCGCGCTGCAGGCGCTGGCGGCCCGCATGCGGGGCGAGGACCCCGAACGGGGTGACGTGCCCGGCTGGGTCATGGTCACGGTGATGACCGCGGCCCTGGTGGTGGCGATCCTGGGGGTCTTCCAGGACGCCATCGTCACGGCGGTGCAGAACGCGCTGACCTCCGTCACCGGTGCGGGCTAGAAAAGGACCTCGCTGCCCCCCGCAGCTCCCACGCTCGCAGCGGGTCCCTGCAGCGTGGCCGTTCCAGCGCCTCGATGACGAGCGCGGGAGCGCCGTCGTCGACTTCGTCATGGTCTCGGTGCTGATCATGACGTTGCTGCTGGCGGTGCTGCAGGTGGCGGTCTACGTGCACGTGCGCAACGTGGTCACGGCGAGCGCGCAGGAGGGCGCCCGGTACGCGGCCAACGCCGACGTCGACTCCGCGGCGGGGGCCGCCCGGACGGTGGAGACCGTCGCCCGGGCCACGTCGGAGCAGACGGCGCTGGGGTTGGCGTGCACGTCGGGGGAGGAGGCCGAGCCCTCGGGCGCCACGCTGGTCGTGGTGCGTTGTTCTGGGTCGGTGCCCGCGCTGCTGGCGGCGCTGGGCAACCTGCTGCCGCTGGAGGTCACCGGCCGGGCGATGAAGGAGGCGGCGTGAGGTGGCTGCGTGCCCGCCTGGGGCTGATCGACGGCGAGCGCGGGTCGGCGCTGGTGGAGTTCGTGTTCGTCGCGCTGGTGGTGTTCGTGCCGCTGGTCTACGTGGTGGCGGGGTTCTCTGCGGTGCAGCGCGGGGTGTTCGCCTCGCAGGCGGCGGCGCGGGAGGCCGGCCGGGCGATGGGCACCGCCCCGGACGCGGTCACCGGGCAGGAGCGGGCACTGCGGGCCGCGCGGCTGGCGGTGGAGGACCAGTCGGTGGACCTGGCCGACCTGCAGGTGGCCTACGCACCGGCCGGTGCGGGGTGCGACGCGGCGGGCGGCTTCCTCCCGACGCTGGCACCGGGGGAGGAGTTCTCCGTCTGCGTGACCGTGACCGTGCGCATCCCGCTGCTGCCGGAGTTCGTGGACGCCAACACCGCCACCGGCCAGTTCGTCGTCGAACGCGATCGCTACGTCGACGGCTGAGTGCGGTCAGCGGGTGTTCGCCCGGATCCACGCCATGAGCTGCGGGGTCAGCCGCGCGGCGACGTTCGAGGTGACCGTGCCGCGGCGGTTCCTCGGCCCACGCGCGACGTGCACGGCGATGAGCACCCGACCGCCCATGGAGGGGTGCCGGCGCACCCACACCGGGCTGCCGCTGTGGCCGGGCTTGGTGTCGTTCAAGTAGTGCAGGAGCTGCCCCTTCGCGCGCACCGTCGCGGAGTAGGTGCGCCACTGCGAGCTGCCGCAGGGCAGTGGATGTGCCGCGGTGCCGCACTTGTCGCCGGGATAGCCGCTGATGTTGACCTTCAGCACGCCGGTGGCCTGGGGGAGCCGGCCGTCGATGCTGCGCCCGACGGGATCCAGCCGGCCGGCGCTGTGCCGGATGCTCCAGACCCCCGAGCGGGTGCCGATCGGCGTGCGCAGCCGCAGCAGGGCGACGTCCCGCGGGCCTCCCTCGTCGGCCGGGCCGAAGCCGGCGTGCCAGAGCAGCGCCGCGCTGCCCCGGGTCGTCCCGAACGGCGCCGACGGCCCGTTCCGGGCGGGCGTCACCACGATGTCCGCCGGATCCGCACCGACCAGGTTGTGCGCCGCCGTGAGGATGGTTCGGGACCCGATCAGGGTGCCGGTCCCCGTCCAGCCGCCGCCTCCGGCCGGCCGGTTGTGCAGGTGGCAGATGTAGCGGAACGGTGCCGCGGTGGTGTCCCGCACCAGCACGCGGGTGTCCCGGCCGAGCACCTCGGCCTCCAGGGACGGCTCCGGTGGGGCGGCGGGCAGCAGAGCAGGAAGGGGCATCGCCGGCGTCCTCTCTCGGTGCTCGGGTGCTTACATGAACCGCGCGGCGGGCTGCCGCGGTGGCCGGACCGGGGACGGCGCGGGGACGACCGGGCTTGGCCGGAGGGTGACCCGCCGGTCCGGGTCGGCCGCCACGATGCCGATGGACTGGGCGCTGGTCCGCCACTCCTCGGCGTCGTCGGCGATCAGCTTCAGCTTCGCCTCGAACTGCGGCCGGGACTCCTCGAGCACGAACTGCTGCCCGAGCCACCGCAGGACGCGCCGTCCGGTCACCGCCATGCGTTGCCGCGGTGAGGTCACCGGCGTGATCCCGAAGTAGCGGGTCAGCACCTCCTCGATCACGTCCCACGCGTTGTCCGCGCCGAACAGCCGCTTCACGTCCTCGGCGCCGACGATGCGGAAGGCCTCGTCGAGCAACTGCATGACCTCGATCCGCATCACCGCGACGTTGCCGTACGAGGTGAACTTCAGGTTGTTGCGCAGGTCCAGCCCGGCCCGGCGGACGATCGCGATGCTGCCGAAGCTGGGGTCCTGCGCCCGGTCGCGCATCACCTCCGAGATCCGCCGGTCCCGCCAGAACTGGGCCACCTGCTCGTTGAAGGTGACGAACAGCGGGTGGAAGTCGCCGTTGCGCCGGGCTCCCGGGGCCAGCGGCCCACGGCCGTAGCCGAAGGCGCGCAGGTAGGCCGCGCGCCGGTCGCGCTCGGTGTAGCGCAGCACGTCACGGCGGTCGAACCGGTAGAGCCCGGTCGCCCCCTCACCCGAGCTCAGCCGGACGGCCCCGGCGTCGAACAGCTCCTTGAGCTTCTGGACGACGCGGAACACCCCGATCCGCTCGTGCTGGTAGAGGTAGTACAGGTCGGCGATGCCGGTGATCCGCTCCGAGGTGACCTGCTCGTCGTAGGGCTGCACGCCCCGCGGCAGCGGGATCCGGTCGATCACCGGCGGCGCCTCGGCGCCGAACCCGATGAGGGCGTTGAGCCCCGGGTCGACCGGGTGCCCGTCGGAGTCGGCCGAGTCCAGCGCCTCGAACCGGCTCTCGACCGCCGAGGCGATGACGTCGGCCAGCTCCGGCTGCCCGGCGAGCCGGGAGGCCAGGCGGCCGGTGATCGCATCGATCACCGAGGCCTGCAGATCCTGCAGGCGCTGTTCGTCTCCGGCGGTGGCCATGGCTGGTCACTCCTTTCCCGGGTCGTCCTGGTCACTGCGGGAGCGGCCGTCGTCGTCGGCGCCGGTGGCGTCGCCATCGGCGTCGTGGTCGTCGTGGTCGTCGTCGGCCGAGGCCGCCCGCGATCGCCAGGCCGCGAAGGGGTCCTCATCGAGCAGCGGCACCGCGCCGTACGCGTACCCGTGCTGATCGCCGGGAGCGGCCTCCGCGGGGCGTTCGACAGCCGCCTCCTTGGCCCGGTTCTCGGCCGCCTGTCGCTGGAACTCGGCCACCACCTGCCTGATGCGCAGGGCCGCCAGGTCCAGCGCGTCGCCGCGGTCGAACACCGGGTCACCGGACGACGACGCTCCCTGCCTCGCCGGTGCGAGACGGCGCAGGAGGGTGACCACGCTGCCCACGGCGGCGACCGCCTGCCTGATGTCGTCGGGGCAGTCGTCGTCCGAGCCGGACGCGGTGCGCCACAGCTGACCGCCGGCGCCCAGCACCTGGCGGACGGCGTCACCGACCGCCGGCGCGATCGCGCACAACTGGTCGACGAGGTCGCCGCTCCCGTCGCCGGAGGAGACGCGCAGGCACACCTTCTCGTCGACCGGCAGGACGGTGCCCTCCCCGGGATCGGAGTCGACGACGCGGCCGAACGCGATCTCCGGGTCGTCCACCGGCTGCAGCCCGCCCAGTCGCAGGCCGGCGTCCCGCAGCCGGCGCTCGGCCTCCGTGACCGTCGTGTCGCGGGTGCACGGCACCGCGGTCTGCGCCAGACCGGCGGCGTAGTCGACGACGACCTCGCTGCCGCGCGCCACCTCGGTCCCCACCGGCGGGGACGTCCCCAGCACTCGGTCGAGCGCGCCGCTGCGCACCGCCCGGCCCTCACCCAGCCGCAGGCGCAGACGGCTCCGCCGGAGCATCTCGTTCGCCTCGTCGAGCGAGCGGTCGATGACGTCGGGCACCGTGGTGAACTCCGTGCGCCGTGATCCCGGCGTTTGGCCGAGCGGTGGGACCAGCAGCTTCAGCTCGTCGACGAGCTGGTCGTACTGGGTGACCAGCTCGGCCAGCGCGGACCGCACCCGGGGGGTGTCGAAGCCGCCGCCCACCTGCGCCTCGCTCGCCTCCCGCAGCAGGGCCGCGACGGCGGCGGCGTTGGGCAGCACGTACTCGGCCAGGGCGATCCGGCCGTGGTCGCGGGCCAGGTTGGCCGTCTGCCGGCCCACCGCCTGCTCGGCCCAGTCGAGCAGCTGCTCGACGCTGAGCCGGTCCCGCGGGCGGGAGGGGAGCGGCAGCACCAGGATCTGCCGTTCGGCGGGGCCGACGTAGACCGAGTCGAGCGCGTCCCGCACCCGGTCGACGGCCTCCCCGATGGTCTGGAAGGTCAGGTCCAGGTGTCCCAGCCGGCCACCGATGAACGAGTACCCGCCTCCGTCGCCGTCCAGGGACCGGGCGTAGGTGTGCCAGGACTGCCAGAGCCGCAGCACGTACTCGGTGAGGACCCGGAAGTGGGTGAGGCTCTCCTCCTCCACCGGGGTGTTGGCCCGGTTGCCCACCTGGCCGTTGCGCCCGGCCAGCGGCAGGATCGGCCGGCTGGCCAGCCCCGACAGGTCCCGCAGGGCGCCGAGCGCGCCCCGGACCTCGTCCGGGTCGACCAGCGCCGTGCCGTCGGCGGTGCTCCCGAGGAGCACCCGGAGCTGCTGCTCCACCAGTGGCGCCCGGGGGCCGTCGGCCCGCCCGAACTCGTCCCGCAGCTGCTGCACGGCGGTGCGGATCACGACGGCGAGCGCCTCGTGGTCCTGCTGGTCGCCGGCCGGCCGGAGGCTGGTGATCCGTCCGAGCAGCGGGAGGCCCCGGTCGACGACGTCCCTCGCCTGGGTGAGCAGGACGGCCTGCGCACCGGTCACCGCCGCGTCGTCGGCCCTCTGGAGCACCAGCCCCGGCGCGGCCGGGACGTACCGCCGGTGCCCGTCGACCTCCTCCTCCACGAACGACGAGGCGAGCGCGGCGCGGAACCGGTCGACGTCCTCGACCCGGGTCCGGGTGCCGATGACGGCGCGCAGCGCGCCGTCGACGAGGCGGTCGAGGTCGTCGCCCGCCTCTCCGCGCCCACCGCCGGCCAGTGCGTCGGAGACCTGCAGCGGATAGGCGCTGGCGTCGCGCAGCGCCTGGGCCAGGTCCTTGGTGCTCGTCGCCATCATCGGCCTCCTGCTGCCGCGTCTTCGCTGGTCCGGCCGGCCTCTTCGACCTGTGCGCGCACCAGCACGGGTTCGTCCTGCAACCGCTCGACCAGCTCCATCCAGCAGCCGTCGAGATGGCCCCGCAGCGCCCACATCCGGGGCCACGTCTCACCGATGCCGTCCTGGACCTGCCAGGACCACTCCTGCCACCCACCGGGCCGGTCGTGCGCCAGCCGGCGCAGCCGGGTGAGGGACTCCACCCCCGCCAGCCCCGTGACGAAGCGCTGCAGGCTGGTCTCGCAGGCCGTCGCGCAGGCGGCGAGCTGCTCGGCCAGCCGCACCGTGTCGCGGCGGGCGGCCGCGGTGGCGGCGCGCTGCGCCGCCTCAGCCAGGCCGGCGAGCCAGCCCTGGACGTCGTCGCAGGCGTCCCGGACCAGGTCCACGACCACGCTCTCGCCGTCCCCCGGGTGGTCGTCGGTCACCCGGGCGAGCAGCTGCACCCGCTCCTGGAGCTCCCGGACCGCCTGCTGGAGGTGGGCCACCGCCGCGTGCACGGCCATCGCCGGTCACCGCCGCCCGAGGTCGCGGTAGAAGTGGCGGGCGATGACGTCGGGCGGGGCCAAGCGGCGGTCCAGCGCGTGCCGGGCCGCGCCGATCAGGAAGCGCTCCGGCACGATCCCCGGGTCGATCCCGCGGGCCAGGCGCGCGCCGGCCTCCTCGACCATCGCCTCGTGCCGGTGGTCGAAGGAGAAGACCTGCGCCAGCGACCGTTTGCCCAGCGCCTCGAACGGCCGGTAGCAAAGCGTGTCCACGACCAGCGGGACGACGCGGGGCGCCGTCCGGATGAGCGCCTCCGGCGCCGCCGGGCGGACGCCGCCGTAGGTGCGGTCCCAGACGGCCTGGAGGGCCCGGGCCTGCTCGGGGAACCCCATGCGGGCGAGCAGGACGGTGCTGACCCGCGTGCGCAGCAGCGGCAGGGGGTGCACGCCCGCCGGGCTGTAGGTCGTCACGCTGGCCGGCGACCGGGCGAGAATGTCGATCAGCGAGGCGACGATCGCCGGGCCACCGAGGAGCAGCCCGAGCAGGTCGGCGAAGGTCTCCCGGTTCCACCGGGCCCAGGTTCCCGCGACCGCCGGCGGCGCCCCCGCCTCCCTCAGCCGGGCGTGCAGTGCCTCGGGCACCGCGCGCGACAGGCCCAGCTCCGTGTGCAGGTTGTGGCTGATCTCGTGCAGGATTGCGCCCAGGGTCCACGGGTTGACCAGCCGGTGGTAGGGCAGCTGCACGATCGGGAAGGGGTTCGGCTGCGACCCGAGGCGCTGCAGCCGCACGTCACGGCGGAAGGTCGCGGGGGAGAAGCCGGTCCGCATGTAGCTCATCGGCGGCGGGGCGGGCACGGACTTCGCCCGGCCCAGGCCCATGTAGACGTCCTGGTAGACGTCGAGGGCGATCCGGTCGCAAGCCAGCAGCCAGGGCCCGTAGCGGCTCTGCCGCTGGCCGAAGAACTCGAAGTACCAGTCCCACACCGCCTCGGTGGCCCGGACGGCGCCGTGCGCCTCCTCGGTCCGGGTCACCAGCTCGCGCAGGGCGGGGCCGGTCGGTGCGGACGACGCCCGCCGCGCCGCCTGCCCCACCGCCGTCGTCCGGGAGTCGAGCTCGGTGCCCAGCTGTGCCAGCAGCCGGTTGACCGCCGCGACGTGCCCGGGTGACGGAGCCTGCGGGCCGGTGCCGAACTCGGTGGGTCCGAAGGGCCGCAGCGCGGCGGCGTGCCGGGTCACGTTCAGGGCCTGGGCCCGCAGCCACGACCGCAGCACCCGGGGCGGTGGGGCGGCGGGCGGCCGCGCCGGTGGCCGGCCGGTCGGCCGGGTCGGCGATGCCGCCTCGCCGGCCGGGCCGGGCGCGGTCCGGGGAGACAGGCTGGTGGTCATGGTGCCGTCCCAGGAGCAGGGCGGGCCGCCGGAGCGGCCCGGCCGGATCAGCGACAGGTGCAGCGGCGGGAGCCGGGTGCCGGGACGCCGCCCGCGTTCTTCCGCGTGGCGTGCCACCGGCGGTCCAGGGCGCGGCACCGCTGGACGGCCCGGCGGCGCTTCGCCGGGTCGTCGAGGACGTTGGCCACCTGCTTGGCCAGGCTCCGCGTCGCGGCCTGGGTGGTGAGCGGTGCCCCGCGTCCGTGCTGGCGGGCGAGGTCGGCGGCGGTCCGCTGCACCACCTGCGGCACCGCCGCCACCAGGCGCCGGGTGCTCGGGTTGCGCCACAGCTGCCGCCCCACCTTCGCCACCCCGCGGACCAGCTGCGGGGTTGCGCGGGCGATTGCCGGCGCCAGCTTGGTGGCGAGCGGGACCAGGGCGCCCAGGAAGGCCTCGGCCTCCGCCTCGCTCTCCGCGTTGGCGGCGAGCGCACCCAGGTGCTCCATGAGGAGCGCGGGAGACGACGCCGCCGGTGGCCCGGCCAGGCCGAGGGCGGTCTCCAGCTCGTACTCGCCGTCGGCGGTGAAGTACTCGAAGTCGGTGCTGGTGGACATGGTGCCCTCCGGATCAGCGGACCGGCTGCGGCCGACGCGGCCGGACGATCCCCGTGGGGGTGCGGCGGCCCGCCACCTTGCGCACCGCGGCGGCGTTGCGCTTCATCACCGCGCGCGTCACGGCCGGGCGGGTGAGCACGGTGCGGGTCTGCTGGGTCAGCACGCGACCCGCGACGCCCGTCGTCGGTGGGTGGCCCCGGACGGCGGCGGCCACGAGCGGCCGGGCGGTGGCCTTGACTACCGTGGGGATGACCCGGATGGCCGGCCGGGTGACCCTCCGCCGGCGCATCAACCGGGACAGCAGCGTCGTCGCCTGGACCAACTGCGGGATGAGCTGCTCGAGGACCCGGCGCTCCCGCGGGGTCAGCACCATCACCGTCGCCGCGCCGACCAACGCGTCGGCCTCTGCCGCGGACGGTGTGTCGGCAGCCATCGCGGCCATGACCTCCGCCGTGGCGGGCACGCCCTGGGTGGGCTGCTCGCCCTCGCCGAGGCCGAGCGCGCTGCCGATGCCCTGGATGAGGCCACCGAGGAACTGCTCGTCCTCGAACTCGCCTTCGTACTCGTCCTCGAACTCGTACTCGTCCTCGGACTCGAACTCGCGGGCCGGCCGGCGGCGCTTCTTCTTCCGGAACAGGCCACCCAGGAGCGGGAGCGCCATCTTGGCCAGTGGCAGGAGCGCGGGGAGGAACTCCTCGCCCTCGTACTCGCCGTCGCCGGACTCCCACTCGTACTCGCCGTCGCGGGCTTCCCACTCGTACTCGCCGTCGCCGGCTTCCCACTCGAACTCACCGTCGCCGGCTTCCCACTCGTACTCGCCGTCGGCCTCGCCCTCGCCGAGACCGAGCGCGCTGCCGATGCCCTGGATAAGGCCACCGAGGAACTCCTCGCCCTCGTACTCGCCGTCGCCGGCCTCCCACTCGGACTCTCCGTCGCGGACTTCCCACTCCAACTCCGCTTCGCGCATCCCGTCCACCACGGCACCTCCGAATCTCGCGGTGAAGCAGATGCGGGAACGCTAGGAGCGACCTGTGTGCGGCGGTACTCGCACGTTCTCAGGACGCCTGGGCGTGCGTCACGCATCCACGTCCCGGCGCGGGGCGACCGGGGGCACGGGGTCGGCCGCCCGCCGCTGTGCGACGGCGGCGGTCATCGCCGCTCGCGAGTTGACGTCCAGCTTGACGAAGATGCGCCGGAGGTAGGTGCCGACCGTCCACGGGCTGATGTCGAGCACCGTGGCGATCGCCCGGTTGGTCAGCCCCGCGGCCACCATGCGGGCGATCTCCGACTCCCGTGGACTCAGGCTCACCGCATCGGGACACGGGTGCTGCTGGACCGCGATCCACCGGAAGCCGCCGAGCTCGATGTCCAGGACGACACCACCATGGTCCGCCGGCCGCACGGCGCTGCCGGACAGGACGGCGTCGAGGAGCTGGCCCAGGGAGCGGACGAGGTCGTCGAGCACGCCGCCGGTCGTCGCCCGCACCGGTCGCGCACCGGCACTGCGTGAGACGGGCCTTCTGGCGGTCGGGGTCGGAGGCGCGGACGTTCCCACGGTTGTCATCGATGCCCCCCGAGGCTGGGAAGGACGCCAACCGGCGCTATCTCACCGTAGATGCGCGGTTACAGCGGCAGCCAGTCGTGCGAATACGCGACGCGCTGGCGGGTGCGTTCAGCCCTGCGCCGTGACTGCGGGGACGGGCAGCAGGAGCACGCGGAGCGCCCGCCGGTCCCGCGCCGTTCGCGCCCGGGCGGCCAGCGCCCCGGGCAGTTGGGAGCGCGGCATCGCGCACGCCCAGGTCGAGGACGACGAGTGAAACCGAGACTCTGCCGCTGGGGCTGCCCGGACGGTGGAGATCGTCGCCCGGGCCACCTCGGAGCAGACGGCGCTGGGCAACCTGCTGCCGCTGGAGGTCACCGGCCGGGCGATGAAGGAGGCGGCGTGAGGTGGCTGCGTGCCCGCCTGGGGCTGATCGACGGCGAGCGCGGGTCGGCGCTGGTGGAGTTCGTGTTCGTCGCGCTGGTGGTGTTCGTGCCGCTGGTCTACGTGGTGGCGGGGTTCTCTGCGGTGCAGCGCGGGGTGTTCGCCTCGCAGGCCGCGGCGCGGGAGGCCGGCCGGGCGATGGGCACCGCCCCGTACGCGGTCACCGGGCAGGAGCGGGCACTGCGGGCCGCGCGGCTGGCGGTGGAGGACCAGTCGGTGGACCTGGCCGACCTGCAGGTGGCCTACGCACCGGCCGGTGCGGGGTGCGACGCGGCGGGCGGCTTCCTCCCGACGCTGGCACCGGGGGAGGAGTTCTCCGTCTGCGTGACCGTGACCGTGCGCATCCCGCTGCTGCCGGAGTTCGTGGACGCCAACACCGCCACCGGCCAGTTTGTCGTCGAACGCGATCGCTACGTCGACGGCTGACCCGAGCCGTCTCCGGCGTCAGCGACGGCGACGCCGGGTGCCGAACAGCCCGCGGGTGAGCTCCCGGCCGAGCGCCGACGCCGCCGACCGGGCGAACGAGCGGAAGACCGGTGACTCGAGCACCCGGCTCAGGCCGCCTTCCTCCGGCTGGGGCTCCGGGGAGGCGCGCCGGCGAGGCGTCGGTGGCTCGGAGGCTTCTGGCGGCGCACCGGTCTCAGGGGGAGAGAGCCGGGCCGCCAGCCGTTCGTACGCGGAGTCGCGGTCGAGCGGCTGCCCGTACTTCTGCTGAAGCGGCGATCCCGCCACCGCCTGCGCCATCGCGGCCGGCTCGATCGGCGCCATGAGCGAGCGCGGTGCCCGCAGCATCGTCCACGCGACCGGGGTGGGCGTGCCCCGGTCGGACAGCACGGTCACCGCCGCTTCGCCGATGCCCAGCCCGGTGAGCAGCTCCTCGAGGTCGTAGTCCTTCGTCCGCGGGAAGGTGGAGACCGTCTTCCGCAGCGCCGTCGCGTCCTCGGGGGTGAAGGTCCGCAGCGCGTGCTGCACCCGGTTGCCGAGCTGACCGAGGACGGCGCTGGGTACGTCGGTCGGGTTCTGCGTGACGAAGAAGATCCCGACGCCCTTCGAGCGGATCAGCCGCACGGTCTGGGTCACCGACTCCAGGAACGCCTTGCTCGCGTTGCTGAACAGCAGGTGCGCCTCGTCGAAGAAGAACACCAGCTTGGGCTTGTCGAGGTCGCCGACCTCGGGCAGCTCCTCGAACAGCTCGGCGAGCAGCCACATGAGGAAGGTCGAGAACAGCGCCGGCCGGTCCTGGACGGCGGCCAGCTCGACCGCGGTGATGACGCCGCGGCCGTCGTCGGTGGTGCGCAGGACGTCGGTGGGCTCGAACTCGGGCTCGCCGAAGAAGACGTCGCCGCCGAGCTCGGCCAGCGCGATGAGCTTGCGCAGGATGACCCCCGCGGTGGCGGTGGAGAGCCCGCCGAGGTTCTTCAGCTCGGGCTTGCCCTCGTCGGACAGCAGCCACTGGACGACCGCACGGAGATCCTGGAGGTCGAGCAGCGGTAGCCCGGCGGCGTCGGCGTAGTGGTAGATCAGCCCGAGCGAGCTCTCCTGGGTGGCGTTCAGGTCGAGGACCTTCGACAGCAGCAGGGGGCCGAAGTCGGTGAGGGTGCAGCGCACCGGAACCCCCGTGCCGAGCCCGCCGAGCGCCAGGAACTCCACCGGGTAGGCCGTGGGCTGCCAGTCGTCGTCGGTGTGCGCCGCCCGCTGCGTGATGCGGTCACCGGAGACGCCCGGCTGGGCGAGCCCGCTGAGGTCGCCCTTGACGTCGGCGAGCACGACCGGCACCCCGGCGGCCGAGAGCTGCTCGGCGATCAGCTGCAGCGTCTTGGTCTTGCCGGTGCCCGTCGCGCCCGCGATGAGGCCGTGCCGGTTGAGCATTGCCAGCGGTACGCGCACGGCGGCTCCCGGGTGCGGAACCCCGTCGTGGACCACCGAGCCCAGCTCCACCGCCGGCCCCGTGGTGGCGAAGCCGGACGCGATCCGGCCGGCCGGGTCGTCGGAGGTCGCGGCGCCGGCTGCGGCGTTCTGGTCACTCACACCGCGGACCGTATCCGCAGGTGCTGCCGAGCGCGGGCGGAGAGCCGCTCCTTCGGCGGAGGCGGGATCAGACGGCGCGCCCGATCGCCCAGGCGACCCCGACGCCCACGGTCGCGGCCGCCGCCCGCGACCGCCCGCCCCGCGGACGCGCCCACCGGGCGAGCAGGACGGCGCCGCCCAGGGCCAGGGGAGCGGACAGCACCCCGGCCAGCCGGCCGACCAGGCCGAACCAGTACGGCGACGCCCCACCGGGGTCGGGTCCGCGGCGACCGTCCACCAGGAAGTCGGACACGTGCGGCAGGACGTCGGGCTGGAGCGCGGCACCGTGGTTGCCCCGGTAGGCGCCCGGTTGCTCGACCACGCGCGCCGGGCGGTCGTCGAAGCCGTCGACCCCGGCCGTCCCGACGTCGCGCATGCCCAGGCCGCGGAGGGCGGCGCACAGCCAGCCGACCGGCGTGTCGTGGGTCGCGCGGTCGTTGAGGACGAGGTCGGTCACCTGGCCGCGAGCGACGACCTCCGTCCACGGGTACTCCCGCGGCAGCACGGAACCTGCCAGGTAGATGCGGTCGAAGTAGAGCGCGGGCACCGCCTCGAGGGCGCGACCGAGCAGGTAGGTGCCGTTGCTGTGCCCGGCGAAGTGGCGGGGGCTGCCGTGGTGGACGACGTGCACCTGGCCGTACCACTCGAGGAAGCGGCGCAGGTTCCGCGACCGGCTGAAGGGCAGCGCGAAGTCGATAGCGCTGAAGTAGCCGTAGCTGGGCGCCCACACGACCGGGGGGCGGCTGCCCGGTTCTCCCGCCGGCCGGGAGAGCCGGCTGGTCAGCTCGCCGACCCAGGTCGCGTACCTGCTGGTCCGGATCCCGTGCAGCACGACGTACACGGGAGCGTCCGACGTGCCCTCGGCGCGCAGCAGCTCGGTGTCCAGGTGCCCGAGCAGCGCGTGGCGCAGGATGCCGTACCGCTCGGGGTCCCCGGTGACGTCCACCAGGCTGCTGTGGTCCGCGCCCGGGACGTCGATCCGCATCGCACCCGCCATGTACTCGATGTCGAGGCTGTCCTCCCGGGTGACGAGGTCGTCGCGGTCGCCGAGCACCTGCACCACGAGCACCGCCGGCGGTGCCGGGGTGCGGAAGGCGTTCACCCAGCGCAGCCGCAGCTCGGTGAGGTAGGGCGACCCCGACTGCAGGTCCTCGGCGGTCAGCCGGCCGACTGCGGCGGCCAGCGCGTACGGCCCCCGCATCACCAGCGGCAGCCGGCTGGTCCGGAAGCCGGCGTTCGGCGCGGCCAGGAGCACCATGCGCGCCACCTTCGACGTCCAGGGCTGGGCGGCCGATCCGCCTCCGGCGACCCCGGCGTCGAGCAGGAACGCGTGCCGGACCAGCAGACCGCCGAGGCTGTGGCCGACCAGCAGGATCCGGTCGACCGGCCGGCCGACACCGTTGTCGCCGGCCCAGGTGCGCACCTGCACGGCGAGCCGGTGCGCGGCGTCCTCCATCCGCTGGGAGCTCAGCGGCGTCAGCCCGTGCGGCCAGACGCGCACCTGCCACCCGGGACCGAGGTCCGCGCCCACCTGCCGGAGGAGCTCCGCCGACCGGCTGGCCGCGCCGAGCCCGGGGACGTAGACCAGCAGCCCGGTGGCGCCGTCGCTGCCGGGCGGGATGGTGTCGGTGCTCATGACGATTCCTCCTGCTGGTCGACGACGGGTGCGTGGCCGAGCTGGACCTCCGAGAACGCGCCGGTGAGGGAGAGGCGGGTGAGGAGGTAGGCATCGAGGAAGCCGACGACGGCGAAGAACAGCAGGGTGCTGCCGATCACGTGCTCGGCGTCGCTCAGCCCGAACGCGCCCGCGACGGCGTCGACGAGCCGGCCGAAGGCGCCCGGGGCCGGGGCAATCTGGATCAGGCCCACGCTCACCCTCCCCGCCGCCCGGGCGCGGCATCGGGACGGGGCGCCGCCGAGGGGAGCGGCGGCCGGGTGCCGGGACCGTCCGGGCCGAGGCGCAGAAGGTACGGGGCCTGAGACCTACGCGCGTGGCGCTCGGGGCCGGCCGCTGCCACGTGACCCCACTCCTCCGCGCGGCGGTACCCGCTGCGCACGTCACCTCCGTCCGGGGTGACCGGAGCACGAGCCCGGTCCTTTCAGGAGGGCCGCCGCCCTGTGCCGGATCCCCGGCCCTGGCGACGAGCAGCCGGTACCGCTGACGTAGGTCGCCTGCTCGGGAGTCGCGAAGCCGTCGGAGATGGTCTGCGCGTTCTGCCAAGTCGGTCGACACCCGGTAGACGACGTCGTCGCCGTCGTCGCCGTCGTCCCGCCGGAGCTCCTGCTCGTGTCGTCCGGGCAACCGTCGTCGGGCTGTCGATGCCGACGATCCCCGGCGCGCCCAGCCGCTCCTGACTCGCTCGTCCGGGAGCCGTGTGACAGTCCCGTGACATCTACCGGCGGTAGGACCGCAGCCCCGTTGCGTTGCCCCGCGAGCGTGTTTGTCCTCCGGATGCAGGGGGCAGGCGGTCGTCGCCCCGATCCAGGGTGCCGCCCTCCACCTCCCACACGGTCAGCGAACGGCGAGGCCGGGCCGCCGCCGCACCGGCCGGCTCGCGGGAGGCCACGGCGGCACCGCCGGCGCGGAACGGGTGACGCGCCGGCCGACGAGAGAGCGGAGACCTCAGCGATGGCTTCCACGCACGACGACGAGCAGCAGCAGGAACGCGAGCAGGGCGGCGGCAAGCTGTCGCACGAGACGAAGATGTACCTGCGCTTCGCGGCCATGATCCTGACGGCGATGGTCGTCATGTACTGGACCATGTTCGTCAGCTCCTGGGAGTGGAGTCACGTCCGCTTCAGCGAGAGCCGCGTCTTCATGGCGCTGACCATGGGCGGGACCATGGGGCTGGTCATGCTCGCGTGGATGCTCAACATGTACAAGAACGTGAAGGGCAACATCGCGATCGTCGTCGGCAGCCTGCTGCTGTTCGGCGGTGCGGTGTACCTGGACCGCAGCCAGGCCACCGTGGACGACCGCAACTGGATGAGCGCGATGATCCCGCACCACTCGCTGGCCATCACCCGCTCCGAGCGTGCGGACATCGACGACGTCCGCGTGTGCCAGCTCGCCGTCGACATCATCGTCGCCCAGAAGAAGGAGATCGCCGAGATGGAGTGGCTAATCGAGGACATCCGGGAGAACGGCGAGGCGGAGACGCTCGAGGAGGCCCGGGAGCGGCCGGTGCCGGAGTTCACGGCCGAGGCGCTGCGGGACTGCCCTCCGGCCGGCTGACGTCGTGAGAGGCCGGCCGCGGTAGAGCGGTAGAGCGGTCCGCCCTCGCGGACGGGGACTCTCGACCCTCGTGCCGGGGCCGTGGCGGGAGCAGTCTGGAACCGGGCCCGCAGAGGGCCCGTCCGGGCGCCGGCCGGCGCCCGTCGGTCCTGCACAGGGAGCCGTCATGAGCGTCCACGCCCACACCCCCGGCCTCGTCGAACCGCCCACCGCGCAGGAGGCGGAGGCCCCGCACCCGGCGGTGAAGCTGGCAGCGGAGGACCACGCCTGGCTGCTGGGCCTCGGCGTCCTCGCCGCGGTCGTCCTGGTCTTCGTCGCCATGGTCGTGCTGACGGCGCTCGCCGGCGGGAGCGGCTACGTGCGGTGAGCCACCGCGCTGAGCCGGGGGCGCGCGGGAGAGGACGGGGAAACCGCCGCACGGCCACGGGGGCATGCCGTGCGGCGGTCGTCCTCCCCGGTCAGCCGACGACGTACTCCGGCACCACGCGGGTGCTCACCACGTCGCCGTCGGCGAGCTTGCTGGCGGTCACCTGGTCCGGCGCCTCGCCGTGCTCGACCCACCGCTCGATCGCGGTGAGCCAGTCCACCGTGTCCTCACCGGGGCCGCCGGCGCAGTGGTAGACGCCGGGCAGCAGGAACAGCCGCATCCAGTCCTCGGTGGCCGCCCGCCCACCGTTGGCCGCGACGGCGTCCCGCACGTAGCCGATCGTGCCCTCGGGCGTGATCAGCGGGTCCGCCCAGCCGTGCCACACCAGCAGCTTCCCGCCGGCGCGCTCGAAGCGGTGCATGCGCACCTCGTCGGCGTTGTAGATCTTCGCCATCGACCGCAGCTTGGGGGCGTCCCGCGTGGGGTCGAAGTCGAACAGCGAGTAGTCCGGACCGGGGTCCCGCGGGAAGGCCAGGTACCGCAGCACCGACTCGGCGAAGGCGCCACCGCCGGAGAGCGCCGTGTCGGTGCCGATGGACCAGCCCGGCCAGCCCGCCTCGGACCCGACCACGAGGCCGCCCGGGTAGAGCTGGCGGCCGCGGTCGTCCACCGGCGGGGCGTAGAAGGCGCGCACGACGTCGACCTGCGCGGAGGTCAGGCAGGTCGGCTGGTCGACGTCGTCCGGGCACTGCAGCGTCCCCGGGTCGAAGTCGCAGCCCTCCGGGTCGGCGATCACGCCGTCGACGACGCCATCCAGGGCGTCGCACCGGGCCAGCGCCGCGGCGGCGACCACCGGTGCCTTGGTGCCGGGCAGGATCACCGTGCCGTCGGGGTTGCGGTTCACGGTCTCCAGGTGTCCCTGGGAGAGCGGGGCCAGGTAGTTCTGGTAGAGCGCCGGGGCACCGGCGACGATGCCGTCGAAGTCCTCCGGGTATCGCTGCGCCTCCGACAGGGCCTGCCGCCCGCCGGTGGAGCAGCCCTGGAAGTACGAGTAGGCCGGCCGCTGGCCGTAGAACTGCTCGACGTACTGCTTGGCGGCCATCGCCACCACGTGCGGTGAGCGGTGGCCCCAGTCGATCTCCGCCCGCCTGTTGTCCAACGCCCAGGACCCGTCGCTCTGGCCCTGGTGGCCGCTGTCCTCCGCGGCGACCGCGTACCCGCGCGACAGCGCGTCCCCGCAGGCGTCGATGGGGATGAATCCGCAGAAGCCGCCGCACCCGGTCTGGAAGTACTTCTGGTTCCAGCCGGTGGTGGGGAACTGCATCCGGAAGCGGATGTCGCCGATGGCGCCGGTGATGTCGCAGTGCTCGGGGGTCCCGGCGGTGCCGGGGACGACGGCGGCCGTGTCGACGACCGCGCGGCCACCGTCCACCCGGACCGCGCTGCCGACCAGTGCGGCGCACCGCTCGGTGCCCGACGCGCCCGGAGCCGGTCCACCGGGGGGTGCAGCCGACGCCGGTACGGCGAGCGCCACGAGGATGACGAGGGCGAGGAGCACGGCACCCGCCCGTCCTCTCCCGGTGGTGTGCGGAGCCTTCGTCATTCGGGCCTCCCAGAATGCGGGCGCATCCTGTTCCGCTGATCGGAACAATGGTCGCCCGGTATGACGGGCATTCAAGGAGGCGGCCTATTGCATCGCAAGTCCAAGGGTCCACAGAATGCGTCGACGCGCCGAGAAATCCACACAGGCGCCGCCATTGTTCCGATGACCGGAACGAAGCGCAGCCGATCCGGTCCGGGACCGGTGGCCCGCGGGGGGACGTCGAGCGCCGGCTGCAGGAGCCGGCCGACCGGGTCGACGACGTCCGCGACCACCGCCCCGCGAGCGGCGGCAGCGGCGCGGCGGTGGTCGCGGAGGGCTGACCGACCCGGTCGGCCCGGGGGTCAGGCGCCCCGCTCGACCTCGGCCTGCACCACGCCGCGCACCGCGCGCAGCAGCGACTCGTCGGAGGTGTCCCCGTTCGAGAGGGCGGCGCGCGCCTGGTCGTCGAGCAGGCTCCCGTCCACCGACTCGAGCCAGGTGACCTCGCCGCCGACGCGGCGCCCGACCCGCAGGCCCTCGCCCTCCGGGCTCACCACGTACTCGTCCCCGTCCAGCTGCATCGTCATCTCGTCGCTCATGCCCGCCTCCCTACCCGCGCCGCCCCCGGTTCCACGCAGGAAGGGCGCCGCGCGGGCAGGATCCGGCCATGGACGAGGAGTGCTGCGAGGTCGTGATCACCGCCGCGGACGCCGACTGGCTGGCCGGCTTCACCCGCACGCTGGTCGAGGAGCGGCTGGCCGCCTGCGGGCACCACACCGCCCCCATCCGTTCGGTGTACCGCTGGCAGGGCGTGGTGCACGACGAGCCGGAGGCGCGGGTGGCGCTGCACACCCGCCGCGCCCTGGTGCCCCGGATCGTGGCCCGCACCCGCGAGCTGCACCCCTACGACGTGCCGTGCGTCATCGCCCTCCCGCTGGTCGGCGGCAACCCCGACTACCTGCGCTGGATCGACGAGGAGACGCGGCAACCCTGACCGGGCCGGTTGTCCGGGCCATCCTGTGGGGGTACGGGACCGCCGTCGGCTCATGGCACCCGCCGCTCCTGCCGATGCAGACGGTGCGCCGTACCGGACGGCGCACAGCGACCCGGCGGAGGGGGATGTGGCGAGAGCACCTGGCGAGCGCGAGCTGCCCCTCGACGTGCGCCGCAGCACGGGCTCGTCCGGTCGGGACGCCGCGCTCGTGGAGGCGGTGCTCGACGCCCTGGCCTCACCGACCGTGCTGCTCGACCCCGCCGGCCGGGTCGTGCTGGCGAACTCCGCGTGGACGGCGGCGGGGCGGGAGCGCCGGGCGCCGATCCTGCCGGGTGCGGACTACCACGACCTGGCCCTGCAGCTCTGCGACGACGACGCCGCCCGCCGCCTGGTGCGCGAGCTCCGCGAGCTGGCCGACGGCGAGCGCGCCGAGGTGTCGGTCGACCGCTCGGTGCCCGACCCCACCGGCGCCGGCACGAGCTGGTTCCACGTGCAGGCCTCCCGCGTCGACCAGGCGGGCCACGTCGTCGTCACCCACGTCGACATCACCGCGCGTGTGCTGGCCGAGCGCGCCTCCTCCTGGCAGGCCCGCCACGACGCCCTGACCGAGCTGCCCAACCGCACGCACCTGCACGAGCTCATCGACGCCGAGCTGCGCCGCCCCGGCCGCCCCGCCGTCGCCGTGCTGTTCCTCGACGTCGACGGCTTCAAGGACGTCAACGACTCCCTGGGCCACGACGTGGGGGACGAGCTGCTGCGCCAGCTGGCGGGACGGCTGCTCGCCGTCACCCGCGGGCAGGACACCGTGGGCCGGCTCGGCGGTGACGAGTTCGTCGTCCTGTCCCGGGACTGCGAGGCCGACGGCGCCGAGCTGCTGGCGCAACGCTGCCAGGCCACCTTCGAGCAGCCGTTCGACCTGGGCGGCCGCACGCACCGGCTCAGCGCCAGCATCGGCATCGCCGCCGTCCCCGCCGGCTCGCCCGCCGAGGTGCGCTCGACGGACCTGGTCCGGGACGCCGACCTCGCCATGTACGCGGCCAAGGCCGCCGGGCGCAACCGGGTGCGGGTGTTCAGCCCCGACCTGCGCGACAGCGTGCAGCGCAAGGTGCAGCTCGCCGCCGAGCTGCGGGACGCGATCAGCGACGGCCAGCTCCTGCTGCACTACCAGCCGGTGGTGGAGGTGGCGACGGGGCGGATCACCGGTGCCGAGGCGCTCGTGCGCTGGCAGCACCCCGAGCGCGGCTGCATCGGGCCGTGCGACTTCGTGCCGGTGGCCGAGCAGCACGACCTGGTCATCCCGCTCACCCGCTGGGTGCTCGGGGAGGCGTGCCGGCAGACCGCGGCGTGGCGCGACGCGGGCGTCTCCGTCGTCACCGCGGTCAACGTCAGCGCCGCGCACCTGGTGAACGGCACGCTCGTCGACGACGTCCTGACCGGGGTGCAGGGCGCCGGCCTGGCCCCCCGCCAGCTGGTCGTGGAGCTCACCGAGAGCAGCGCCGCCGAGGACCCGGCCCGGGCGGCGCAGCAGTTCCGGCGACTGCGCGAGCTCGGCGTGGAGTCCGCGATCGACGACTTCGGCAGCGGCTACTCCTCGCTGAGCCAGCTCGTGTCCATCCCCACCGGGCTGCTGAAGATCGACCGCAGCCTGGTGACCGGCGGCGACGGGCCCGGCAGCCACGCCACCGCCGCCATCGCCGCGGTGGTCGGGCTCGCGGAGGCCTGCGGGATGCGCAGCCTCGCCGAAGGCGTGGAGACGGCCGCGCAGCTGCAGCGCGTCGTCGACCTGGGGTGCTGGTACGCCCAGGGCTTCCACCTCGGCCGGCCCATGCCGGCCGACGAGTTCCTCCGGTGGGCGCGGGCCAACGGCGGGCGGCTGGACCTCTCCGGCCGCTGAGGCGTTCCCCCGCCCGGACTCCGGTGACGCCGGCCACAACCCTCCGGGCGCTCGCTCGTTGTGGTCGGCGAACGGGGCGAGGACGCGCCCCCTGCCCCGAGGAGACACCCGATGCCGAGGTCCCGGCTGCTGACCGCACTGACCGCTGCGCTGGCCACCGCCCTGCTGGGCGGCGGCGTGGCCGCGGCGGCGCCGTCGACGGGGGAGTACGCCCCGCTCGACCAGCGCGGCCCCGCGCTGTCGGTGGCGAAGGCCGACCTCGAGGCGAGCCTCACCTGCAACGGACCGCTGCGCGACCTGCGGCAGGACCCGATCCTGCTCGTGCCCGGCACCACGATGGACCCGTACGCCGGGTTCGACTGGAACTACATGCGGGCCTTCGACCAGCGCGGCTGGCGCTGGTGCGCGGTCACCCTGCCGCACGACGCCACCGGCGACATCCAGGTGGCCGGCGAGCACCTGGTGCACGCCATCCGCACCGTGAGCCGGGAGGCCCGGCGCGACGTCGACGTCGTGGGCTGGAGCCAGGGCGGGATGGTGCCCCGCTGGGCGCTGCGCTTCTGGCCCGACACCCGCGCCCTCGTCGACGACCTCGTGGGCCTCTCGCCGTCCAACCACGGCACGGTGCTCGCCGACACCTCGTGCAGCACCGGGCCCTGCACGCCGGCGAACCACCAGCAGGCCTCGCAGTCGGAGTTCCTCGAGGCGCTCAACAGCGGGGCGGAGACCTTCGACGGGGTCGACTACACCGTCGCCTACACCGCCGCCGACGAGATCGTCGTCCCCAACACCCCGCCGGTGGCCAGCTCCGCGCTGCGCACCGGCGCCGGCCGGATCGCCAACATCGCGACCCAGGAGGTCTGCCCGGCCAATGCCGCGGACCACTTCGCGATCGGCAGCTACGACCCGGTCGGCTACGCGATCGTGGTCGACGCGCTCACCCACGACGGACCGGCGGTGCGCGGGCGCATCCCGCTGACCACCTGCGCCCAGGTGTTCCAGCCGGGGGTCGACCCGGCGACCTTCACCGCCGACTACGCGGCCTTCGTCGGCTACGCGCTCGACGACGAGGGGAACGCCCCCGAGGTCGACGACGAGCCGCCGCTCGCGCCCTACGTGTACGCCCGCCGCTGACCCCGCAGCGCCGGCCGGTCACCTCAGCCGGGTTCGCCCCGTGCCTTGCGGCGCACGATGATCACCAGGTCGACGGCCGCGATCACGGCGAGCACGAGCAGGACGACGCCGGGCCAGGACGGGAGGTCCTCGACGGCGAGCCAGCCCAGCCCCGCCAACAGGCAGAAGACCAGGCCGAAGCCGGCGAGGAACAGCCGCAGGGTGAGCGCGGAGCGGGCCGGGCGCGCCCCGCCGATGCCGGCCGTGGGGTCGTGGTGGTCGGGCAGGCCGCGCGCGTAGTCCTCCCGCGAGCGGGGCCGGTCGGGTTCGCTCATGGCACGCCTGCCTACCCGGGGCGGGGGCGCACTACCCTGGGTCGACGTGGCCGCTGACTTCTCCGTCGTCCTGGACGAACTCGACACGACCCTGAAGTCGATCGAGGCCGTCCTCGACGTCGACCGACTCCGCCGGGAGGTCGCCGAGCTGGAGCTCCAGGCGGCCGCCCCCGACCTCTGGGACGACGTCGAGGCCGCGCAGGCGCTGACCTCCAAGCTCTCCTACATGCAGGGCGACGTGCGCCGGGTCGAGGAGCTGCGGAGCCGGCTCGAGGACGTCGGGCTGCTGCACGAGATGGCCGCCGAGGAGAACGACGAGGCCACGACCGCCGAGGCCGAGCGGGAGCTGGAGAGCCTGCGCAAGGCGATCGACGAGCTCGAGGTGCGCACCCTGCTCTCCGGCGAGTACGACTCCCGCGAGGCGCTGGTGACGATCCGGTCCGAGGCCGGCGGCGTCGACGCGGCCGACTTTGCCGAGATGCTCATGCGCATGTACCTGCGCTGGGCCGAGCGCCACAAGTACCCCACCGAGGTCCTTGACATCAGCTACGCGGAGGAGGCCGGCATCAAGTCGGCCACCTTCTCGGTCAAGGTGCCCTACGCCTACGGCACCCTCTCGGTCGAGCAGGGCACCCACCGGCTGGTGCGCATCTCCCCCTTCGACAACCAGGGCCGCCGGCAGACCTCGTTCGCCGGCGTCGAGGTGCTGCCCGTCGTCGAGCAGACCGACCACGTGGAGATCCCGGAGAACGAGATCCGGGTCGACGTCTTCCGCTCCTCGGGGCCCGGCGGGCAGAGCGTGAACACCACCGACTCCGCCGTCCGGATGACCCACATCCCGACCGGCATCGTGGTGTCCTGCCAGAACGAGAAGAGCCAGATCCAGAACCGCGCCGCGGCGCTGCGCGTGCTCCAGGCCCGCCTGCTCGTCGTCCGCCAGCAGGAGCAGAAGGCGGAGATGGACGCGCTCAAGGGGGAGGGGAGCAGCTGGGGCAACCAGATGCGCTCCTACGTGCTGCACCCCTACCAGATGGTCAAGGACCTGCGGACCGAGCAGGAGACCGGCAACACGACCGCGGTGCTCGACGGCGACATCGACGCGTTCATCGAGGCCGGCATCCGGTGGCGCCGCCAGCAGGAGACGGCCGCCGCCTAGCGGCTCCGGGTGCCGTTCCGGCCCGTCGCGGCGGATGCCAGGGAACTCACAGTCGGGCGCCGGCGGAGCCGGATGCGACTGTCCGTCACCGGGTGACCTGGCCGTTGCCGCCGCCCTGGTGACGCAGGGCGAGAACGAGTCCGGTGCGTTCCGTGGCGATCGGGCCGCAGAGGCCCCCGGGACTAGTACCGTGGCGCCTCGTGATCGAAATGCAACACGTCACCAAGCTGTACCCGGCGAGCGGCCGGCCCGCCCTCGACGACGTCTCCACGGAGATCGACAAGGGCGAGTTCGTCTTCCTCATCGGGTCCTCGGGTTCGGGCAAGTCGACCTTCCTGCGGCTGCTGCTCAAGGAGGAGGACCCGACGTCGGGCACGATCACGGTGAACGGCCAGACGCTGAACACGCTCAGCAAGTGGAAGGTGCCCAAGCTGCGCCGGACCATGGGCTGCGTCTTCCAGGACTTCCGCCTGCTGCGCAACCGCACGGTGGCCCAGAACGTCGCCTTCGCCCTCGAGGTGATCAACAAGCCGCACCGGACCATCAAGCGGGTGGTCCCCGAGGTGCTGGAGATGGTCGGGCTCGAGGGGAAGGCCAACCGGCTCCCCGGCGAGCTCTCCGGTGGTGAGCAGCAGCGGGTCGCGATCGCCCGCGCGTTCGTCAACCGGCCGCTGGTCCTCCTGGCCGACGAGCCGACCGGCAACCTCGACCCGGAGACGAGCGAGGGCATCATGCTGCTGCTCGAGCGGATCAACCGGACCGGCACCACGGTGCTCATGGCGACGCACGACTACCACATCGTCGACTCCATGCGGCGCCGCGTCATCGAGCTCAACGGGGGAGCCCTCACCCGCGACCAGTCGCGCGGTGTCTACGGCGTGGGCCGCTAGCAGCGCCCGCCGCACCGCCGCCGATCGCGTCTCAACGCACTCCACGACAGGGAATCCATGCGCGTCAACTTCGTGCTCTCCGAGGTGGCCACCGGGCTTCGTCGCAACCTGACCATGACGGTCGCGATGATCCTGACGACGGCCATCTCGCTCGGCCTCATGGGCACCGGCCTGCTCATCGCCGGGATGATCTCCGAGATGAAGGAGATCTACTACGACAAGGTGCAGGTCTCCATCTTCCTCGCCGACGACGTCACCGACGAGCAGCGGCAGGCGATCCAGACCGAGCTGGAGTCCTCCGACGAGGTGGCGAGCTTCCTCTACGAGTCGCGGGAGGAGGCGTACGCGCGCTTCCAGCAGCAGTTCAGCCAGCAGCCCGAGCTGGTCGCGAACACCCCGCCGGACGCGCTGCCGGAGAGCTTCCGCGTCGAGCTGGTCAACCCCGAGCGCTACGAGGTCATCGCCGCGCAGTTCCCCAACGGGGCGGACGGCGTCGACCAGGTGCGCGACGAGGGCGAGTTCCTCGACCGCCTGTTCAGCCTGCTCAACGGCGCGCGCAACGCGACGATCGCCGTCGCGGTGGTGCAGGCGCTCGCGGCCCTGCTGCTGATCTCCAACACCATCCAGCTGGCGGCGTTCAACCGGCGCAACGAGACCAACATCATGCGGCTGGTCGGCGCCTCCCGCTGGTACACCCAGCTGCCGTTCATCCTCGAGGCCGCGATCGCCGGTCTCATCGGTGGCCTCCTCGCCGCGGGCGGCCTGATCCTCACCAAGGTCCTCTTCATCGACCGCACCCTCTCCGGCCCGATCCGGGCGGGGATCATCCCGCAGGTCGAGTGGGACGCGATCATCACCAACAGCGTGATCGTCTCCGGGGTGGGCGTCGCCCTGGCCGGCATCGCCGCCTACGTGACGCTGCGGTTGTACGTAAGGTTGTAGGGAGGAAAGGCGAGGCGCCCCGCGGGGCGGGTCGAGGAGCGGGGGCCGGAGGCCTCCGCGAGGAGGCCCGGGACGCGCTCGTCGCACAGGGGTACGGCACCTGGCCGCGGTGTCGTCCGGAGGACGACGGAGGAGCATTGCCGCGGGAGCAGGGGCGCAAGTTCATCGCCCAGAACAAGAAGGCGCGGCACGACTACTCGATCCTCGACACCTACGAGGTGGGCCTGGTGCTCACCGGCACCGAGGTGAAGAGCCTGCGGGCCGGCCGTGCCTCGCTCGTCGACGGGTTCGCCTCGATCGACGACGGCGAGGTGTGGCTGCAGCACGTGCACATCCCCGAGTACACGCAGGGCACCTGGACCAACCACGCCCCGCGCCGCAAGCGCAAGGTGCTGATGCACCGCGAGGAGATCGACAAGCTGATGGGCAAGACCCGCGAGGGCGGCCTGACGCTGGTGCCGCTGGACCTGTACTTCAAGGACGGCAAGGTCAAGGCGACCCTCGCCCTGGCCAAGGGCAAGAAGTCCTACGACAAGCGGCACGACCTCGCCGAGCGCGACTCGCGCCGGGAGATCCAGAAGGCGTTCGGCCGCTACGTGAAGGGCCGTCGCTGAGCCACGCCGGAGCGGCGTCCCGGCACGGGCTGACGGCGGCGCGCATACGGTGATGCCCATGAGAGGCATCGCCTACGACCGGTTCGGCGGGATCGACGTGCTGGAGCTGCGGGACGACCTGCCCGAGCCTCCCGTCGGCCCCGACACCGTGCTGGTGCGCACCCGCGCCGCCGGGGTCAACCCGGTCGACATCGGCATCCGCGAGGGCAACCTGGCGGGTTTCTTCCCGCACCACTTCCCGATCGTGCCGGGCTGGGACCTCGCCGGGGTGGTGGAGGCCGTCGGCCCCGCCGTCGTCGACTTCGCCCCCGGCGACGAGGTGTTCGGCTACCTGCGCCGGGACGACGTCCAGTGGGGCACGGCGGCCGAGCTCGTGCCGGCCCCCCAGCGCTGCGTGGCGCACAAGCCGGAGTCGCTGTCGTTCACCGAGGCCGGGGGCGTGCCGCTGGCCGGGCTCACCGCCTACCAGGCGCTCACCGAGGCGCTCTCCGTCGGCGAGGGCGACCGCGTGCTCGTCCACCGCGCCGCGGGTGGCGTCGGGTTCTTCGCCGTCCAGATCGCCGTCGCCCTCGGCGCGCACGTCATCGGCACCGCGAGCGCGCGCAACCACGGCTTCCTCACCGAGGCCGGCTGCGCCGAGGTGCTCGACTACTCCGCCGGCCCGATCAGCGGGCAGCTCTCCGAGCCCGTCGACGCGGTCCTGGACCTCAACGGCGGCGACACGCTCTCCGACGCACCGAAGCAGGTCCGCGACGTCTCCCGCATCGCCAGCGTCGTCGACCCCTCGGTCAACGGGATGGGCGGCCGCTACGTCTTCGTGCGCCCCGAGCGGCACGACCTCGAGGAGCTCGCGCGGATGGCCGACGCCGGCCAGCTGCGGGTCGCCGTCGCCAAGGCGTTCCCGCTGGCGCAGACCGCGCAGGCGCACGAGCTCGTCGCCGGCGGGCACGTGCGCGGCAAGGTCGTCGTCACCCTCTGATGGCGATCCGGCCACCGGTCGACGACGGCGACGTCCCGCGGTACTGGCGCGAGCTGGGCCTGCCCGGGCTGGTCGACGTGCACGTGCACGTGCTGCCCGAGCGGGTGCAGGCCAAGGTCTGGCAGTACTTCGAGGCGGCCGGCACCCACTACGGGGCGGAGTGGCCGGTGGCCTACCGGCTGCCCGAGGAGGAGCGGCTCGCCGTCCTGGAGCGGCTGGGGGTCCGCGCCTTCCCGACGCTGCCCTACCCGCACAAGCCCGGCATGGCCGCCTGGCTCAACGACTGGTCGGCCGGGTTCGCCGCGGGCCGCCCGCAGGTGCTCCAGTCGGCGACCTTCTTCCCCGAGCCGGGCGTCGCGGGCTACGTCGCCGAGGCGCTGGACCGGGGTGCTCGGGTGTTCAAGGTGCACGTGCAGGTCGGCGCCTTCGATCCGCGCGACCGGCTGCTCGGCGAGGTCTGGGCGCGGCTCGAGGAGACCGGCACACCGGTGGTCATCCACTGCGGCTCCGGGCCGCTGGCCGGCGAGCACACCGGGCCGGAGCCGATGGAAGGGCTGCTCGAGCGCTTCCCGCGGCTGCAGCTGGTGATCGCGCACCTGGGCATGCCCGAGTACCGGGAGTTCCTCGACCTCGCCGAGCGGTACGAGCGGGTGCACCTGGACACCACGATGTTCGCCACCGACTTCACCGAGCGGCTGATGCCCTTCGACCGGGCGGACCTGCCGCGGCTGGCGGCGCTGCGCGACAAGGTCCTCCTCGGCAGCGACTTCCCGTCCATCCCCTACCCCTACGCCCACCAGCTCGCTGCGCTGCACCGGCTGGGGTTGGGGGACGAGTGGCTCCGCGCGGTCCTGTGGCGCAACGGCGCCCGGCTGTTCACGATCGGGGCGTGACCCCGAGCGCCCGGCTGACCGCGACCGTCCTCGGCACCCCGGACCCCCAGGGGCTGGCCCGCTTCTACCAGCGGCTGCTGGGCTGGCCGCTCCGCGACGACGACCCGCAGTGGAGCACGCTGCGCCCCGAGGACGGCGGCCCCGGGCTCTCCTTCCAGCTGGAGGAGGACCACGTGCCGCCGGTGTGGCCGCCGGTGCCGGGCACGCAGCAGATGCAGCTGCACCTCGATCTGCAGGTCGACGACCTCGACGCGGCCTCGGCGGTCGCGGAGGAGGCCGGTGCCCGCCGGGTCGGCGGGCACGCCGACGACCGGGAGGACGTCCGCGTCTTCACCGACCCGGCCGGCCACCCGTTCTGCCTGTTCGTGCGGCTGTAGAAAACCGCTGGCCCCGCGCCGGGCGGCTGCCTACCCTCGGCTCCCGTGCCCGCACTCCCCGCCGCCCCCGACGGCCTGACCGTCCGCCCGCTGAGCGCCGACGACGCGCCGGCGGTCGCCGAGCTCCTGGTCGCCGCCGAGGCCCTCGACGACACCGGGGAGTTCCCCGACGCCGACGACGTCGCCGAGGAGTGGACCGGCTGGGGCGTCGACCCAGGGCGCGACGGGGTCGCCGTCATCGGTGCCGACGGGGCGCTCGCCGCCTACGCGGTGGTCTCCGCCAGCCCCACCTTCCGCGAGTCCTACCGGATCAACCTCGACGGCCGGGTGCACCCCGACCGGCGCGGCCAGGGCATCGGGACGGCGCTGCTGGACTGGGAGCTCGCCCGGGGCACGGAGGTGCACGCCGAGCGGCACCCGGAAGCCCCGGCGCACCTGGTCGTCAACGTCACGGGGACCCAGCCGCGCCTGGAGCGGTTGGTGGAGCAGCGCGGGCTGACGGCGGAGCGCTGGTACCGCACGATGGAGCGTCGGCTCGCCGACCTTCCCGAGACCCGCGGGGTCTCCGGCGTCGAGTTCGTCCCGTTCACCCGGGACCGCGACGACGAGGTGCGTCGCGCGCACAACGCGGCGTTCACCGAGCACCACGGATCCAGCGAGCGCGACGCCGAGTCGTGGCAGCGGCTGTTCACCGGCAGTCGCGCCTTCCGGCCCGACCTCTCGGTGCTGGCGGTCGCCGACGGCGCCGTCGCCGGCTACGTCCTGGCCTACGTGTACGAGGCCGACACCCGGGCCCGCGGGTACCGGGAGGTGGTGCTCGGCCAGATCGGCGTGCTCCCCGGCGCCCGGGGGCGCGGCCTGGCCTCGGCCATGATCGGCGGCAGCCTGCGCGCGGCCGCGTCGCGGGACTGCGCGGTGGCCGCCCTCGACGTCGACAGCGACAACGTCACCGGCGCGCTCCGGCTCTACGAGAGCCTCGGCTTCACCACGGTGCGGACCCGCGTGGCGTGGTCCCGCTCACTGCCGCCGGTGGCCGCTGGCTAGGGTGCGCCCATGGTCAGCGCCGATCGAGCCGAGCCCGTCTTCGACCCCGCCCTCGTCGGCCGCGCCCACCGCGCGATCGACCCGCTGCACTCGCACCTGTACTTCGCGCCCGAGCAGGACGAGTACCTCGCTGCCCTCGGGCTGCGGCCGGGGCGGATGGTGTACTTCGCCGGCCGGTCGGCCGCCATGGGCGCCGTCGGCGCCGGCGTCGTGACGGCGACCTTCTACAACTTCGCGCCGTCGCTGGTGGCGCACATGATCCCGCGCGCCTGGACGCTCGCCACGCCCGAGCAGGTGGTCGCCGCCCGCCTGAAGGCCGCGCGGGCGTCGCTGACCCGGCTGCTCGGCGAGGAGATCACCGGGTCGCCGGAGGTCGTCGAGCTCGCCGGGCTGCTGCGCGAGGCGAGCGAGGGGCTGAGCGCCGAGGGCCGGCCGCTCTACGCAGGGCACGCCGACCTCCCGTGGCCCGAGGAGCCGCTGCTGGCGCTGTGGCACGGCACGACCCTGCTGCGCGAGCACCGCGGTGACGGGCACGTCGCCGTCCTGGTGCACGCCGGGCTGACCGGGCTGGAGGCGCTGATCACCCACTGCGCCACCGGCCGGGGCTTCACCGTCCCGGCGGCCAAGGCGACCCGCGGGTGGAGCGACGAGCAGTGGGACGCCGCGTGCGCGGCGCTGGCCGAGCGCGGCCTGCTCGACGACGCCGGGCTGACCGAGGAGGGCGAGGAGCTGCGGGCCCGGATCGAGGTGCAGACCGACGCGCTCGCCGCGGACCCGTGGCTGCAGCTGGGGGCGGAGAAGACCGCCCGTGTGGTCGAGCTGGGCAAGGGGATGTCCCGCGTCCTGACCGCCAACGGCGCGTTCGGCCAGGGGGTCTTCGGCCGCTGATCCGGCCCCGGCAGGCGCCGCGAGCGGGCGACTGGTGGGCCGTGGGGAGTGCTCCTAAGGTCGTGGCCGGGTCCAGCCCCGAGGGAGGCGCCATGACCGCGACCGAGCGCGAGCAGGGTGGCGTCCAGGCCGCCGCGCACGGCGGGCCCGGGTGGCAGCGGACCGACGTGGACGCTGCGTTCCGCGGCAGCGCGACGTACCGCAGCCTGGGCGAGCAGCAGCTCAGCCCGGCCGAGGAGCGGTTCGAGAAGGGCCGCCGCACCGTCGGCCTCTTCCTCGCGCCGCTGGTCACCCTCGTCTTCGCGCTGGTGCCGATCGACCTGCCCCGCGACCAGCACCTGCTGGCCGCGATCCTGCTCGGCGTCATCGTCCTGTGGATCACCGAACCGGTCCCGATCCCGATCGGCGGCCTCATCGGCGTCGGCGCGATCGCGGTGCTCGGTGTGGTGCCGGCCGACGACGCGCTGGCGCCGTTCGGGTCGACGACGGTCTTCACCTTCATCGGCGCGTTCATCCTCGCCGCGGCCATGCTCAAGCACGGGGTCGCGCGGCGGTTCGCGATGTTCATCCTGTCGCTGACGTGGGTCGGCGCCTCCACCGCGCGCGTCATCATCGCCTTCGGGTTCATCACCGCGGTGCTCTCGGCGTTCGTGTCCAACACCGCGACCGTCGCCATGCTGCTGCCCACCGCCATCGGCATCCTGTCGGTCATCGCCAAGCTGCTGCAGGACAAGGAGCTGGTGAAGCCCGACTTCGACCCGCTGCGCCTGCGGGTCGGCGTCGCGCTGATGCTGATGCTGGCCTACGGCGCCGGTGTCGGCGGCCTGCTCACCCCCGTCGGCAGCCCGCCGAACCTGATCGGCCGCGGCCTCATCGAGGAGGCGACCGGCGAGCGCATCGGCTTCCTCGACTGGATGCTCATGGCGCTGCCGATCTGCGCGCTGATGTTCGTCGCGCTCGTCATCGTGCTGCTGCTGGTCAACAAGCCGGAGATCAAGCGGATCGAGGGCGTGCACGAGTACGTGCAGAAGGAGCGGGGCGAGCTCGGCCCCTTCTCCGGTGCCGAGCGGAACACGCTCATCGCCTTCGGCGTCACCGTGGCGCTGTGGATCTTCCCCGGCGTCATCGCGCTGACCGCCGGGACCGAGTCCGACCTGTACGCGACGATCAGCGACCGCCTGGACGAGGGGATCGTCGCCGTCCTCGGGGCCTCGCTGCTGTTCCTGCTGCCCACGGACTGGAAGCGCCGGGAGTTCACGCTCAACTGGAGCGACGCCGCCACCATCGACTGGGGCACGATCCTGCTGTTCGGCACCGGCATCATCTTCGGCTCGCTCCTGGCGAGCACCGGGCTGGCCGAGACGATCGGCCAGGCCTCCGCCGACGGCCTGGGCCTCACCAGCACGATCGCGATCACCGTCTTCGCGGTGATCCTGGCGATCATCATCAGCGAGACGACCTCGAACACGGCATCGGCCGCCGTCGTGGTGCCGATCATCATCCCGGTGGCCGTGGCCGCGGGCATCAACCCGTTCGTGCCGGCGCTGGCGGCGACCTTCGCGGCGTCGTTCGGGTTCATGCTCCCGGTGTCGACGCCGCAGAACGCGATCGTCTACGGCTCCGGCGTCGTGCCGATCACCAAGATGATCCGGTCCGGCATCTCCTTCGACGTCCTGGGCGCGATCCTCATCGTGCTGCTGCTCCCGCTGCTGGTCGACCTCGTCCTGGGTGCGGTGGGCTGACGCCACGGGCTCACCCGTGTGGGCGATCGCACGTCCGGCGATCGGCGCCGGACGTGGGACGATGGTCGACGGCCGAGAACGCGCGGGCGAGGGCAGCCCGGACCGGGAGGGGGGACGTTGTGCGCAGCGAACCTCCCAGTACCGATCCCGAGTAGAAGGACCACCCTTCCCCCCACGCCTCGCAGGCTCGCCGCGGGCCCCTGAAGGGTGGCCGTTCAGCGCCTCGCCGCTTGCGCGAGCACCTGTCGCCCTCGCCGTCCCTCGCCCCGGGAGCCCGTCATGACCGAGCGCCGACTTGCGCCGCTGACCGCCCTGACCACGCTGACCCGCCGTCCCGCCCGACCCGGACCGGCGCAGCCACCGAGTGGCGCCACGGCGTCCGCGGTGCTCTCCGACGCCCCGGCCGTGCCGTCGCGGATCGTGGACAACGCCGTGTACTCCGAGGGGCGCCGCGTGGCGACGCCGGACTCTCCTGCCGACAGCCGGGAGGAGCTCCTCCACGGGGAGGGGCGCCTGGCCTGGCTCGGGCTCTACCGGCCGGGCCCGGGCGAGCTGGGGACCCTCGCGGAGCTGTTCGACCTGCCGGAGCTGGCCGTCGAGGACGCGATCAAGGCCCACCAGCGGCCGAAGTTCGAGCGGTACGGCAGCACGGTCTTCGTCGTCCTCAAGGCCGCGCGGTACCTGGACGCCGCCGAGGAGGTCGAGTTCGGGGAGCTGCACCTGTTCCTCGGGCGGGACTTCGCGATCACCGTGCGGCACAGCGAGTCGCCTGACCTGTCGCGGGTCCGGCGCCGGCTGGAGAGCGACCCGGAGCTGCTGGCCAAGGGCAGCGAGTCGGTGCTGTACGCGACCCTGGACGCCGTCGTCGACGGGTACCGGCCGGTGGTCGACGGGCTGGCCAACGACATCGACGAGATCGAGACGCAGGTGTTCGGCGGGGACCCCGGCGTCTCCCGGCGCATCTACGAGCTCTCCCAGGAGGTGCTGGAGTTCCAGCGGGCGGCCCAGCCGCTGAGCGGCATCATCGCCGCGCTCACCGCGGGGTTCGACAAGTACGGCGTCGACGAGGAGCTGCGCAGCTACCTGCGCGACGTCGCCGACCACGTCATCCAGGTCAACGAGCGCGTGGAGGGCTTCCGGCTGCAGCTGCGCGACATCCTCACCGTGAACGCGACCCTGGTGGCGCAGCGGCAGAACGACGAGATCCGCGAGCTCACCGAGGCCTCGATCGCGCAGGGCGAGGAGGTCAAGAAGATCTCGGCCTGGGCCGCCATCCTGTTCGCGCCCACGCTGGTCGGCACGGTCTACGGCATGAACTTCGACCACATGCCCGAACTCGACGAGGTGTGGGGCTACCCGTTCGCGCTGCTGCTCATGGTCGGCGTCAGCCTGACGCTCTACCTGGTCTTCAAGCGCCGCGACTGGATCTGAGGACCCCGATGCTCCGTCAGGTCACCAGGGTGCCGCTGCTGGCGGTCAGCTCCCCGTAGGCGGCCGACAGCTGCCGCGTCAGGGCGCCCGGCTCACCGGTGCCGATGCGCCGGCCGTCGACGGCGAGGACGGGCGTGAGCTCGCCCATCGTGCCGGTGACGAACACCTCGTCGGCCGCGTAGAGCTGGGTCGTCGAGAAGTCGCCGACCTCGGTGGGGACGGCAGCCTCGGCGGCCAGCCGCAGCACGGTGGCGCGGGTGATGCCCTCGGGGCACGCGCCGGTCGTCGGGGTGCGGAGGACACCGTCGGCCGCGAAGAAGACGTGCGTCGCGTTGGTCTCGGCGACGAAGCCCCGGGCGTCCAGCATCAGCGCGTCGTCGGCGCCGGCGACGTTGGCCTCGATCTTGGCGAGGATCGAGGTGAGCAGGTTGTTGTGGTGGATCTTCGGGTCGAGCACGTCGGGGGTGGGCCGGCGGACGCTCGACGTGATCAGCGTGATCCCGCCGGTGTCGTAGACCGGCGGCTTGTGCTCGGCGAGCACGATGAGCGTCGGGCCGCTCCGGTTGAGCCGCGGGTCCATGCCGCTGGTCACCTTGACGCCGCGGGTCAGGGTGAGCCGGATGTGCACGCCGTCGGTCATGCCGTTGGCGGCCAGCGTGGCGCGGATCTGCTCGACGATCGCCGCGTCGTCCGGGATGTCGGTGAAGGCCAGCGCCTGCGCCGAGCGGCGGAGCCGGGCCAGGTGCTCCTCGAGCGCGAAGATGCGGCCGCGGTAGAGCCGCAACCCCTCCCACACCGCGTCCCCGCCCTGCACGACGGAGTCGAACGGGCTGACGCCGGCCTCGTCGCGGTGGGCCAGCCGGCCGTTCACGTTGACCACCAGGTCGCGGTTGCGCTCGTCGAACTGCTGCAGCACGGGGTCAGCTCCTCAGCCGGTTCTCGGCCAGCTCGTCGTAGTAGGGGAGGCACTCGGCGGCGAGACCGGCCAGCGACCCGGGCAGCTCGACGGGGGAGTCGCGGTACGGGCCGAAGCCGGTGGACGCCTCGACGCTCGCGTACCAGTGCGGCGCCCACACCCCGTCGCTGTCCCGCGGGCCGGGGGGCCAGGAGAGCATCCGCTCGTCGAACGGGACCTCCAGCGCCGAGCAGAGGGCGGTGAGCACGCCGCGCGGGTCGCGCAGCAGGTCGTCGGAGTCCACGACCGGTCCGCCGAAGCGCCGGTGCAGCGCGACCTGCTGGGCGAGGCCGAGGTCGGCCAGCGTGGGGCGCTCGCGCACCCGGGCGTAGGAGGCCAGCAGCCGGCGCGGGTCGCGGATCAGGAAGGCGTGCCGCAGCCCGGCGAAGGCGTCGAGGTCGACCTCGGGGAGCACGTGGTGGGTCATGTGCTTCTGGTAGGAGATCGTGGCGCCGTCGGGCAGGTCGCCCTCGGTCAGCGTGCGGACGACGGTGCGCCAGTCGGTCGGCTGGCTGGCGACCACCTCGTCGCGGCCCGGGTGGTCCAGGCCGGTCGCAGCGAGGTAGTAGGCGTACAGCGGCTCGTCGACGACGACGGTGTCGGGACGGTTCTCCCAGGCGCGCATCGTCGCCGTCGACAGGGTGCGGGGCCCCGACCACATCGCGATGCGCACCGGCGTCGTCGTCCGGCCGGCCCCTGTCATGCCCGCATCGTGCCGGACCCCGAGCCCGGGGGCACCCGGCGCGGCCGGCGTCCCGCCGGGAACATCCGGCTGGACAGGGCCGTTACCATGACTGCACAACTACACAGGGGGTGAATGGTCTCGACTTCGGTCGGGTGTCCAGGGGAAGCGAGCCGAGGAAGCCGACGATGAGCTCGTTAACCATGCGTCGGAAAAAACACAAGCGCCGACTCTGATCGCGCTGAGCACTACGCCCTCGCTGCCTGACAGCGGGTCGTAGTCTCTGTCAGCCCGGGTTCGTCATCGGCCCGGATCCTGGCATCAGCTAGATGACTCACCGTGCGTGCCGGTCGCGGGTGCGCGCGGGACATCTCACAGCGACTGGGCCCGTCACACCGACTTGTCCGTGTGATCGGTGGGGCCGAGAGAGGCATAGCGGACTGCGCTCGGAGAAGCCCTGGTCATGCGTCGAAGGACGCGGGTTCGATTCCCGCCACCTCCACCACGAGGTCTTCGCAGATTGTGCGGAGACTCTTCGTAGATTGACGAACCGCCCCGGACCTCCAGGTCCGGGGCGGTTCGTCGTCTCACGCAGGGGTCAGGCAGCCTCGAGGACCGGCTGCATGTGGCCGCCGCGGAGGCGACGCAGGTGCTCGGCGTCGACGGCCTTCGCCTCCTCCTTCGTCAGGTCGCGGAAGCCCCAGTAGGGCGGGTCGGGCTGCAGCAGCGGGTGGTCGGCCGGGCCGCGGGCGGTGCGGTCGTGCCAGCTGCGGAGCTGTTCCTCGTTGAAGACGCTGGCCTTGACCGCGGCGACGATGGAGGCCATCGCCAGGCCGGGGAGTCGGTTCTGACCGCGGCGCAGTCGCTGCCGGCTGGCGTTCTTGAGGATCCCGAAGACCCCCTCGGCCAGCGCTCGCCGCTTGAACAGCCGCCGCCACCGGCGGCTGCCGTAGTACTCACGCTGCATCAGCTTGCGCTGGTGGTTCGCATCGTCCGGGTCGGGCGTGAAGTCCATCGTCTTGTTCGTGCAGGACTTGCGGGTGGTGTGGTCCTCCGGCGGGGTGATGATCGGCAGCCCCAGCTGGGTGGCCGCCTCGACCTGCGCGGCGCCGAGGGCGTGGCAGCCGGCGCGCCCGGCGCGGGCGGGGCAGATCCACTTGCTGGTCACGCTCTTGCCGAGGCCGCTCTCCTTGCGGTCGAAGGCCCAGTTGCGCTGGAACTCGTCGACGTCGTCGTGGAAGGCGTCCCATTCCTCGGCGGTGGCGCGCTCCGGCGGCAGCGGCCGCTGGTCCATCGGGGCGGCGGCGCAGTGCAGCCAGCCGTGCTGCATCTGCGCGCCGTTGATGTCGACGACCCTGTGGTTGTCGGTGCGCATGGCGAGACCCTGTTCGATGCCCCGCTGGGCCAGCGGTACGGCCCACCGGCCGCCCTTGAGGTTGGTGTACAGCATGTCGCCCACGAGCCGGGTGATCTGGTGGCGGCTGCGGATGCGGTCGATCAGCCCGAGCGAGGCCTCGACGACGTCGGCGTTGGCGGGGGTGAGGACGAACCCGTCGATGAGCACCGGCTCGGAGTCGTCGTCGGCGTTCGGGTCGGGCACCCGGCAGATGGTGTGCTGGTGGAAGCCGAAGCCGACCTCCTTCTCGCCGCTCTTGCTGGTCTTGTAGCCCCAGGCGGCGTCGAGGCAGCGGCCGCGGGCGCCGGCGGGCGCGGGCGCGCTCTGGTCCTCGGGCGCGGTGGCGCCCTCGTCGTCGGTGGCGATGCCGGCGACCTCGAGCGCGTCCGGGTCCGCCCCGTCGGTGACCCCGTCGGCGAGGTCCTTCTCCAGCTCCTTCTTCCGCTTGCCAGGGCCGCGGGTCCAGGCCCACTGCCCGGTGGCGTCCAGCGCACTGGTGCTGCCGGTCCGCGGGATGGTGGCGACAGCGATGAGCGCGTCGATGATCTGCTCGACGGTCCCCTGACGAGCGGCGCGCTCGGTGTCGTCGAGCTGCGGGGCCGCGCCGTGGCCGTAGTCGAGCCGCTTCCGCAGGGCGGTGGCGGCGTTGGACAGGTCGTCGTAGCCGATCTCCTCGACGCCGTCCTCGGCCCAGATCCTCTTGCGGGGCTTGCCGTTCTTGACCAGCGCGGGCGCGTCGGGGTCGAACGGCTTGGCGTTGGTGCGCTTCGTCGTGGTCGGCGGGCGCAGCACGCCGAGCTCCCACTGCTTGTCACGGGGCAGGGCTTCGGTGAGCACTTGGTGGATGCTGGCGAGAGTGGTCTCGTGCCCCAGCCGGGTGCACAGGTGCATGCCGATGAACAGCAGGCGGGTGTTGTCCCGGATCCTGCCGATCCGGCCGGGCTTGCCGGGCTGTCGAGGCGGGCAGGCCATGTCCAGGACGCCGCTGCTGTCGATGACGTGTACGGTGCGGTCGACCAGGGCCGGGGTGAGGTGCTTGGCGCTCATCGGGCGCCCCCGCGCAGCGCATCGACGGCGGGCGTGGACAGGCCCTTGTGCTCCAGCCACGGGCCCAGGTGAGGAACCAGGTCGACCAGCGTGCGGGCGGACTTCAGCCCGGCCGCCTGCAACAGCACGCCGATGGGGACGGTGTCGGTCATCAGGTCGGCCAGCCAGGTGGCGCGCAGCCGCGCCGCCTCGATGTGCGGGACGTTGTAGAGCGCGGCGTTCTCGACGGCGCGGGCCGCGGTGTTCCGCCGGTCCACCTTGTCCCCGAGCACCAGCTCGCCGGCCCGCCTGCCGTCGACGGCGGAGCGGAGGAGGTTCTCCAGCCTCGAACGGACCGGCACGATCCGCGGCCTCGGCTCCTGGACGTGGACCTGCAGGCCCTGCATGCCGAGGTCCTCGATGTGCTCGATGCGCAGATGGCGCAGGTCGACGCTGTCCAGGCCGGCGCCGGCGCCGAGGGCCACGACGGTCGACAGGTCGCGGCGCTTGGCCTCGGTCGGCTGGGTGCGGCAGACGCGGGTAATGACCGCTAGATCCGTCGGCGTGTAGGGAGGCTTGACCGCGCTGTGCCCGATCGGGGTGAGCCGTGCCGGGGTGGTCGGTCCCGGGTTGACAGTGCGGGCGAGGGCGAGCAGGCGCCGCCGACGCTCCGCCTTGACCGAGTCGCCGGCTCCTGTCATGCCCAGGCGCAGGTACTCGTCGATGAAGGCGGTGGTCAGCACCTGAACGGGCTCGAGGGTCAGGCCCCGCTGGATTGCATAGGCCGCCAGTCCGGCGATGTGCGTGCAGTGCTTGCGGACGCTCTCGGCACCGGTCAGCGTGCTGGCGGTGATGACGGTGCGGAGGAACGGCCGGATGGCGGCCATCTGCACGACCGTGAAGCTGGCGCCGACGTAGTCGTCGATCAGCTGCGCCAGCTTCGGCGGCAGGTCGCGCTGCTGCTCCTGCTGGGCCTGCACCTGTGCCAGCTGGCGGGCCATCGCCGCCTTGCTGGGCTTGCGCGGTCGGGTGGAGTTGCTCGTCAAGGTCGGCTCCCCGGTCCGGCTGCCCGGCCTCTCCGGGCAGCTCGAGCCGGGACCGTGCGGGGGCCGCTCGGCACGGCAATCACCGCGACTGGCAGTCGTCAGGCGCCGCGCAGCACCGCCCTGTGCCGGTCGGACGGCTGGTCCGGCAGTGCTGCGGCGTGGGTAAGGCCGAGGTCGAGGTCACGCCGGGTCAGCCCCGCTGCGGCGATGAGCACCGCCAGTGGCTGCACGGTCAGCAGCACCTCGTGAGTGACCGCCGCGGCGAGCACCCGCTGGGTGAGTCCGAGTCCGTGGCGCTCCGCGAACGCCCGGGCCCGCCGCCAGGCGGTCGGGTCGGCGTCGCCCGCCTCGCCGTCCCCGCGGCGAGCGCGGCGGGCTGTCTCCACCGCGGCGACGAAGGCCGCCGCGTCGGCGCCGCGGTCTCTCGCGGCGACGGCCAGGAGGTGGTCGATCTCGCCGGCGAGCGATGGTGAAGGCAGGGCGTCGACCCGCTCGCCGTCCGTGCGCCGGGCCTGCCGCCACGGCACGTCATGGTGGGCCGCCTGCAACCGGCGCAGGATGCCGCGGCGGTTCTCCCGGGTCTTGTCCGACGCGCCGCCCCGCGCCAGCGCGAGGTCGAAGTCGAGCAGCGTCGTGTCGGCCAGGGTTTCGTTCAGCGACAGGTCTCGGTTGCGCTCGGCCAGTCGGCCGGCGACCGCACCGAGCGCCTGGATGTCCTTCTCGACGCGGGTTCGGGTGAGCGGCCCGGCCTTCTTGACCACGGCGATGGCGTCAGGCGCGAGGGCAGCCCAACGCTCGGCGGCCACGCCGGTCGGGGCGTAGTCGGCGAGAAAGCGGTCGAGTTCAGCGGGGTCGTCGAGCCGAAGGCCGGGGCCGTTGGCGGTAGCGGTCATGGCCGGTACGGGTCCGGCGATGGGTCGGATCGGCAATGAGGTTGATCCGACCGCGGGGAGGGCGCTTGGCTGACGCTGCTTGCGTGGACCGCCGACCCACCGACCCGGGACATGGGTGTGGCCCCGCCCTTGCGGGCGGGGCCACGGTGTGGTTCAGGACGCCGGGCGGACCTCGACGTCGGATACGTGCCAACTGCCGACAGAGCCGGCAGGACTTCGATGGCGGCCGGCCGGCGGTGTGCAGCCGGGCGGCGTCGGCCGTCACCCATCCGGCGTTCGACTGGGCCCAGACGCCGGGGTACTCCTGCCGCAGCCGTTCCTCGACGCGGTGGAGGCTCTCCCAGAGAAGGTCCGCGCCGGGCACGTCGTGGCAGAGGTGCTCGACGGCGGCGTCGGCGAGCGCCTGCCGGCGAACCAGGAGCTTCCTCAGCCGGTAGTCGCGCAGCGGTTCGGGCGTGCTGGCGCCCTGGGTGTGTGAGTTGTGGGTCATCGGCTTCTCCGTGCCGATCGGCGTTCCCGGCACCGGCGGTGCGGGTGATGCGAACGGGCCGAGGCCCGTGCGCATCACCCATCCGCGCGGCTTCCCAGGGCGCAAGGCCCCGGTCACCGCTCCGTCGGAGGCGCCATCCAGCCCAGCACCAGCTCCGCGTCACGGGCGAGTGCGTCCAGCCGCGCCTCCAGCTTCCCGAGCTCACGGGCGCAGTCCATCGCCCGGTCGGAGCCGGCGCAGTCGGAGCACGCACCGGTCGACTCCTCCAGCCGCGAAAGGAGCAGTTCCGCGGTGACGCGGAGGACCGCGAGCTGCGCGGGGCCGGGACCCCAGCGCAGCGGTAGAGGAGCAGCCGGATGGGGATGCCCACCAGCGTCGCTGCCCGGGTGAGCACAGCCTGGTCCGAGGCGGTGACGACGCGGGCTGCCGGCCACGGCTCGTGGCCGTTGTCGATGGACGGGAAGGGGAGCACGGACATGCCGGCACCTCCGGTTGCTGGCGACCCAATGGGCCGCGGCGGACGATCCGCGCCCTCAGCTGTGCCGGCTGAATCCGTCCGGGCATTCGACCGGGCAGCCCGATTGACGAAGGAAAGCGCCCCGTGACCGTGCCGGCGACGGCGTCTCGTGGTGCCGCCGGATCGCAGTCTGACAACTACACAGAGATCAACGGACGCCGGGTCGCCGGCGGCTGGCAGCCGTCATCGAAGGAGGTGATCCCGACGGCGTAGCCGCCCGCGGCCAACAGGTCTCCGGACTCACTGACGTCTGGGCACAGGACATGTGCCCAGGTCATGCCGACGCCGAAAGGAGGTGAATCCTCGCTGGCGTGACCGACCGTGTCCGGTTGTCCACTGTGTGGCGGCCGTCGGGCTACCGTGCCTGTGCTTGAACCTGACCGAGGGAGTTGCACGTGCTGTCGCGCGCGAAGAAGTACGGACCGCTGAAGTCCGAGGACGTGCTGTTCACGGCAGCAGACCAGTTCCGCGACTCGGTGCAGCCGGGAGAGCCGCAGAGGGGGGTGTCGGCGTGATCACCGGCGAGCTCAAGAGCAAGATCGACAGAGTGTGGGACGCCTTCTGGTCAGGAGGCATCTCCAACCCCCTTGAGGTCATCGAGCAGATCACCTACCTGCTGTTCATCCGTCGGCTCGACGACCTCCAGACGCTGAAGGAGCGGAAGGCCAACCGCACCAGCAAGCCGATCGAGGACCCGATCTACCAGCCCGGCGAGGCGGACCTGCGCTGGTCCCGGTTCAAGGACTTCGAACCCGGCGTCATGCACCAGGTGATCGGCGAGGGCGTATTCCCGTTCCTGCGTCAACTGGGCGGGGACGGGTCCACCTACTCGGAGCACATGAAGGACGCCCGGTTCACCATCCCGACACCGGCACTGCTCTCCCGCGTCGTCGACATGCTTGATGACGTCCCCATGCAGGACCGCGACACCAACGGCGACCTCTACGAGTACATGCTCAGCAAGATCGCCAGCGCCGGTCAGAACGGCCAGTTTCGGACTCCGCGGCACATCATCCAGCTCATGGTCGCGATGACCGCTCCCCAACCGTCGGATGAGATCTGCGACCCGGCGTGCGGTACCGCCGGCTTCCTCGTCGCTGCCTCCGAGTACGTCCGCCGCGAGCACCCCACGGTCATGACCGACGCGCAGCAGCGGCAGCACTACCACCGCAGCATGTTCCACGGGTACGACTTCGACTCCACCATGCTCCGCATCGGCAGCATGAACATGCTCTTGCACGGGGTCGAGCAGCCAGACATCCGCTACCGCGACTCGCTATCCGAGGGCGCGGCGGGCGAGGAGGGCCTCTACTCCCTGATTCTCGCGAATCCGCCATTCGCCGGCAGCCTTGACTACGAGTCGACGTCGAAGGACCTGCAGCGGGTCGTCAAGACAAAGAAGACGGAGTTGCTGTTCCTCGCGCTGTTCCTGCGGTTGCTCAAGCCTGGCGGGCAGGCAGCGGTCATCGTCCCCGACGGAGTGCTCTTCGGGTCATCGACAGCACACAAGACCCTTCGCCGGGTCCTAGTCGAGGACCAAAAGCTCGACGCCGTGGTGAAGCTCCCGTCCGGGGCATTCAGGCCGTACGCGGGCGTGTCCACAGCGATTCTGCTCTTCACCAAGACCAACAGCGGCGGTACTGAGAACGTCTGGTTTTACGATGTCCAGGCCGACGGCTTCAGCCTCGACGACAAGCGCATTCCTGGCGGCCCCGATGACCTTCCAGACGTGCTCGCACGCTGGGCGGAGCGCGATGGCGATGAACTGAAGCGCGAGCGCACCGAGCAAAGCTTCTGCGTGCCCAAGTCCGACATCGTTGCTCAGGAGTATGACCTCTCGCTGAGTCGATACAGAGAACTTGTCCACGACGAGGTCGAGTACCAACCTCCGCTGGACATCATCGAAGGTCTCGAGAAGCTCGATGCTGAGATTCGCCAGGGGCTTGCAGAACTAAAGGCTATGCTGTCGTGAAGATGCTTGCGCTTGGCGAGTGTTGCGAGATTGTGTCGGGGGCAACGCCGAAGAGTTCCATCCCTGACTTCTGGGGCGGTGACGTCGCTTGGGCGACTCCGGCCGACCTGAGTGAGCTCAGTGGCGCTTACATCGAGACGACGCCGCGCAAGCTCACTGCGGCAGGGCTCGCTAGCTGTTCTGCGAAGGTGCTGCCCGTGGGCTCAGTGCTCCTCAGTTCTCGCGCTCCCATCGGTCACGTTGCCATCAACAGAGCACCAATGGCGACGAACCAGGGCTTCAAGAGTCTGATCCCGAAGGCTGAAGTTCTGGACGCGAAGTACCTCTATCACTGGCTGTGCTTCAAAAAAACATACCTGCAGTCCCTCGGCAATGGCGCGACGTTCAAGGAGATCTCCAAGACGACCGTCGCACGTGTCGAGATACCGGTGCCATCGATGGAAGAGCAGCGCCGTATCGCGGCAATCCTGGACCAGGTTGACGACCTCCGCGCAAAGCGTCGTCAGCAACTCGCCCATCTCGACGCTCTACCCCAGTCTCTCTTTCACAGCATGTTTGCTCAGTCCTACGAGCCGTCGCCGCTTGGTCACGTGGCAACCTTCATCCGTGGGGTCACCTTCAAGCCCGACGACAAGGTCGAAGAGGGTCCCGGAGCTGTTGCCGTGATGCGGACGAAGAATGTGCAGAAGCGACTGGATCGATCCGATGAGATTCACATCCCTGCGAGACTGGTCAAGCGTCAGGAGCAGTACCTGAGCCAGGGAGATACGCTCATCTCTAGCGCAAACAGTTGGAATCTGGTCGGCAAGGCCTGCTTTGTTGAGAGCCTGCCGAAGCCTGCCGCGATCGGCGGATTCGTCACAGCTCTGCGGAGTAGAGGGCAACTTGATCCCCACTACTTGTTTCACTGGTTCACTTCCCGCAAGATTCAAGAAGTGGCAAGGAGCTTCTCGACTCAAACCACCAACATCGCCAACCTCAACCTGAAGCGTTGTGCGGACCTGCCGATTCCCGTGCCGCCGATCGATCTTCAGCGCGAGTTCGCAGCATGTGTCGCGCAGATCCACGCCGAGCAAGTCGCTGTTCAGCATGGGCAGACCAGTATTGACGAACTCTCTTCATCACTGCTGTCCCGAGCGTTCCGGGGTGGCCTATGAGATCTAACTTCGATCTCATCGCGACGGAATGGCCGCAGATCCACGGTGACTGCGCCCGTGCCGAGTCGTACCTTTCGTCTGACTCGCGGTCGGCGTGTTTCTATGCCCGCCGTGCGGCGGAGCAACTCGTCGGGCTGATCTACGACATCGACGGGCTGGCCATTCCGTACAAGGACGACCTATCGGCCCGCATCAACGAGCCGGGGTTCCAGCGGCGCGTCGGCGTCGGCATCGGGCAGAAGCTGAACCTGATCCGCAAGCTCGGCAACCGCGCAGTCCACGACGTCCAGCCCATCCCGGCCCGAGCCGCGGTGGATGTGCTGCGAGAGTTGCACCACGTGGTGGTGTGGACAGCCTTCCGCTACTCCTCCAACCCGGCGGCGGTTCCCACTGGGGCCGTGTTCGACCCGAAGCTCGCCGGCAGTCAGGCGCCGCTGAGTCGGGCGGACGTGGTCAAGCTCGCGGAGAAGTTCCGCCAGCAGGACGAGGCCAATGCCCGAGCGCTCAAACAGCGAGATGATCTCGCGGCGGCGAAGGACGCCGAGATCAAGGAGTTGCGGCAGCAGATCAAGGCTGCGCAGGCCGCGAACGCGCTGACCGACACGCACGACTACTCCGAGGCCCAGACCCGCGACCTCATCATCGACGAGCTTCTCCGCGAGGCCGGCTGGCAGCTCACCGATGTCCGGGACCGCGAGTTCGAGGTCACTGGCATGCCCAACGCCGAGGGCAAGGGCTTCGTCGACTACGTGCTGTGGGGCAGCGACGGGCTTCCGCTGGCGGTGGTGGAGGGGAAGAAGACCACCGTCGAGCCTGCCGTGGGCCAGCAGCAGGCCAAGCTGTACGCCGACTGCCTGCAGCAGATGACCGGCCGCCGGCCGGTGGTCTTCTACACCAACGGCTACCAGACCTGGCTGTGGGACGACGCCGCCGGCTATCCGCCGCGGCGGGTCGAGGGCTTCTTCACCGCCGACGAGCTTGAGCTGATGGTGCAGCGCCGCACCGGCCGCCTTCCGCTCGCTGAGGCGGGCATCGACAAGGCGATCGTCGGCCGGCACTACCAACAGCGCGCGATCCGGACAGTGGGGGAGACGTTCACCGCCAAGCAACGGGCCGCGCTGCTCGTGATGGCCACCGGGTCCGGCAAGACCCGAACGGTCATCGCGCTGGTCGACCAGCTCATGAAGGCGGGCTGGGTCAAGCGAGCGCTGTTCCTCGCCGACCGCACCGCCCTGGTCAACCAAGCCGTCGGGGCGTTCAAGACCCACCTGCCGAACGCGACCACGGTCAACTTGGTCACCGAGAAGGTCGCCGACGGCCGGGTGTACGTCTCGACATACCCGACGATGATGAACCTGATCAACGAGACCGACGACGGCCGCCGGCTGTTCGGCCCCGGCTACTTCGATCTCATCGTGATCGACGAGGCCCACCGGTCGGTCTACCAGAAGTACCGCGCGATCTTCTCCTGGTTCGACTCCCTGCTGGTCGGCCTGACCGCCACGCCGAAGGACGAGGTCGACCGCAACACCTACACGCTGTTCAACCTTGAAGACGGCGTGCCCACCGACGCCTACAGCCTCGACGAGGCAGTCGCCGAGGGGTATCTCGTGCCCCCCGTGGCGGTGTCGGTGCCCACCAAGTTCCTCCGCGAGGGCATCCGCTACAACGAGCTCAGCGAGCAGGAGAAGGACGACTGGGACTCCATCGAGTGGAGCGAGGACGGCGACGTCCCCGACGCCGTCACGGCCGAGGAGCTCAACAAGTTCCTCTTCAACGCCGACACCGTCGACAAGGTCCTCGCCACTCTCATGAAGGACGGCCACAAGGTCGCCGGTGGCGACCGGCTCGGCAAGACCATCATCTTCGCCAAGAACCAGGCCCACGCTGACTTCATTCAGAAGCGCTTCGATGCCAACTACCCCGAGTACGCCGGCCACTTCGCCCGCGTCATCACCCACTCGGTGACCTACGCCCAGAACCTCATCGACGACTTCTCGAGCAAGGACAAGGCGCCGCACATCGCCATCTCCGTCGACATGCTCGACACCGGCATCGACGTCCCCGAGGTCGTCAACCTCGTCTTCTTCAAGCTCATCCGCGCCAAGAGCAAGTTCTGGCAGATGATCGGCCGCGGCACCCGGCTGTGTTCCGACCTCTACGGACCGGGAGAGGACAAGAAGAACTTCTACGTCTTCGACTTCTGCGGCAACCTCGAGTTCTTCAGCCAGAACCTGCCCGACTCCGGCGGGTCGCTGCAGAAGTCGCTCGCCGAGCGGCTGTTCGAAGCCCGACTGGGGCTGCTCACTGCACTGGACCAGGCCGGCGCTAGCACCGGCGCCGGCCACCAGCCGGAGGTCGGCCATGGCGAGGTCAGCGAGCGCGGCCTGCGCGTCGACGTGGCCTGGGCGCTGCACGAGGTGGTGGTCGGCATGAACGTCGACAACTTCCTGGTCCGCCCGGCTCGGCAATGGGTGGAGACGTACTCCGACTGGGACGCCTGGCACCAGTTGACCCAGGAGAAGGCCGGCGACATCGCGCACCACCTCGCTGGCCTGCCCTCAACCAAGCGGGACGACGACGAGGATGCCAAGCGCTTCGACCTGATCCTGCTGCGGCTACAGCTGGCGCGGCTCGACGGCGATGCCGTCCTGTTCGAGCGGCTGCGTACGCAGGTGCAGGACATCACCGCCGCGCTGCTTGGCCAGACCGCGATTCCCTCGGTCAAGGCGCAGGAGCAGCTGCTCGAGGAGCTGTCCGGCGACGAGTGGTGGGTCGACGTCACCCTCCCGATGCTCGAGCTCGCCCGGCGCCGAATCCGTGCGCTCGTGCGGTTCGTGGAGAAGTCCCGGCGCGCCGTCGTCTACTCGAACTTCGCCGACGAGCTCGGCGAGAGCAGCGTCATCGAACTGCCCGGCGTCACCCCCGGAACGAACTGGGAACGGTTCCGCGCGAAGGCCCGCGCCTACCTGCGCGACCACGAGGACCACCTGGCCCTGCAGCGGCTGCGCCGCAACCTCCAGCTCACGCCGGAGGATCTGGCGTCGCTGGAGGCGATGCTGGTGGAGTCCGGCGCCGGTAGCGAGGCCGACATCGCCCGCGCCCGCGAGGAGTCCCACGGACTCGGGTTGTTCATCCGCTCCCTGGTCGGCCTCGACCGCGAGGCCGCGACCACCGCGTTCGACCGCTACCTGTCCGACGGCGCGTACTCGGCCGACCAGATCCGGTTCGTCCAGCTCATCGTCGAGCACCTGACCGCCAACGGGGTCATGGACATCGGCCGCCTCTACGAATCACCGTTCACCGACAGCGCACCGCACGGCCCGGACTCGATCTTCACCGAGGACGAGGTCGACGGCATCGTGACCGTTCTTCATCAGGTGAGGGAACGTGCTCTTCCGGACGTCACGGTCGCGTGACGGCGGGGTCACTGATCCATCGAGCAGGAGTGAGCAGTTGACCATGTCGCAGGGAGCAGCACACGTGACCGGGCCCGGCCAAGACGCCCTCGATGATGTGCACGCCTGGGAGCCGCTCCACGCGACGCTGACCATGGCGTGGGAGGCCATCGTCGCCGCCGAGGACGCCAAGGGCGCCAGCGCGGTGACGCACTGGACGAGCAGCCTGGACCGGCTGCGGGACACGCAGCGGAACCTCGTGCAAACCGGCCGCTGGCGGGGCGGTCCGCGGACGCTGCTCGCGGCCCTCGATCAGCAGTACCGAGAACTCGCCATGACCGCGGGGCTGGCGTGGCTGCTGCGCCCGGACGGACACCACGGCCTGGGCCCAGCTGCGCTGGACAGACTGCTTGACCACCTCGGGATCGACGGCTCCGGTACGGACGCCGGCGTGCGGGTGGTGCTGGAGGAACAGCGGGTGGAAACTCGCGCCGACCTCGTCGTCTACGGCAGCGACTGGACGATCGTGGTGGAGGCCAAGACCTTCGCGGTCGAACAAGACCGACAGCTGGACCGCCTGTACGCGCACTGGCGGAACGAGCCGGCCCCCTGCTTCGTCTTTCTCACCCGAGGCCGACGGTTGCCGACCACCGCCGTGGATAGCCGCGGCCAGTGGCGAGCGCTCACCTGGGAGCAGGTCGCCGACCTCGCCCGCGCGGCCGTCAACTCGATGACCGGGGCGGCACCCGGCGTCCACGACTACATCACCACCCTGGAGGCCTACCACCGTGTCTGACCCGATCGTCCCCACCCGGGAAGATGCCGACGCGAAGGCGTGGTTCTACCTCGACCACCGGCACGACATCGAGACCTGGGCTGCCCTGCGCGCTGAAGGTCGCCAGCTGCTGGACAAGCACCTCGTCGGTGTCGCTGCGCAGCTGGAAGAGCTGGCAGAGGAGTTCGATGCCGAGCTGGAGACCAACGACCTGGACTCCGGCTCCTGGCCCAGGGCGGGACTGCGCCGCTTGGCCTGGCAGCACAACGGGACCGCGGACGTCAGCGTCGCCATCCAGTGGGAGCGTGCCCGCCTGCTCACACCGGGACCGAACGAATGGCCGTACGTCGCCGTGCGTCTCCCCGCAGACGCGGCCGACGAGGAACGCCGACGGCAGCTCAGCGAGGCCATGCGGCCGGTGCGGGCACAGCTCAAGGGGTCCTCGGGTCGGACGTTCCCGTTCTGGCGCTACGTGCAGCCTGCGAGCGGCGCACCGCTGGACCCGGACGCGCTCACCCGGGAGATCCTGACGAGCTTCCGCGAGCTGTGGGACGCCGCAGTCCCGGCCCTCGACGATCTACACACCGCCGCGGCTCAGCCGGTGCAGGACCGATGACCGCGGCCGCGCCAAGTCCTGGTGCCGCCGACCAGCTACCGCTGTCAGTCCTGCTGCCGGACGCCCCCGCCGCTCCCGCGCTGATCTACGACTCCACGGCCGCGCTGGCGATGGCCGTCGTCGACCGCGGAGCCGTTGCCGCGTTGACCGCCAGCTGGGACGTGCCGGGAACCTACGTCCTGCTCGACCGACATGACTCCGACGGCACCTGGGGTTCCTACGTCGGCAAGGCACCGGCAGGCGTACGAACACGCCTGGGCCAGCACCTGAAGGCGAGGGACCACTGGTGCCGGGCGCTCCTCATCCGGCGCGACACCACGTTCAGGTTCAACAGCGCCCACGTCGGGTGGTTGGAGGGCCGGCTGTACGACCTGCTCGACGCGGCGGCCAACACCCGCCTGCACAACGGCAACCGGCCCAGCGACGAGACGCTGCCACCCTATGAACGCGTGGCGTTGGAGGGCGTCGTTCCCCCGATCCGGCGCCGTGCTGCGCCTCCTCGGCTACGACACCGAGACCCCCGATGACCAGTCGGCCGTCCGGCCGGCGGCGAAGACCCGCAGCAGCCGCTTCTACGGAATCACCGTCAAGCAGTTGCTCGATTCCGGCCTGCTCAGCCAGGGGGAGACGCTTACCTCGACGAACGGCGTCTTTCCCGCTACGGCTCTGCTACGTGCCGACGGCGCCCTTGAGTACAACGGCAGGCCCCATTCCAGTCCCAGTAAGGCGGCCAGCGAAGCGAAGGGCGGCCTCGCGGCCAACGGCTGGGACTTCTGGGCGGTCGACCGCCCCACCGGCCGCGTGCCGTTGGCTACCGTGCGCGCCCGCTGGCTTCAGGAGCAAGGGCCGGCAACCCGTTGAACAGCAGCGAGTGGCGCCCGAACTCGGTTGAGGAGACCGAACCGCCCCCTTACCGGTGATCTCACCGGGCTGTCACTGGAGCCCCTTATCGTGATCAAGATCGATGGGTTGTGGCCATCCCGTGCCGGTGCCGCTGCATCTCGCAAGCGCGCTGCGCCGTGGGGCAAGGGCAGCGCGGAACGCAACGGGACGGGGAGATAGCAAGTTGAGGTTCTGCTGGACATGGTCGTCGGCTGATGCCGCTGGCACGGCGGTGACAGCAGCAGGAAGTCCCCGGCCGGATCCTCAACTGGGGCGCGCGGCTGCTGATGCCATCTGGGCATCGCAGACCTGGTGCCATCGGAAGGTGGACAGCCTCCGCCTCCTGGAGGGGGAGCGGGGGCGGCGCAGGGTCTCTCTTGACTGCACTCCGCCGCCGGAGCCTGGGTTGGCGGCTGAGGCCAGCGAACGGGTGCTGCCCTCGATCGAGTTCGTCAAAGGGCAAGTACTCGTGCCGATCGCCATGATCAGCAAGGCCGTCATGCGCTCGCTGGATGTCAGTGACAGCGGCGGTGCATCCTTGCCGGTTGCCAACACAGCCCAGAACGGTGAAGTCGCGTGGGCAGCGCTCTGCCATGCCTTGAGCCAGGTCACGGATCCCTTGCCCGGGCAGCTGGTGAAGAGCTTGGCCGAGATTGCGCAGGGAGCGCCAGCGGCAGCCGCCCTTCAGGCCGAGGACCTCCTGAGCACCGGGCAGGTTGACGGTGTGCAAGTCTTCGATCCCCAAGCCGTCCCAGCGGCGGTAGGGGACCTCGTCCGAGACCTGGCCGACAACTTCCTGATGCTGGTGCTTCTTCCAGCCAACGACGTGGGGACGCGTCAGATCCTCAAGTACTCATTTCACTGGCGATCGGTCCCAGAGGCGAACACCACGTGGCTGAACAGGGTGTTGACCGCCTTCGGGTTCAGTAGCGCGGAGTACTCGCTTGAGGCTCACGGGGCTTCGTGGGCGGCGTCGTACCACCTGGAGGTACACGCCCCGCCGGGGTTGACCTCCACCGGACTTGAGCTTCCGCCGCGGGAGGCGGGAGGCGCCCCTGCCGGGCAGGACCTCACAGTGGACCCCGTTGCTCACGTCCACGGGTCTTACCCGGACCAGCCGCCGCTTGAGCCGCGGGCACGCCTTCAGCTCGCGGTGCCGTTCCCTGGTCTGCGGGCTACCGCCCTCCTGGTTTCACTCTTCTCCGCCGTCATCTTCGTTCTTGAGCAGGTACTCCCTGGCGCGCCCGAGGCGCTGCGGGATGCGGGCGACGGAGCCGCGGCCCTGCTGCTAGCGGCGCCGGCGATCGTGTTGGCACTCCTCTCGCGCTCCGGTGAGAACATCCTCGAAGCCCGGCTCCTCTTTCCCCTCCGAGCGGTTGTTCTAGGTTGCGCGTTGCTGTTGACCGCAGCGGCGGGCAGTGTTGTCGGGCAGCTGCACGAGCCCTACTTCAACTTGCTGTGGTGTCTCGGGGCATGGAGCACATCAGCAGCTACGCTGCTGCTCCTCCTTGCTGCGAGGTTGTCAGCAGTCCGGGGTAGAACACCGGGTAGCTCGGTTGAGGGCAACTAGGAGGGGATGACGTGCGCATCTTCAAGAGCATGAAAGCTCGCAAACCGATCGTCCGTATCACCACGATCGAGGGCAAGCGCAACGTGACAGTCCAGCAGTCGCCGCGGAAGTACGGTGAGGATCGCGCCCGGCTAGTGAGTCCGGCGACGAAGGTCGGCAAGAGTCGGGCGACGGCGTAGGGACACAGCGTCAGTCCTCCTGCCTCTTCGGGAGAGGTCCGCGCTACCGGACATGGCCGCAGTCGGGCCAGGGGCACACTGCCTGACCTGCACGGGTGCTGATTTCAAGGCCGAAGGGTGCAAACCGCTCGGGTCGTTCGTAGAAACGGATGCCCCGACCTCGCGGTTCGCCGATCTACGAAGACCCCACCACACCACCACCCCTGTTGCACCACGGAGGGCCCGGTCAGCTGACCGGGCCCTCCGCGCGTCCGGGTGCGGTCGCGCCGGTCAAGAACTCCGTGACCAGTTGCTCCACGGCGACGGGGTTGTCGAGCATCGGCCAGTGCCCGCTGTCGTCCAGCACGACGACCTGCGCCCGTGGGAAGGTCTCCCGCTGCCGTTCGGCCCAGCGGACAGGTGTGTACGGGTCCCGGGCACCCCAGAGGACCAGGACCGGGCGGTCGAACCCCCGCAGCCTCCGGTGGAGGTCCTCGGACACCGCAGCGAGGTCGGTCGCGCGGTAGAGCCGGAGCACGGCCCGGCAGGCAGCCCTGTCCCGGGAGGCGCGGTAGATGCGCTCTACCGCGTCCAGCGGCATCCCGCGCGGATTGCCCCGGCGGAGGTGTGCCTTGATGGCGGGGAGGGTGGTCGTGGCCATGAAGGCTTCGCCGAGCCCGGTCGTGCGCCAGATCCGCGCCAACGAGTGCCACGAGTAGTCGCGCATCACGCCGATGTCCACCAGTGTCAGGCTGGCGCACTGCTCCTGGTGGTCGGCCGCCCAGGTCAGGCCCCAGGGGCCACCGAAGTCGTGGAGGACCAGGTGCACCCGGCGGATGCCGAGCTCGTCGAGGAACACCTGCAGGTGCCGGGCGTAGCCGTCCACGGTGTAGACGAACCGGTCCGGCTTGTCGGACTCGCCGAAACCCGGCATGTCCGGAGCCACCGCCCGTGCGAAGGCGCCGGTGCGGGACACCAGCCGGCGCCAGTCCTCGGCGGGGCCGGGGTTGCCGTGGAGGAACACCACGGCCTCGTCGGCATCGGCCTGGCCGGCGTGCAGGAACGACGTGGGGACGCCGGCGACGGCGATCTCGGAGCGCCCGACCTCGGCCAACCGCGTCAGCGTCGTCACGGGAGCGTCCTCGCTCAGTGCCGGGCGTGAGCCGACGTGGGCCCGGTCGCGGCGGATGTGGACTCGGCCGCCCGCCAAGGAGGCGGGATGACCGCGCGGTGGTCGTGGTCCGGAGGGGCGCCGGCGCGGGCCGCTGCGGCCAGGACTCGCGGGCTGAAGACGGCGGTCGGTGCCGCCAGCATGCCCAGCAGTCGGACGTAGACATCGGCCACCGCCGGGTCGTGGGTCGCGGCGGCCACCACGCGGTCCAGGTAGCGGTGCTGCGCGCGCATCGCGGCGCCGGCGTGGGCGCCGGTGGTCGTCGGGAACCGCAGGTCCTCCCCGGTGGAGAGCATCCAGGGAGCCGCCATCGCGCGCGCCAGCGCCCGCTGCGTTGCGGCCGCGAGGCCGGCTCGGTCGTCGGCGCGGTGATCTCGCCGGTGCTGCCGCAGGCGGCTGCCGAGGGTGTCGGCGGCGACCGCGGCCACGCTCATCCCCTGCCCGTAGATCGGGTTGAACGCGCAGGCGGCGTCTCCGAGGACGATCAGTCCTTCCGGCCAGCGGGCCATCTTCTCGAAGCGCAGCAGCCGGTTGGTGGTGCCGCGGTGGGCCCGGATCGGCGACACCGGCTCTGCGTCGGCGACGGCATCCGCGATCACCGGGTGGCGCAGGCTGCGGGCGAACGCCCTCCAGCCGTCCTCGTCCGTCGGCGGGTGCTGGCCGGCCGCGCCCATCAGGCAGACCATCCACTGCCCGTCCTCGATCGGGAACAGGTAGCCCGTGCGTGGGATCGACGGCGGCTTGGAGGAGAGCATCACCGCCTTCCAATCAGCGCTGAAGCCGTCCGGCATCCGGAAGACCCGGGTGGCGTAGGCGATCTTCGGGTCCACCTCGGTCACCGGTGGGGAGGGATGACCCAGCTCCCGCAACCAGGCCACGGCTCGAGAGCCCCGCCCGGCGGCATCGACCACCACGTCGGCCGGGAGTTCGAACGGGGATCCGGCCCCGCTCACCGGACGCACCCTGACGCCGGTGACACCGCTGCCGTCCCGAGCGGGACGCACACCGGTGACCTCGTGGCCGTCCAGGACGTCGACCCCGGGCAGCTGCCTGACCCGGCGGCGCACCGTCGTCTCGAACACCGGACGGCTGGCCGAGACCACCTCCCAGCCGGGCGCCCCCCGGTCCAGCCACCCCGCCGGCGTCAGGATCAGGATGTCGCTGGGGACGCGCATCTGCACGGCGCCGGCCGCCCGCAGCTCGGTGACGTATCCCGGGAGCAGGCCGTCGATGAGCCGCAGGCCCCGAGCGAGCATGACGTGGAACTGGTGATCCTGCGGCACGCCGCGCCGGTGCTGGGTCCCGTCGGGCAGGGTGTCCCGGTCCACCACGACGACGTCCTCGAAATGGTCGGCGAGCACACGCGCGGCCAGCAACCCCGCCATGCTGCCGCCGACCACCACCGCACGGCCCGTTGCCTGCTCCTGACCACCCGGAACAGCCATGGTGCCCTCCTCCGGTGCGAAGCCGGTCCCGAGGCGGCAGCCTGGCACGGGCCCGGAGGCGGTGACAGGCCTCCTACCACGCACCACCGCCCGTCCGCGTGGTCCTCACCGTCACGGAGAGGCGCGGAGACGCTCGGTGAGACGGCGGCTCCGGGGCGGCGCAACGACCACTCGGGTGCAGCCGGCCGCACGTAGCCGGATCGAGGGGCCTGCGTGACGATCGGGCCCATGCAGGCCGGATCGGGCGCGAGGTCTCATCCGGCGGTGACGCGGCCACGGGTCCGAGGCGCCTGATCAGAAGCCACCCACACCGCCACCGCCGAGGACGGCGCCCGGTACGTCTCCGAACGGGGCGCCGGTGCGCTTCCCGCACCGCCGGCAGATCTTGTCGTCCGGTCCCGACGGCCGCTCGCTGCCCGGGTGTCGCTGGACGTAGGAGTGGAAACCGAACCGACACCGCAGTGGCTTCCGAGTCATGGGCGAATGCTAGGAGCCGCCGGTCCCGCCAGGGAGGGTCGTACGGCCCGGCGAACCGGGCCTGCGCCGAGGACTCGGGCCCGTTGGATCCGTCGCCCGGGTAGGGGCCGGCGGTCTCGTCGGGGATCTCGCCGGACGCCGTGGTCGCCGACGCCGACGATCCGGCAGCGCCGGACGAGCCGCCGGAACCGGTACCGCAGGCGGCCAGGCCGACCCGCGGGCTGAGCAGCGTGACATGGCTGCTCCTCGGTCGGGGTGGTCGGGATCGCGGACCACGCTCGGGCGCCGGCCCGCCCACCGGCTGCAGATCTGCTGTGTGAGTGACGTCGCAGGTCGCGGACGGGAAAGCCTCTGATCCGCTCCGTAGACTCGGCCCCGCAACCATCCGGAGCGGCTGAGAGACCTGGCTCGTCGACGTCGCAGCAACCCCCCGCATCGGCGGGCGCGGGTGCTACTGCCAGGACCGATGGAGGAACACCATGCGGTACGAGCTGCTCTCGTGGGCCCGCCGGCACGTCGACCTGTGCCGCACCGGCACAGCCATGTGCCGCTGAGGCCTCCCGCCTCCTAGCGACGCCCGCCCTGCTCGACGGCGGGCGTGCAGCCCCAGCCGCCACGCACCGCGGGCCGCCACGCCGTCGCCGGCGTCGCCGCCCGCCCGTGCCTGCTCAATCCCCGAGGACCGCATCCCGTGATCGAACTGAAGGACGTCCGCAAGGTCTTCCCCGCCCGCGGGCGGGCCGGCGAGGTCGTCGCCGTCGACGGCGTCAGCCTGTCCGTGGCCCGGGGCGAGTTCGCCGGCGTCGTCGGCCCCAGCGGCTCGGGCAAGAGCACGCTGGTGCGCCTGGTCAACCTGCTGGAGCGGCCCACGTCGGGCTCGGTCACCGTCGACGGGCAGGTGCTCACCGAGCTGCCCGACGAGCAGGTCCGGCAGGCGCGGCGCTCCATCGGGATGGTCTTCCAGCACTTCGAGCTGCTCGACTCGCGCACCGCGGCGGGCAACGTGGAGCACCCGCTGGAGCTCTCGGGCGTGGGCCGGACGGAGCGCAGACGGCGGGCCGGCGAGCTGCTGGACCTCGTGGGGCTCGGCGACCGCGCCGACGCCCGCCCCGCCCAGCTCTCCGGCGGCCAGAAGCAGCGCGTGGCGATCGCCCGCGCGCTGGCCGTCCGCCCGAACGTGCTGCTCTGCGACGAGGCCACGTCCGCGCTGGACCAGGCCAGCACCACCGGTGTCCTGGAGCTGCTGCGCCGGGTGCGGGACGAGCTCGGCCTCACGGTCCTCCTGATCACGCACGAGATGTCCGTCGTCAAGGCCGTGTGCGACAGCGCCGTGCTCCTGGACCGGGGGCGGGTGGTCGACGGCGGCCGGCTGGCCGACGTCCTCACCCGGCCGGGCTCCCCGCTGGGCGATGCCCTGCTCCCGGCACCGGTCGCGGACGCCGGTGCCGGGCACGACGGCGCCCTGCTGCGGGTGACCGTCACCGACCGGACCCCGGAGACCGTCGTCCTCCGGACGTTGATCGGGGAGCTCGGCCTGGCCGTCGAGATCGCCGGCGGATCGGTGGAGACCGTCGCCGGTGGCCGCTACGGCCGGCTGCTCCTGCGGGTCAGCGGGGGGATGGCGGGCCTCGACGACGCCGTGCACCGGCTGCGGGGCGGCGGCGTCCTCGTCGAGCGCGTGGCCGCGACCGCCGAGGTGGCCCGGTGAGCGACTGGAACCGCATCTGGCCGCAGCTGCTGGACGCCACCTGGGAGACCCTCTACATGGTCGGCGTCGCGGCGCTGGTCACCGTGCTGCTCGGGGTCCCGCTGGGCGTGCTGCTCACCGTCACCGCGCCGGGCGGGCTGGCCCCGCGGCCGCTGCTGCACCGGCTCGTCGGCCTGGTCGTGAACCTCGGCCGTGCGCTGCCGTTCATCATCCTGCTGGTCCTCGTCGCCCCGGTCACCCGCGGCATCGTCGGGACGACGATCGGCTCCACCGCGGCGATCGTGCCGCTGACCATCGGCGCCGTCCCGTTCCTCGCCCGGCTGGTGGAGACCAGCCTGCGCGAGGTCGCGGAGGGCAAGGTCGAGGCGGCGCTGTCCATGGGTGCCCGCCGGCGCGACGTCATCCGCACCGTGCTGCTGCCGGAGGCCCGGCCGTCGCTGGTCGCCGGCGTGACGATCACCGTCGTCGCGCTGATCAGCTACTCGGCCATGGCCGGTGCGGTCGGTGGTGGCGGGCTGGGCGACTTCGCCATCCGCTTCGGCTACCAGCAGTTCCGCACCGACATCACCCTCGCGACCGTCGTCCTCCTGCTGGTCATCGTCCAGGCCCTCCAGTGGGCCGGCGACCGCTGGGCGCGCTCGCTCGCGCACGCCTGACCCGACCTCCACGGCGGCCACCCGGCCGCCGTCGCACCCCACTCCCGAGGAGAACCACCACCATGCGCACCCGCTTTCCCGCCCTGCTCGCCGCCTCGGCGATGACGGCCCTGCTCGCCGCCTGCGGCGGCGACGCCGAGCTCTCCGCGGCCGACGAGCCGCTGCGGGTCGGCGCTTCCCCGGTCCCGCACGCGGAGATCCTGCGCTACATCGACGAGAACCTCGCCGAGGACGCCGGCCTGGACCTGGAGATCGTCGAGTTCACCGACTACGTGCAGCCCAACGTCGCCCTGGACGACGGCTCCCTGGACGCCAACTACTTCCAGACCATCCCGTACCTGGAGGAGCAGGAGGCCAGTGCCGGCTACGACTTCCAGGCGCTGGAGCCGGTGCACATCGAGCCGCTCGGCATCTACTCGAGCACGCTGACCGACCTCGCCGACCTGCCCGACGGCGCGACCGTGGCGATCCCGAACGACCCGACCAACGCCGCGCGGGCGCTGCGGCTCCTCGAGGCCAACGGCCTGATCACCCTCGCCGACACCGGCGACGCCGCGCCGACCTCGCTGGACATCGAGGGGAACCCGAAGAGCCTCGAGATCTCCGAGGTCGAGGCCGCGCAGGTGCCCCGGTCGCTGGCCGACGTGGACATCGCGGTCATCAACGGCAACTACGCCATCGAGGCCGACCTGGTCCCGGCCGAGGACGCACTGGCGCTGGAGGAGGGCGAGGGCAACCCCAACGCCAACCTCCTGGTGGTGCGCACCGGCGACGAGGGCGACGAGCGCATCCAGGAGCTGGAGGAGCTGCTGCACTCGGAGGACGTGCGGCAGTTCATCGAGCAGAACTACGAGGGCGCCGTCCTCGCCGCGTTCTGACCGGGGCATCCTGACCGCCGGGGCGGGGCGCCCGCTCGGGCGCCCCGCCTCGCGCACCGCCCCGGGGCGCATCTGTACGCTCGTTCCTATGAGCTCTCCGCCGGCTGGACGAGCCCGCCCCGTGGGCGCCGGTCCGGCGCCGGTCCGCCGTCCGCGCCGGCACGACCCCGGCCGGCGCGACCGCCTGGTCGACACGACCCTCGACGTCATCGCCGCACGGGGCGTCACGGCGGCCACGCACCGGGCGATCGCGCGCGCCGCCGACGTGCCGCTCGGGTCGCTGACCTACCACTTCGGCTCGCTCACGGAGCTGCTCGCCGCTGCCTTCACGCGGCACGTCGACGACGTCGCCGCCCGGTTCGACGCCCGGATGGCGGCCGCCCCCGACCGCGCGGCGGCGCTCGACGCGCTGGTCGAGCACCTCACCGGCGACCTGCTCGGCTCGCAGCGGGACCTGGTGCTCGCCGTCGAGCTCTACGTCGCCGCGGCCCGCGACGCCGACCTGCGCGCGGTGACCCAGGACTTGATGTCCCGGAGCCGCCGAAGCCTGGAGCGCCACCTCGACCCGGTGACCGCCCGGGAGGTCGACGCCCTCGTCGAGGGGCTGGTCCTGCACAGCGCCCTCTCCACCGACCCGATGGACGCCGCGCAGATCCGCGCCGCGCTGTTCCGGTTCGCCGGCTGAGCCCAGGAGCCCCGACCCCGCCATGTCCTCCGCCTCCGCGACCGTCGAGCCCGCGCGACTGCGCCGCGCCCGCATCGCCGTCGCCGCCTGCTTCTTCCTCAACGCCGTCTTCTACGCCGGGCTCGTGCCACGGCTGCCGGCGGTCAAGGCCGAGCTCGAGCTGAGCAGCACCGCACTGGGGGCCGCGCTGGCGGCGGTGCCGCTGGGCGCACTGCTGGCCGGGCTGTCCTCGGCCGCGCTCAACCGCCGGTTCGGCTCCGGTCGGGTCGCCTCCTACGGGCTTGCGCTGCTGGGCGTGGTCGTGTGGACGGTCTCGGTCGCGCCGAACTGGCCGGCCCTGGCCGCCGCCTTCCTGGTGGTCGGCGCTCTGGACGCGGTCGTGGACGTCGCGCAGAACGCGCACGGCCTCCGGGTCCAGCGGCTCTACGGCCGCTCGATCATCAACTCGCTGCACGGCGTCTGGAGCATCGGCGCGGTCACCGGCGGGCTGCTCGGCGCCGCGGCGGCCGGGCTCGACATCCCCTTGACCGTGCACCTCGGCGTCTCCGCCGTGGTCTTCGGCGCGGCCGCCCTGGTCGTCTCCCGCGGTGTCCTCCCCGGCACGGACGAGCCCGAGCCGGTCGCCGAGCAGGTGCCGCTGGCGCGCCCCAGGCGTCGGGCCGCGGTCCCGGCGCTGGCGGTGCTCGGCCTGCTCGCCGCCTGCGGCGCGCTGATCGAGGACGTCGGTGCGTCGTGGAGCGCCCTCTACCTGCGCACCGAGCTCGACGCCGGCGCCGCGACGGCCGGCCTGGGCTTCGTCGCCCTCATGGCGGCGATGACCGTGGGTCGGCTGACCGGCGACCGCGTCGTCGACCGGTTCGGGGAGCGCCGGGTCGCGCGGGCCGGGGGAGCGATGGCCGCGGTGGGTCTCGGGCTGGCGCTGGCCGTCCCCTCGGTGGCCACCACGCTGGTCGGCTTCGCGCTGGCCGGCCTGGGCGTCGCCACGCTCATCCCCGCCGTCTACCACGCCGCGGACGAGCTCCCCGGCCTCCCGCACGGCCAGGGCCTGATGGTGATCAACTGGCTGCTGCGGATCGGGTTCCTGCTCTCCCCGCCGCTGATCGGGATCCTGGCCGATGCGTTCAGCCTGCGGGTCGCGCTGATCGGCGTCGTCCTCGCCGGGATCGGCGCGCTGGCGCTCGGGCGCACGCTGCCGGGGCGGCCCGCGGCCGCCCGCCCCGCCCCGACCGGGTGAGCGGCCGTGCCGTGCGCGCCCCGCGGTCGTTGAGCCGGTCGTGACCATCGCGGGTGACGACGTGCGCCGTCGGCTCACCGACATGGCCGAGTGGGCGCCCAGCGGCCGCCTCGCCGTCCCGGTCATCGTCGGACTGGTCGTCGGCGCCAACCTGATCGGCGTCGGCACCGTGGTCCTGCTGCTCCTCGGGGTGGAGGGCAGCCGGGGGAGCGGTGGTCGCGCCGAGGTGCTCTGGGCGGCCGCGGGCTACCTCGCCGTCGCCCTGCCGCTGGCGGTGGTCGCCGGGCTGCGGCGGCAGCGCGCCACCAACCGCTGGCTCGTGGCCGGCCGCGAGCCCTCGGGTGAGGAGGCGCGGCAGGCGCTGCGGCTCCCGCTGGACACCGCCCTCGTCGCCGCCGTCGTCTGGCTGCTGGGCGCGGTGCTCATGGGGGCGGTCGCGGCGGTCACCTTCCCCGACGCCCGGGTCGGCGCCCGGATCGCCGTCGCCGTCGTGCTCGGTGGCGTGGTCACCGCCGGCGTCACCTACCTGCTGGTCGCCCGGGCCGCCCGCGCCGTCACCGCCCGCGCGCTGGCCGCCCACCCGCCCGACGGGGCGCTGACCCTCGGGGTGCGCATCCGGTTGCTGCTGACCTGGGGGCTCACCAGCGGGGTGCCGATGATCGGCGTCGTCCTGCTGTACCTGGACCCGAGCAACCCCGAGGGGCCCGGTCGCGCCGCCGTCGTCTTCCTCGTCGTGGTCGCGCTGCTGGTCGGCGCGCTGGCCACCGTGCTCACCGCCCGCGCCGTGGGCCGGCCGCTGCGCGACCTGCGGCGCGCGGTGCAGCGGGTGGGGGCGGGGGACTACGACGTCGACGTCGTGGTGGACGACGCCGGGGAGATCGGCCTGCTGCAGGAGGGGGTCAACTCCATGGCCGCCGGCCTGGCGGAGCGGGAGCGTTTGCGCGACCTGTTCGGCCGGCACGTCGGGACGACGGTGGCCCAGCGGGCGCTGGCGACCGGGGTCTCGCTGGGCGGGGAGGAGCGCACCGTCGCGGCGCTGTTCGTGGACGTCGCCGGCTCCACCGCGCTGGTGCGCCGCACGGGCCCCGAGGAGATGGTCGGCCTGCTCAACCGCTTCTTCGGGATCGTCGTGGAGACGATCGAGGGCGAGGGCGGCCTGGTGAACAAGTTCGAGGGCGACGCCGCGCTCTGCGTGTTCGGCGCCCCGGCCGACCACCCCGACCCGGCGGGTGCCGCGCTGCGGGCGGCCCGGCGCATCTGCGACGCCGTCGCCGCCGCCGGGGAGGTCGACGTCGGGGTGGGCGTGGCGTGCGGCCGGGTGTGGGCCGGGCAGGTGGGGGCGGCCAGCCGGCTGGAGTACACCGTGATCGGCGACCCGGTGAACGAGGCGGCGCGGCTCACCGACCTGGCCAAGGACCACCCGGGCCGCGCGATCGCCAGCGAACCGACCGTGCTGGCAGCGGCACCGGAGGAGCGGGGGCACTGGCACCCGGCGGGCGAGGTGGAGCTCCGCGGCCGCGACGAGCCGACCCGCACGTGGGTGCGGGTCCTATAGATCGCCCCCCGACTGCAGGGTCGCGCAGGCGCGACGGACGCGCTCGTCGCAGCAGGGGAACGGCACCTGGCGGCGGTGTCGTCCGGAGGACGACAGAACTACTGCGTGGGCGGCTGCATCGTCTTCCCGGGCTCGTGCGCCTTGACGACGACGAGCACGTCCTCGGGCTGCAGGGTGCCGATCAGCGGGTCGTCGAAGCGCAGCGTGCGCCCGCCCCGGGTCACCGAGAGCACGATGTCGCGCAGCTGCCGCGGCCCGAGCCCCACCTCGTCCCTGGTCGCGGTCCGCTGGTGCAGGTCGAGGCCCTGGCCACCGGTCACGAGGTCCTCGACGACGGCGACCACGCGGGGGCTGTCGGTGGAGAGGCCGAGCAGGCGGCCGGACGTCGCCGAGGTGGTGATGACGGTGTCCGCGCCGGACTGCCGCAGGAGGTTGGCGTTCTCCTCCTCGCGGACGCTCGTGGTGATCGGCACGCTCGGGTTGAGCTGACGCACGGTGAGGGTGATGAGCACCGAGGAGTCGTCCCGGTTGGCCGCCACGATGACCGACCGGGCGCGCTCCACGGCGGCCCGCCGCAGCACCTCGGTGCGGCCGGCGTCGCCGACGATGCCGGTGAGGCCCAGAGCGTTGGCCTCGTCGATCGCCCGTGGGTCCGGATCGACGACGACGATCTTCTCCAGCGGGGTGCCGCTGGCCTGCAGGGAGCGGATGGCGCTGCGGCCCTTGGTGCCGTAGCCGCACACGATGACGTGCTGGCGCACGCGGGACCTCCAGCGGTGGATGCGGAACTCCTCGCGCGAGCGCGCGGTGAGCGCCTCGAGGGTCGTTCCGATGAGGACGATCAGGAACATGATCCGCAGCGGCGTGATCAGCAGGACGTTGGTCAGCCGCGCGCCCGGGGTGACCGGTGTGATGTCGCCGTAGCCGGTGGTGGAGAGGCTGACCGTCGCGTAGTAGGCGGCGTCGAGGAACGAGATCTCGTCGCCACGGCTGTCGGCGTAGCCGTCGCGGTCCAGGTAGACCACGACCACGACGACGAAGAGGACGACCGCCGCGATGACGACGCGACGCAACACCTGGCGGACCGGCGACTGCTCGGTGTGCGCGATCCGCACACCGGTGTGCTCGGTCTCCAGCCCGTTCCGCTGTTCCTCCACGCCGCGGACGATAGTGAGCGCAGAGCGCGGCCGCGTGCCGCCGCACCCGAACGGGGTGCGGCGGCACGCACCGGCTCAGCCCCCGACGGCCTCGCGCTCGCGGGCGGCGAGCTCCCGCTTGAGCACCTTGCCGGCCGCCGAGACGGGGATCGCATCGATGAACCGCACGTCGCGCAGCCGCTTGTACGGGGTCACCTTGTCGTTGACCGCGGCCATGACCGACTCTGCGGTCAGTGCCGCGCCGGTGGCGTCGTCCTTGCGGACGACGTAGGCCACCGGCAGCTCCCCGGCCTCCTCGTCGGGCCGGCCGACGACCGCGGCGCCGGCGACGCCCGGGACGCCGAACAGGATCTCCTCGAGCTCGCGGGGGAACACGTTGTAGCCCTTGTAGAGCAGCATGTCCTTGGTGCGGTCGACGATCGAGAGGTAGCCGTCCTCGTCGAGGATGCCGACGTCGCCGGAGTGGAACCAGCCGTCGGCGTCGATCGACTCGGCCGTGGCCTCGGGGCGGTGCGCGTAGCCCCGCATGACCTGGGGCCCGCGGATGCAGACCTCGCCGCGCTCGCCGGCCGGCAGCGGGTCGCCGCCGCCGATCGGCCGGATGCTGATCTCGGTGTCGAAGATCGGCACGCCGACGGTGCCCGGCTTCCGGGTGCCCGAGCGGAAGGACGGGTTGCCGGTGGCCATCATCGTGACCTCGGTCAGCCCGTAGCCCTCGCCGATCGTGGCGTTCGGCATGAGCGCCTGCATCCGCTCGATCAACGTGACCGGCAGAGGTGCGGCGCCGCTGCTGATCCCGCGGACGTGGGAGAGGTCGGCCTCGGCGAACCCGGGCACCTGCAGCAGCGCCACGAAGACCGGCGGCGCCCCGCCGATGGAGGTGACCTCGTGCTTGATCATGTCCTCGACGTACTTCGCCGGATCGAACCGCATGTGGATGACGGTCATCGTGCCGCCCATGACCATGCCGTTGAGGTAGCCGATCGCCCCCATGGCGTGGAACCAGGGCGTCAGGTTGATGATCCGGGCCTCGCCCAGGCGGGTGGGGCATTCGTCGGGGCCGAGCACCTGCTGCAGCGTCACGTCCCCCTCCTCGTCGAGGGCGGGGAGGCTCCCGGAGGTCCAGCAGCCCGACTGCAGGACGTTGGTGACGACCTGGCGGTGCGGCAGCTCCACGCCCTTGCTGACGCCGGTGGTGCCGCCGGTGTAGGCCAGGTGCGCGAGGTCGTGCTCGACGTCGACGCCGGCGTCGAGGTGCCGGTCGGTCGGGTCGCCGGCCAGCAGGTCGGCGAGGTCGACGTCGGTGGGCTCGAGGCCGTCGATGCGGGCGGCGAAGTCGAGGATGTGCGCCTCGCCGGTGACGACGACCGTCCGGACCCCGGTCTGCCCGATGGCGCCCCGGACGAAGGGCAGCACCTGGTCCCAGGTGACGACCACCGTCGCGCCGGCGTCGTCGAGCTGGGCGGCGAGGTCGGCGGCGGGCAGCAGCGGGTTGGTGGGGGAGAAGGTGGCTCCGGCCAGCAGGATCCCGTAGTAGAGCGGCGGGTACTGCCGGCAGTTGGGGATGTGGACGGCGACGACGTCGCCGCGCCCGATGCCGTGGTCGGCCAGCCAGCCCGCCACCGCGTGCGCGCGGGCCCCGAGCTCGGTGAACGTGAGCGGCACGTCGTGGTCGACGAACGCCGTCCGGTCGCCCCACCGTCGCACGGCGGCCCGGAGGACGGAGCCCACCGGGACGCTCGGGTAGTCCAGGGACCGGGGCAGCCCGGGCGGCCAGCTGGCCGCGGTGGGTGCCGGGGCGGACTGCACGGTGGTCATTCGTTTCCTCTCGTCGGGTGACCTGAGCCACAGGGTGGCCCAGCTCACAGGCTGTGTCGAGGATTCTGTGAGGATGTCGCCCATGAGCGACCAGCGGACCGCCCTCGTGCTCGGCGGGGGCGGCATCACCGGCATCGCCTGGGAGATCGGCGTGCTCGCCGGCCTGGCCGAGGCGGGTGTCGACCTCACCGGGGCCGACCTCGTCGTCGGCACGTCGGCCGGCTCGGTCGTCGGCGCGCAGCTCACCGGCGGCGCCCCGCTCGAGGCGATGTACGCCCGGCAGCTCGAGCCGCCGACGCAGGAGAAGGTCGCGCGGATGACCCGCGGGAACCTGATTCGGTACGGCTGGGCGATGGTGGCCAGCCGCGGCCGCGACGTGGAGTTCCGCCGGCGGATCGGCACCCTGGCGATCGCCGCGGAGAAGGCGGGGCTCACCCCGAGCGAGGAGGAGCGGATCGACGTCATCGGCTCCCGGCTGGTCTCCCGCGACTGGCCCGAGCGGGCGCTCGTCATCACCGCGGTGGACGCCGCCACGGGCGAGTTCCGCACCTTCGACCGCGAGTCCGGCGTCCCGCTGGTGCAGGCGGTGGCCGCGAGTTGCGCGGTGCCCGGGGTCTACCCGCCGGTCACCATCGACGGCCGCCGGTACGTCGACGGCGGGATGCGCTCGGCGGCCAACGCCGACCTCGCCCAGGGCTACGACCGGCTCGTCGTGCTCGCCCCCATCCCGCGCGGGGTCGGCCCGCTGGCCAGCGTCGACGCCCAGGTCACCGGCATGGTGTCGCGCGTCGCGGTCGTCTCGCCGGACCAGGCGGCCCGGGCGGCGATCGGCCGCAACGTCCTCGACCCCGCCGCGCGGGAGCCCGCGGCCCGGGCGGGGCGGGTCCAGGCGGCCGCGGTCGCGGCGCGGGTCGGCGAGGTCTGGGCCGGCTGAGCGGCGGCAGGTGAGGGTGACAGATTGGGCCAACTCCGGGGATGCGACCGCCCGAGGTGCCGCTAGGGCGTCCGTTGGGGGGAGCCTGCGGATCGCCCTAGCGGCCCGCTCTGAGGCGGCTGATCGAGTGGTCCGGCGGCCAGTGCCCAACTGGGGAAAAGGGGCCCGGGTGAGCGTCCGAGCATCAGCACGCCGGACGACGCAGACGGCCAGTCGTCGGTCTGAGCTCGTCTCGAGCGCGTGGATGGGGAAACGCCGATTGGATGCCAGGCCCCGTGGCGCTCATCTCGGCGGGTTTCACGGTCCTTGTCATCCCCATGCTGGCGCGCACTCTCGGTCAGTCGTTGCCTAATGCGGCCTTGCGGGTGTCATCTGCTTGCCCGCGGGCTTCGGGATCCGTCGACTGGCTCGGTACTGGTTGAGCCGGCGCAAGCCCTGAGCTCGAGTGGTCTGCCCTAACTCCAGCCGACCGGCATGACCACTGGCTCGGGTGTACCTGAGGCCGCCTCCTGTCCCCAAGCGGCCCACTCTGAGACACCGCTGGCTATGTCAGGGGGTCGGGCAGCCCGGCCTGTTCCGGCGCTGTTTCGCCGCTCAGGGACTGGCGGGGGTAGCCCGCCCTGCAGTAGCCCTGGCCGCGGCATCCAAGACCTCGGCGAGCCGCTCCGGCATGCTCAGCTGAGGCGTGTGGGACGAGTGCAGCCGCTCGACGCGATCGGCCTGGGCGGACATGGCCGCTTGGGCCGCAACCGGAACTGCCTGGTCCTGGTCGCAGAGGACATACGTGGTCTCGTGGCCGGCAAGGGGAGCTGAGCTCGCGTCCGCCAGGAGCTGCAACGACGTCGGGACATAGCGGGGGTAGACCTCGCGCAGGAAGCGCTTCTCGTCGACATCGGCGCACAGCGCCTGTCGGACCACATCCGGGTTGTCGCTGACCCGGACCAGGCCCTCCTCCGGGTCCTCCACTATCCACTCCGGTATCTGGCCACCAAGCAGATCCGCGACCGACTGGCCCTTCGCGGGGCGCAGGGCTGCCAGGTACACGCTGTGCTCGACCGCAGGATGGTCGGCCAACTCGGCGAGAACCATCCCGCCGCCGGAGTGGCCCACGAGAATCACGCCCGTACCGCAGCCGTCGACCACCTCCTGGACCGTCCGCACGTCGCCCGCCAGCCCGCCCCCACCGGCGTGATCGGATCCTGAGCTAGGCAGGTCAACAACCTCGACCCGGTGGCCCTTCGCTGTCAGGGACGTTGCCGTGTCGTCCCAGATCCAACTGCGGCAGAAGGCGCCGTGAATCAACACGAAGCTGGTCATGGGGAGAGGGTCCTCCCGCCAGCGTTGCGCCAACAAGGGCTGTCGGTGCGACCGGTGTCCCACTCCTCTGAAGCCGCCTTCTGGGCGAGTCCGCGACGGACTGCTAGCCCGATGCCATCACCCTCATGGGCCGTACTCAGGGGCTGGCTGAGGGGCGGCACCTGGGTGCCACGCGTTGGTCACCGGGAGTTGCTGCTCACGACTGGCCCCGGGCACCTGGTGCCGCTGGGATGACCTCGCGGAGCCGACGGCGATGGTCGCCGTCCGAGCCCGCGGGAGCCCCCATGTCCCCAGCACGCCGCCTGCGTGCCGCGGTCGCCGCCGTCGCGGTCGCCGTCCCCCTGTCCCTCGCCGTCCCGGCGGCCGTCCCCGCGACCGCGGCGCCGCGGCCGCCGGTCCCCGAGCCGGCGACGGCGCTCGCCGAGGACCTGCTCGTCGTCGGCCACCGCGGCGCCTCCGGCTACCGGCCGGAGCACACGCTGGCCTCCTACGAGCTCGCCGCCCGGATGGGGGCCGACTACATCGAGCCCGACGTGGTGAGCACCCAGGACGGCGTCCTCGTCGCCCGGCACGAGAACGAGATCTCCGGGACCACCGATGTCGCCGACCGGCCGGAGTTCGCCTCCCGCCGCACCACCAAGGTCATCGACGGCGCCCCGCTGACCGGCTGGTTCACCGAGGACTTCACCCTCGCCGAGCTGCGCACCCTCCGCGCCGTCGAGCGGCTTCCCGAGGTGCGCGAGGAGAACACCCTCTACGACGGCCTCTACCAGGTGCCGACCCTCGACGAGGTGCTCGAGCTGCGGGCCCGGCTCTCCAAGGAGCTCCGCCGAGAGATCGGCGTCTACGTCGAGACCAAGCACCCCACCTACTTCGACGGCATCGGGCTCTCCCTCGAGGAGCCGCTGATGACCGACCTGCGCGAGGCGCGCGTGCACAAGCACACCTCGCCGGTGTTCATCCAGTCCTTCGAGACGGCGAACCTGCGCGAGCTGGAGGAGCAGGGGGTGCGCGTGCCGCTGGTCCAGCTGCTGTCGGCCTCGGGGCAGCCCTACGACTTCACGGCCGCCGGTGACCCGCGCACCTACGCCGACCTCACCACCGCCGAGGGGCTGCAGGAGATCGCCACCTACGCCGAGGGGGTCGGGCCGGAGAAGAACCAGGTCATCCCGCGCGAGGCCGACGGGACGCTCGGCACCCCGACCGCGCTCGTCGACGACGCGCACGAGGCCGGGCTGCTGGTGCACCCCTACACGTTCCGCAACGAGAACGTGTTCCTGCCGCCGGCGCTCCAGGACGGGGCCGCCCCCGACGACTACGGCCGCGCGCTGGCCGAGCACGTCGCCTTCTGGGAGGCCGGCATCGACGGGATGTTCACCGACAACCCGGACACCGGCGTGGTCTCCCGCGACCTGTTCGACACCGCCACCGGCTGACCAATTCCCCGTGATCATGGCGCCGTGACCACTCCCCGGGGTCCCGGGGCGGTCACGGCGCCATGATCGCCGGGAGAGGGGGGCGGGTTCAGACGACGGGCTCGGCGACCAGCGACCCGGCCGAGTGCTCCTGCCGCAGCGCCGTCTTGAGCACCTTCCCGCTCGGGTTGCGGGGGAGCGCGGCCACCACCGAGTACTCCCGCGGGTTCTTGTAGCGGGCGAGCCGCTCCCGGCAGAACGCCGCGAGCTCCTCCGACGTCGGGGGGTCGGCGGCGTCGCGGGGGGCGACCACGGCCAGCGGCGCCTCGCCGTAGCGGGTGTCCGGCACGCCGATCAACGCCACCTCGGCGACCTTCGGGTGGGCGGCCAGCACGTTCTCCACCTCGGCGCAGTAGATGTTCTCGCCGCCGGAGATGATCATGTCCTTCTTGCGGTCGACGACGTAGAAGTAGCCGTCCTCGTCCTGGCGCACGAGGTCCCCCGAGTGGAACCACCCGCCGGCGAAGGCCTCCGCGGTCGCCTCCGGCTTGCCCCAGTACTCCTTCATCACCATCGGGCTGCGGTAGACGATCTCGCCGACCTCACCCCGCGGCACGTCCTCCATCGCCTCGTCGACCACCCGCACCTCGACGTTCAGGATCGGCGTGCCGACCGAGCCGATCTTGCGCACGGAGTCCTCGCCGCGGAGCAGGCAGGTGACCGGGCTGCACTCGGTCTGCCCGAAGGCGGTGACCACCTCGGCCTGCGGGAAGGCGTCGATCAGCGCGCGCAGCAGGGTGGTGGAGGCCGGCGCCGCGCCCCAGGAGATTCGGCGCAGGGAGGAGAGGTCACGCGCGGCCAGGTCGGGCACCGCCAGGACGGCCGCCCACATGGCCGGCACCAGGAAGATGCTGGAGACCTCCTCCCGCTCCATCAGGTCGAGGGTCGCGGCCGGGTCGAACGCGCCGGACCGGAGGATCACGTGGACCCCGCCGAGCAGCAGCGGCGGCAGCCCGCCGGCCAGCCCGGCGATGTGGAACAGCGGCGCCCCGGGCACGGAGACGCGGTCGGCCGGGTCCCAGCCCAGCGTGGTGATCTGGCTGAACACGTGCATGGTCAGGTTCCGGTGGGTCAGCACCGCGCCCTTGGGCCGCCCGGTCGTGCCGGAGGTGTACATGATGAACGCGGCCTCGTCCTCGTCGACGACGACGTCGAGCCGCTCGCCGTCGGCCGCCGCGAGCGCGGCCGCGTAGTCCTCGCTGCCCGGCCCGGCGTCCCCGCCGCCGATCACCAGCGCCGTCGTGACCGCCCGTGCCTGCTCGCGCGCCTTGGCGGCGACCTCCGCCAGCGGGGTGTCCACGACCAGGGCGACGGCGCCGGAATCGGTGAGCACGTAGGCGACCTCGTCGGCCACCAGCCGGAAGTTGACCGGGACGACGACCGCGCCCAGTCGCACGCCGGCGAGGTAGGCCTCCCACGTCTCGGGGCCGTTGAGCGCGAGCACGGCCACCCGGTCGCCGGTGCGCACCCCGCGCGCGTGCAGCGCCCGGGCCAGCCGGTCGACCCGCTCGTCCAGCTCGGCGTAGGAGCGGCCCGACCCCTCGAAGCGCAGCGCCGGCGCGTCCGGGGTGGTCCGGGCGTGCCGGGCCAGCATGTCGCTCATCGTCATGCCGCGGCCCTGCAGGACGGGGATCTGGACGCTCACGGGCTTCTCCTCAGCCAGGCACAGTGTGACCTGCGTCATGCTGGTGGCCGGGGAAGGGGCGGTCAACCCTGACTGTCGAGCGCGAGCAGCCGCGCGGAGAGCCGCTTCCAGAGCGCCAGGTGCGGGTCGGTCGCGGCCGGCCGGTCCTCGAAGGCGTAGACCAGCGCCACCCCGCGCATGCTCGTGAAGAGCAGTTCGCAGAGGTCGGCGTACACCGGGGCGCCGGCGATCTCCGGGCCCCAGATCCCGTCGGCCACCGCGGCGATCGAGGCGCGCAGCCGGCGCTCCTCGCCGCGCAGCGCCGCCCGGAGGTCGGGGTCGGTGCGCGCCGCCGTCCAGAGCTCCATCGCCGCCCAGAACGGGGGCTCCTGGAACGTCGCCCACATCAGGTCGATGGCGCGGTCGACCCGCTCCCGCCCGGTCGGCTCGTCCTCCATCAGCGCGGCGGCCCGGCGCCGCACCTCGTCCAGCTGGGTCGTGGACAGGTGCGCGGCGGCGGCGACCAGCAGCTCGGCCCGGGAGGGGAAGTGGTGCAGCAGCCGGCCCCGGGACACCCCGGCCCGGGCCTGGACGGCGAGCGTCGAGGCCCCGGCGAAGCCCTCCTCGACCAGGCAGGCGACGGCGGCGTCGAGGATGAGCAGGCGGCTGCCGGCGGTCCGCTCCGAGCGGGAACGCGGCCCCGGGGCGGGGGCGCTTCCGACGGGCTCGGCGCTCATCCGCGGAACAGTAGGCCGCGCGGGGCGCCCGCAACAGTCACCGTTGACCGCTCCGGGTGACGCCTGTCACGCTGCGGCCGACCCGCCCACCCGACGAGAGGCGTGCCCGTGGACTTCGACGACAGCCCCGACGAGGCCGAGTACCGGGCGCGGGTGCGCGCCCTGCTCGAGGAGCACGCCGGCGAGCTGCTGCACCTCGAGCCGGGTCAGGAGGGCATCGACGCCCGCACCCACGAGGCCGAGATGCGCCGCACCCAGCGGGTGCTCGCCGAGGCCGGGCTGGTCGGCGTCACCTGGCCCCGCGAGTACGGGGGCCAGGGCGGCACGCTGGTGCAGCAGGCGATCGTCGGCCAAGAGCTCGCCCGCTCCCGGGTGCCCACGCTGATCAACCACATCGGCATCGGCATGTGCGGGCCGACGGTCATCGCCCACGGCAGCCCGGAGCAGCGCGAGCGCTACCTCGCCCGGCTGCTGCGCGCCGACGACGTGTGGTGCCAGCTGTTCAGCGAGCCGGCGTCGGGCTCGGACCTCGCGGCGCTGCGCACCACCGCCGTCCGCGACGGCGACGGCTGGGTGGTCAACGGGCAGAAGGTGTGGACGACGCTCGCGCACGTCTCCGACTTCGGGATCCTGCTGACCCGCACCGACCCGGAGAAGCCCAAGCACGCCGGCCTGACGATGTTCGTCGTCGACATGCACGCCCCCGGCGTGACGGTGCGCCCGCTGCGCCAGATGGGCGGGCAGGCCGACTTCAACGAGGTCTTCTTCGACGACGTCCGCATCCCCGACGAGGAGCGGCTCGGCGAGCCGGGCGAGGGCTGGCGGGTCGCGCTGACGACGCTCATGAACGAGCGGGTGGCGATCGGCGGGGCCGGGGGCGCGATCGGCGCGCCGGTCGAGGAGTTCGCGCGGCACGCGCGCGAGCGGCTGCCGCACCTGCCGCCGGAGCGCCAGGTGCTGGCCCGTCAGGCGGTCGGGCGCGCGGTGGTCGCCGCGCTCGCCGCCCGCTACACCGGCTACCGGCGGCTCACCGTGCTCAGCCAGGGCGGCATCCCCGCGCCGGAGGCCAGCGCCGGCAAGCTCGCCGGCACCGAGGCCGGCCTGCTCATGGCCGACGCCGGGGTGCGGCTGCTGGGCGACGACGCCGTCTACGCCGCCACCACCGACGGCGACGACCGCTGGCAGCGGACCCAGTCCTGGCTGCCGGGCATCAGCATCGCCGGCGGCACCGACCAGGTGCTGCGCAACATCCTCGGCGAGCGCGTGCTGGGCCTGCCGCCGGAGCCCCGCAGCGACAAGACCGCTCCTTTTTCGGGAGGGACGCGATGAACTTCGACCTCGACGCCGACCAGCGCGACATCGCCGACGGCGCCCGCGAGTTCTACCGCGGCAACGCCTCGCCGGCCGCGGCGCGGGGGGGCCTGGAGGGGGGTCGGCTCGAGCCCGGGCGCAAGGCGCTGGCCGACATCGGCTTCCTGGGCATCACCGTCCCCGAGTCCGCCGGCGGTTCGGGCCGCTCGCTGCTGGACCTCGCCGTGGTGGCCGAGCAGGGCGGTGCCGTGCTCGCGGCGCCCTCGCTCGTCACCGCCGCGCGCGCCGCCGTCCTGCTCGCCGACGCCCCGGACCTGGCCGCGCAGCTCGCCGACGGCTCGACGGCGTTCGCCGTGCTCGACGGAGGCGTCGACGGCTCCGCCCCCTCGGTGGACGCCGCCGACGCCACCCTCTTCCTGGGCCTGGACGGCGGTGACCTGGTCGTGGGTGAGGGCGAGGTCCTGGCCGGCCGGCCGATGGACGCCACCCGCGGGCTGGCCTCGGTGCGGCTGACCTCCCGCCGGGTGCTGGCCCAGGACGCCGGGGAGCTGTGGGCCCGCGCCCGGCAGGTGGGTGCCGTCGTCATGGCCGCCGAGGACCTCGGCGGCGCCGAGCGGTGCGTGCAGCTGGGCGTGGCCTACGCCCAGGAGCGCGAGGCGTTCGGCCGCCGGATCGGCTCCTACCAGGCGATCAAGCACATGCTGGTCGACGCGTGGGTGGGCGTGGAGCAGCTGCGGTCGCTGGTCTGGTGGGCGGCGTGGGCGGCCGACTGCGACCCGGCCGAGCTGCCGCTGGCGGCGTCGGCGGCGAAGGCCTGCGCGGCGGCGACCTTCGAGCGGGCGGCCACCACGCTCATCCAGGTGCACGGCGGGATCGGCTTCACCTGGGAGCACGACGCCCACCTGTACTGGCGGCGGGCGAAGGTGGACCGGCTGTTGCTCGGCGACGAGGCCGAGCACCTCGACGCCGTCGCCCGCCTGGCCGTCACCGGAGCGCTGGGAGCAGGCCGGTGACCGACCAGCTGACCGAGCTGCGGTACGAGGTGGCCGACGGCGTCGCCACGGTGACGCTGCACCGACCCGACCGGCTCAACGCCTTCACCCTCACCATGGCCGATGAGCTCGCCCGGGTGGCGGCGGCCGCCGACGCCGACGCCGACGTCCGCGTGGTCGTCGTGACCGGTGCCGGCCGCGCGTTCTGCGCCGGGGCCGACCTCGCGGGCGGGCCCGACACCTTCGGCGACCGGCGCACCCGCGTGCGCCCGCCCGGCCCGCTCAGCGAGGACATCGGCGGCTACCCGCGGGACGCCGGAGGGGTCGCCTCGCTGCCGTTCGCCGCGCTGCGCAAGCCGGTCATCGCCGCGGTCAACGGCCCGGCGGTGGGCATCGGGGCGACCCTCACCCTGCCCATGGACATCCGGATCGCCGGGGCGTCGGCCCGCTTCGGCTTCGTGTTCGGCCGGGTCGGCATCGTGCCGGAGGCGGCGTCCTCGTGGTTCCTGCCCCGGGTGGTCGGTATCAGCCAGGCGATGGAGTGGGTGGCGACCGGGCGGGTGTTCGACGCGGCCGAGGCGCTGCGCGGCCGGCTGGTGTCCCGCGTGGTGCCCGACGACGAGCTGCTGCCCACCGCCCACGCGCTGGCGCGGGAGATCGTCGCGAACACCAGCGGTCTCGCCGTGGGCGCCGCCCGCCAGCTGCTGTGGTCGATGCTCGGCGCCGCCTCGCCGTGGGACGCGCACCGGGCCGAGTCGCGGGCGCTGGTCGAGCTGGGGGAGGGCCCGGACCCGGCCGAGGGGGTGGCCGCCTTCCTGGAGAAGCGTCCGCCGCGCTTCGCCGGCCGGCTGCCCGACGGCGCCGTCGCCGGGGTGCCGCGCTGGCCGCTGCCCCCGGACGACGTCACGCCGGCCTAGCCCCCGCCGGGAACGTCACCGCACCGGTGCCGGTCGCTGGGCCCGCGCCCGGCGTGCCGCACCCGCGATTCCTCGGCCGGCGGGCGTGGTCAGCGGCCGAGCCCCGCCTCGCGCGCGCGGATCATCGCCTCGGCCCGGTCGGTGACCTGCAGCTTGGCGAAGATCGCGGAGACGTAGTTCGCGACCGTCTTGGGGCTCAGCGACAGGGCGCGGGCGATGGACGGGTTGGGGTGCCCCTGGGCCAGCAGTTGCAGGATCTCCCGCTCGCGGTCGGTCAGCGACGGGAACACCTTGGGAGCCGGCCGGGGCTGGGCGAAGTACGCCAGCACCCGGCCGGCCACGGGCGGGCTGAAGATCGCCTCGCCGCGTGCCACCGCCCGGATCGCCCCGGTCAGCTCCTCCTCGTCGGCGTCCTTGAGCACGTAGCCGCGGGCGCCGGCCCGCAGCGCCATGAACACCGAGTCCTCGTCCTCGAACAGGGTGAGCACCAGCACCCGCACGTCGGGGACGACGGCCGTGATCGCCCGGGTGGCCTCGATCCCGCTCATGCCCGGCAGCTGCAGGTCCATGAGGACGACGTCGGGCCGCAGCTGCGCCGCCTGCGCCACCGCCTCCTCGCCGGAGACGGCCACCCCGACCACCTCGAGGCCGGCCGCGGTGTCCAGGAGCGCCAGCACGCCCTTCCGGAACAACGGGTGGTCCTCGACCACCAGCAGGCGTGCGACCACGTCAGTCCCCTCCGCTCAGCGGGAGCCGTGCGAGCACGCGGGTGCCACCGCCCGGCGCCGGTAGCACCTGGCACCGGCCCCCGGTCTCGGCCGCCCGTTCCCGCATCGACGACGTCCCCACACCGGGGACCGGCTCGACCGGCAGACCGGCCCCGTCGTCGAGCACCTCGATGGTCAGCTCGGCCTCGTCGGCGGCCAGCCGGAGCGTGCAGGTGCGGGCCGCCGCGTGCCGGACGACGTTGGCCAGCGCCTCCTGCGCGATCCGGTAGGCCGCCACCTCGACCGCCGCGGGGAGCGGGGGCAGCTCGCCGTCGACCTCGACGCCCGCCCGGAGGCCGTCGCCGTCGGTGCTGCACCGTTCGGTGAGGCGCTCCAGCGCGCCGACCAGCCCCAGCTCGTCGAGGGCCGGTGGCCGCAGGTCGTGCACCAGCCGGCGGACGTCGGCGATCGCGGTGCGCAGCTCGCCGCGCAGCTCCCCGGCCAGGGCCTCCGCCCGCGCCGGGTCGCGGGGGATGAGGGAGCGGAGCACGCCGGTCTGCACGGTGAGCCCGGCCAGCTGGGCACCGAGGCCGTCGTGCAGGTCCCGGCGCAACCGGCGGCGCTCCTCCTCCCGGGCGGTGACCAGCCGTTCCCGCGAGCGCCGCAGGTCGGCGGTGAGCCGCACCGCGGAGACCGCCACCCCGGCCTGGCGGGCGAGGTCGGACAGCAGCCGCCGGTCGGCGGAGGAGAACGCGGTCTCCCCGGGGCGCAGGCCCAGCCGCAGCTCGCCCACCTGCTCGCTGCGGTAGAGCAGCGGCAGGGAGCGGGTGCCCGACACCGGTGAGCCGGACTCGACGGCCGGCTCGTCGTCCCCCAGGACGATCGCGGCGTAGGGCAGGCGGAGGGACTCCCGGACGGTCGTGACGATCGCCGGCAGGACGTCGTCGGGAGCCAGGGTGCCCTCCAGCCGCGCGCCGAGGCGGGACAGCGCGGCGTAGGGCTCGGACCGCCGGCCGTACATCAGCCGGTTCACCGCCCGTTGCAACCGGTCGTGCGCCGGGGCGAAGAGGACCGCGACCAGACCGGTCGCCACCAGCGAGACGAGCAGGTCGTCGTCCCGGTGGAGGAGGGCCCCGAGGTAGCCGACGACGAGCACGTACCCGCCGACGACGAGCGCGGTGAGGCTGCCGAAGACCAGGGTCCGGTTGAGGACCACGTCGATGCCGTCGAGCCGGTACTTCAGGACGGCGACCGCGATCGCCACCGGCAGGGCGAGCATCAGCCAGGCGAACACCGCGCCGCTGACCAGCGGGAGGACGCCGTCCAGCGGCGCGAGGACCGCCGGCGCCACGGCGAAGACGAACCACTTCATCTGCAGCCGCTCGTCCCCGCGCGAGCGCCGGAACCGCACGACCACGGCGACGACGGCCCCGACGATGCCGGCGGCCAGGACGATGCCGAGGACGGCGAAGACGGGCAGCTGCTCCACCGGCGCCAGGCCCGGGAGCCCGATCGGGTTGTCGATCCGGTAGTCGACGTCCTGCCCGCTGAGCGAGTCGGTGAGCATCCCGAGGACGCACGTCGCGCCCAGGGCCGCGCCGGGCAGCACGGCGACCGGCCACCAGCGAGGGGAGGGCAGCCGCCCGTCGGGGAACAGCAGCGGCAGGTAGAGGAAGAGCAGCCCGAGGACCACGTACCAGTACCAGCTCTGCATCCAGGCACCGGCGACGGCGAGGGCGTCGGGCCGGCCGCTGGTGGTCATCACCCAGGCGGCGTAGGCGTCACCGGCCGGGACGACGCCGACGAGCAGGGCGGCCCAGGCCATGAGCCACCCGACCGCGTTGTGCGGGCGGCGCAGGACCAGCAGCGCGCCCAGGGCAGCGAAGAGGCCGAAACCGCCGAGGACCGGGACCGCCTCGGCCGGATCGAGGCCCGGGCCGCCCAACCGGGTGTCGAGCACGGCGTACGCGGTGGCACCGGCCACGTACACCGGGACGACCGCCCAGGCGAACAGCCGGGGCAGCACGGCGGCGCCCCTCCGTCGGCCGCCGGCAGTCCGACCGGGCGGGACGGGGACGGGGGCGGTCACCTGGATCGTCACCTGGTCGCTCCCTTCGGCCTGCGCACGATGCGCGCCGGGACGGCCCGGCGTCAACGGAGGGCCGCGCCGTGCGCGCGGCCCTCCGCGAGGGCGCCGGTCAGAACGCCGGTGCCGGGTCGTGCCGGGTCGCCGGAGCGACCTGCAGCGACCGGCCGAGCAGCACCCAGGCGAGGCCGGCGGGCACGCTGATCGCCGCCCAGAACCACGCGTCGTTGTCGGCGCTCACCAGACCGCCGAGGGCGCCGATCGCGATGCCGAGCGGGAGGGCGGCGGCGAGCAGCGCGCCACCGGTGCGGGGCAGCGATCCGGCGCACCGCCGGATCACGACGACGCCGAGGAGCAGGCCGCCGACGGTGGAGACGAGGAACCCGAGGAGGAAGGTGACGTGCCCGAGCGCCACCTCACCGCCGCCCGCGGTGATCGACGCGACCTCGATCCCGTTGCCGACGGCCATGGCGGCCAGCCCGACCGCGGTCAGCGCCGTTGCCACCGCGCCGACCCGTCCCGCGTCGCCGCCGAGCGCCCGGCGGAGCGCGGCCAGCCCGGCGAGGATCAGCACCGGTGGCAGGACGAGGAAGACCCAGGCGGCCGTCGCGGCCGCGAGGGAGACGGAGTCGGCGTCGTCGGCAAGGACGGTGGCCCAGGCGACCGGCAGCAGCGCCCAGAGGGCGCCGCCGACGAGGCCGGCGGTGGCACGCCGGTGAGCGGCGGTCTCGGGGGCGGTGGTCGTGGTGGTCATCGCGGAACTCCTCCGTGGTCGGGACTCGCTGGTGTCGATCACGGTCCGGTTCGGGAACTCCCGGGCGACAGGGGACGGACTCCCGGATCGACCGGGAAGTCCGTCCCTGCTCGCCGTGCTCAGGCGTGCGTGCGCACGCCCTCGGACACGGTCGCGGGGTGACCGGACAGCAGCCGGAGGCCGAGTGCGGCCCAGGCGGCGTCGAAGGTGAACAGGCCGATCTCGTGCAGCGGTGCCTGGGCGGACATCGCGACGGCGGCCGCGATCCCGGCGACGAGCACGGTCACCCACCAGGCGCCGACGACGGGGGAGCGGCGCAGTCCGAGGGCGAGCGGGACGGCGCCGGCGATCAGCAGCAGGAAACCGAGGAAGAAGGCCCAGAACGAGGCCTCCAGCGGGGTGCCGGTGGCCAGCCCCGTGCCGAGGTGGACGACGGCGAACACGGTGAGCAGCCCGGCGCCGGTCAGGCTGATGGAGCGACCGATCCGGCCGGCGCGGGAGAGCGCGGCCCCGGTCCGGCCGCGGCCGAGGCCGTGGACGGCCACCGCCAGGGCCACCGTGCCGAGGGCGAACCCCCCGAGGAAGAGGACGTAGACCGGCACGTCGGACACCGAGCCGTCCGGCCGCTGCACGTTCCAGATCAGTTCCGTGGCGACGGAGACGAACATCAGGACGCCGGCGATCAGCGCGGCTGCCCCGGTACGGCGGTCGACGGCGGTGGGGTCGGTCATCGGATCTCCTCGGTGGGCGGACCCACGGGCGGGTCCGGGCAGGGACGAGCCTGGGCGGCGGCGGCCCGGCAGTCGTCGGGCCCGCGGGCGACTCGCGCCGTCCCCCGCAAGGCGGAGACGACCGGCCGGATCCGTCGTCCGGAGGACCCGGGAACGGCCTCCGGCTGGCTACCGTTCGCCGCATGGACTGGGCCCGGTCAGCGCGGGCGGCGGACGCCCTCGTGGTGGCGGTGCTCGTCGTGTGGGGCCAGGCGTCGGTGTGGTCGACCGACGTCCCCGCCGCCGTCGCCGCCGACCGGCCCGTGCACGCGCTGCTGGCCTTCGCGGCGACGGCGCCGCTGTTCGTCCGCCGCTACCGGCCTCTGCTCGCGCTGCTGCTCGTGCTCGGCGCGGGGTGGCTGCACGACCAGCTCGGTGGCACGTCCGGTCTGCTGTGGTTCGGCCTCTGCCTGGGTCTCTACGCGCTCGGCGCCCACGCCGACAGGTGGTCGGTCGTCGTGGGCTCGGGAGTCGTCGCGGCGGGCATCCTCACCTACGACGTGCCGCGGTTGCGGGCCGGTGACCCGCTCGACGAGGTGCTGCCCGCGTGGTTCATCCTCGCCGGACTCGTGGGCCTCGGGCGCTGGATGCGGTACCGCCACCGCGAGACCCGACAGCTCCAGGCACGCGCCTCCCTGACCGACCGGGAGGTGGCCGAGCAGGCGGCCCGCGCGGTCTCCGACGAGCGCGCCCGCATCGCCCGGGAACTGCACGACCTCGTCGCCCACAGCATGGGGGTGATCGTCATCCAGTCGCAGGCGGCCCAGCGGGCGATGGAGGGCCGTCCCGACCTGGCCCGCAGCGCGCTCGCCTCGATCGAGACCGCGGGTCGCCAGGGCATGGCCGAGATGCGCCGGCTGCTGGGCCTGCTCACGGGTGGGGACGACGGTGCGGTCGCCCCCCAACCGGGCCTCCGGGACCTCGGCGGACTCGTCGCCCGCGTCCGCGACGCCGGCGCACCGGTGCGGTTGGTCGTGGAGGGTGACCTCGCGTCGCTGCCGGCGGGAGTGGACCTGGCCGCCTACCGGATCGTGCAGGAGGCCCTGACCAACGTGCTCAAGCACGCCGGGCCGGCCACCGTCCAGGTCACCGTCCGCGCGGTCGGCGGGGTGGTGGACGTCGAGGTCCGTGACGACGGCCGGGGGAACCACGGGGAACAGGGGACGGGCACCGGCCACGGCCTGGTGGGCATCCGCGAGCGCGTCGCTCTCTACGGGGGCACGGTGGACGCGGGCCGGCTGCCGGACGGCGGCTACCGGGTACGGGCGCGGCTCGCGGTCGACGGGACGCCGGTGTGACCATCCGCGTGCTGATCGTCGACGACGAGGAGCTCGTCCGCACCGGCCTGCGGCTGATCCTCGAGGCCGAGCCCGACCTGACCGTCGTCGGCACCGCCGCGGACGGCGCCTCGGGGGTGACCGCGGTGCGGCGGTTCCGGCCGGACGTCGTCCTCATGGACATCCGGATGCCGGGGACCGACGGGCTGGCCGCCACCCGCCGGCTCCTGGGGGACCCCGACGGCGTCCCGTGCAAGGTGGTCGTCCTGACGACCTTCGACGTCGACGAGCACGTCTACGAGGCGCTCCGGGCCGGGGCCAGCGGCTTCCTGCTCAAGGACGTCCCGGCCGATCAGCTCGTGCACGCGATCCGGGTCGCGGCGGCGGGGGAGGCGCTGCTCGCACCGTCGGTGACCCGGCGGCTGATCTCCGCGTTCACCCGCCGCGCGCCGGTCCCGACCGGGTCGCCCCCGGCCGGGCTGGCCGACCTGACGCCCCGGGAGGTCGAGGTGCTGGAGCTGCTCGCGGAGGGGCTGTCCAACGCCGAGATCGGCCGCCGGCTGTTCGTCGGCGAGGCCACCGTGAAGACCCACGTCGCGCGCATCCTCACCAAGCTGGGCGTGCGCGACCGCGTCCAGGCGGTGATCGTCGCGTTCCGCTCGGGGCTGGTGCCCGTCGACCGGGATCCGTCCGTGTGATCCGGTGTCAGGGGATCCGCGACGGGTCGAGGTGCTGCAGCAGGGTCTCGCCGAGATCGCGCATGGCGACCACCTGGGCGGGGGAGAGCTGGTCGAACAGCTCCCGGCGCACCCCCTCGACGTGCACCGGCGCCGCGCCCTCCAGCGCGGCGAAGCCCTCCTCGGTGAGGACGGCGAGCTGGCCGCGCCCGTCCTCGGCGCACACCTGCCGGCGCACCCAGCCGCGCTCCTCCAGGCGGGAGACGGCGTGCGAGAGCCGGCTGCGGGAGGAGAGGCACCGGTCGGCCAGCTCGCTCATCCGCATCATGCGCTCGGGGGTCTCGGAGAGGGCGACGAGGATCTCGTAGTACGCGTGCGAGATCCCGGTGCGGTGGTTCAGCTCGCGGTCGAGCCGGTCGAGCAGCAGCTGGGCGCTGTAGAGCCAGGCGCGCCAGGCCTTCTGCTCCTCCGGGTCGAGCCACCGCGGCTCACCCGTGGGGAGGGACTCCGGCGACACCGACGTGGTCATGCCCTCAGAATACTGGCGGAATAGTCAAGCGCTCAACTACGCTGTCGGCGGAGACCCACCCCGCAGGACCAAGGGAGACACCATGACCACCAGCAGCAGCACCACCGTCCAGATCCCCGGCTACATCGCCGGCACCTGGGACATCGACGCCAGCCACTCCACCGTGGGCTTCTCGGTCCGCCACATGATGGTGAGCAAGGTCCGCGGCTACTTCCGCGAGTTCTCGGGCGAGATCGTGACCGCCGAGGACCCGACGCAGTCCCGCGTCACCGCCCAGGTGAACATGGACTCGATCGACACCCGCCAGGAGCAGCGCGACGCGCACATCCGCTCCGCCGACTTCTTCGACGTGGGCAACCACACCGAGATGACCTTCCGCTCCACCGCGGTGAAGACCGACGGCGCCGACTGGACCGTCGAGGGCGACCTGACGATCAAGGGCATCACCAAGCCCGTCGTCCTGGAGCTCGAGCTCAACGGCTTCGGCCCGGACGCCTACGGCGGCACCCGCGCCGGCTTCAGCGCCAAGACCGAGATCTCCCGCAAGGAGTACGGCGTGGACATCGACATGCCGATGGACGGCGGCGGCGTCGTCGTCGGCGACAAGATCAACGTCGAGCTCGAGATCGAGGCCGTGCTCCGCACCGCCTGAGAGAGGACCCTCTGCCCCCCGCGCCTCGCAGGCTCGCCGAGGGACCCTGCAGAGGGGCCGTTCCAGCACGTCGCCGGGGCCCCGGACGGTTCGCCGTCCGGGGCCTCCTGCACGTCCCGGACGGCTACGGCGTCGCGGGGTCGAGCACCTGGAACAGGACGTGGTCCTGCCACCGGCCGGCGATGCTGAGGTAGCGCGGCGCCAGCCCGTAGCGGGTGAACCCGTTGCGCTCGAGCACCTTCTGCGAGGCGGCGTTGTGCAGCAGCGTGCCGGCCTCCACGCGGTGCAGGCCCAGGTCGCCGAACGCCCGCCGCAGCATCTCGCCGACGGCGCGGGTGGCCAGCCCCCGGCCGTTGGCGGCCGAGGCGACCCAGTAGCCCAGGCTGCAGGACTGGAAGGCGCCGCGGACGACGTTGTTCAGCGTGACCCGCCCGACGACGGCACCGTCGTCGTCCAGGACGACGCAGGGGAGTGACAGCCCGGCCGCGTGCCGCTCCAGGGCGGCCCGCACGTCGGCCCGCTGGCCCGCCTCGGTGTACCACCGCTCGTCGCGGGCGGGCTCCCACGGCGCCTGGAACTCCCGGTCCTCGACGACGAGCCGGGTCAGCGCGGGGGCGTCGTCGAACGTCAGGAGGCGGGTCCGTGCGGGCACGCCCGCGACCCTGCCAGGTGGCGGCGCGGTCGACTCGTCGACAGGGACACTGGGGAACATGTCGACCTCCGCTCTCGCCCGCGTCCCCGCCTCGCTCCTGGTCGCCGTCGGGCTGGCCGCCGGCTTCGGGATCGCGCAGGGCACCGGCATCCGCGCGCTCGGCGGGGCGGTCTTCGCCGTCTGCGGCGTCGGGGCCGCCTGGATCGCCGCCCGCCGGCGCGGTCCCGCCGTCACCGCGGGGCTGGCCGCCCTCTACGTCGGTGCCTTCGTGCTCGCCCACGTGCTGGCCCTGGGCGCCGGGTTCCCGGCCTGGTTCGCCGTGAGTCTGGTCACTGTTGCCGCCGCAGGCCTCACCTTCGGGGTGGTCGACCGCTCGCGGGAGACGGCGCCCGCCCGCTGAGCACCTAGAGTGGAGGGAAGGTCGCGGCTCCGGTTGCTGTTGACCTGATGCCCGCGCGCGTCCGCGCGGCGCCCCCGACCTGCCTGAGGTGCCCTTCCGCATGCCCACCCGCAACGACCTGCGCAACGTGGCGATCGTCGCCCACGTCGACCACGGCAAGACGACCCTGGTCGACGCCCTCCTCCGTCAGGCCGGCGCGCTCGGCCGCGCCAAGGGCGAGGGGACGGACAACGACTCCACGCAGGACCGCGTGATGGACTCGATGGACCTCGAGCGCGAGCGCGGCATCACCATCCTGGCCAAGAACACGGCGATCCGCCTGGCGGACGAGGACGGCAACCCCGTCGTCGTCAACATCGTCGACACCCCCGGCCACGCCGACTTCGGTGGCGAGGTCGAGCGCGGCCTCTCCATGGTCGACGGCGTCGTGCTGCTCGTCGACGCCTCCGAGGGCCCGCTCCCGCAGACCCGCTTCGTGCTGCGCAAGGCGCTCGGCAAGGGGATGCCGGTCATCCTCGCGGTCAACAAGACCGACCGCGGCGACGCCCGCATCGAGGAGGTCGTCGACGAGAGCTACGAGCTGTTCATGGAGCTGCTCGAGGACACCGGCCTGGACGTCGACGCGCTCGAGTTCCCGATCGTCTACTGCAACGGCCGCACCGGGCAGGCGTCGCTCAACCGCCCGGAGAACGGCACCGTCCCCGACAGCCCGGACCTCGGCCCGCTGGTGAAGACGCTGCTGGACACCATCCCGGCGCCGGAGTACGACGCCGAGGAGCCGCTGCGCGCGCAGGTCACCAACCTCGACGCCTCGCCGTTCCTGGGCCGGCTGGCCCTGCTGCGCATCCACTCCGGTGAGATGAAGCGCGGCCAGCAGGTCGCCTGGTGCAAGACCGACGGCACCATCAAGAACGTCAAGATCACCGAGCTGCTGGTCACCGAGGGCCTCACCCGGACCCCGGCCGAGAGCGCCGGCCCCGGCGACCTGGTCGCCATCGCCGGCATCGAGGACATCATGATCGGCGACACCCTCGCCGACCCGAACGACCCGCGCCCGCTGCCGCCGCTGACCGTCGACGAGCCGTCGATCTCGATCACCATCGGGATCAACACCTCGCCGCTGTCGGGCAAGTCGGGCAAGAAGCTCACTGCTCGGCTCATCAAGAACCGGCTGGACCAGGAGCTGGTCGGCAACGTGTCGGTGCGGATGCTGCCCACCGACCGCCCCGACACCTGGGAGATGCAGGGCCGCGGCGAGCTGGCGCTGGCCATCCTCGTCGAGCAGCTGCGCCGCGAGGAGTTCGAGCTCACCGTCGGCCGGCCGACCGTCGTCACCAAGGAGATCGACGGCAAGCTCCACGAGCCGGTCGAGCGGGTCACGATCGACGTCCCGGGCGAGTACGTCGGCACCCTGACCCAGGCGCTCGCGGTCCGCCGCGCACGGCTGGAGAACCTGGTGCACCACGACACCGGCTGGGCGCGGATGGAGTACATCGTCCCCTCGCGCGGCCTCATCGGGTTCCGCACCGAGTTCCTCACCGAGACCCGCGGCACCGGCGTCCTGAACCACAACCTCGAGGGCTACGAGCCGTGGATGGGTGACATGCGCGCCCGGCCGACCGGCTCGCTGGTCGCCGACCGCCAGGGCGTGGCGACGACCTACTCGATGTTCTCGCTGCAGGAGCGCGGCTCGCTCATGGTCGAGCCGGGCACCGAGGTCTACGAGGGCATGATCGTCGGTGAGAACTCCCGTCCGGACGACATGGACGTGAACATCACCAAGGAGAAGAAGCTCACCAACATGCGCAAGTCCACCTCCGAGGAGCTGGAGCGGCTCATCCCGCCGAAGATCCTCAACCTGGAGCAGGCGCTGGAGTTCTGCGCCGAGGACGAGTGCGTGGAGGTCACCCCGGCCGGCGTCCGCATCCGCAAGGTCGTGCTGGACCAGACCGAGCGCGGCAAGGCCAAGAACCGCAAGCCCAAGCCCAGCTGAGCCGCCCTCCCGCCCGGCGGGAGTGATCGCGCACGCTCTGCCCCCGGCTGCTCCGGCACCCGGGGGCAGAGCGCTGTCCGGGCCCGCGAGGCGCGGTGGCGTGGTCGTCAGGTCACGAATCGTGATGACCGGCCGGGGAAGCGCGGCGCGCCCGTCGTGTGGTCCCCGGGACGGGTGTGTCGGCACGCCTACGTTCTCCTCGGGGCCATGTGCCGTGGCCCGGGGACGAGTGGACGAGAGGCGGCCGACGCTCATGGCGACGATCACCCGTACGGTTCCGGCGAGCGATGGCTTCCGGGGTGGGATCGACGTCCGGGTGAGCCTGCGCGCGGACGCGGGGTCGGGTGGTTCGTCCTTCGACGGGGCGTGGTTCCCGCGCAGCCGTGACCTCGCCGTGGAGCTCCCCGAGCTGATCGCGGCGCTGGAGCGGCGCGGGGTGCGGGTGGAGCGCTTCACCTACCCCCTGGACGCGTGGGAGCCGGCGCCCCGCAAGCTGGAGGTGCTGGGCCGGACGGTGCGCGCCGGTGGCTTCCGCAGCATGGACCCGCAGGTGGTCTGCCTCACCTGGGCCGGCGGCAACCGCCGCGCCGACCTGCTCGTCGTCCCCCCGGAGACCGACGTCCTCACCGGCGCCCGGGCGCTGCGGCTGTGCACCCGGCGCGGCCTGCCCTCCTCACCGCAGATGGTGCTCGCCGCGGCCCGCTCGACGCCGCTCCCGCAGGTGCCGACCATGCAGGGGTCCCGCGCGGTGTAGCGCCGCTCCGCCCTGGGCGGGGTCCGCGGTCGCGCCTGTCCTCCTCGCGATGATCAGCTGACCTGATCATCGAGCGTCCTCCCTCACGGTGCGCGGTGAGGGAGGACACCCCACGATCAGGTCCCCTGATCCCAGCCCACGGGCGGGGGTGTTCAGTCGCGCGGGGCGCTGGGCCGGCCGGCGCCCACGGGCTCCTCGGCGGTCACGTCAGCGATGACGTCGTTGCGCTCGGCCACCTCGGCGACGGCGTCGGCCGACTCGACCGCGGTGTCCCGCCGGTACTGCCGGTAGGAGTGGACGACGGCCAGCACCCAGACCGCGGCGAGGACGATGTAGACCACGGCGCTGACGGTGGCCCCGGCGTCGATCCAGTCGCTGCGCAGCAGGGTGCGGGCGTTGGTGAGGACGATCATCCCGCCGACCAGGGAGCCCAGCAGCCGGGGCGGGATGTGCCGCACCAGCCACGCGGCGATGGGGGCCGCGACCAGGCCGCCGGCGAGCAGCCCGGCGACCCACATCGGGTCGATGCCCTGGGAGCCCAGCGCGAGCAGGAAGCCGGCGCTGGCGGCGAGCGCCACGAGGAATTCGGAGGTGTCGATCGAGCCGATGACCTTGCGCGGCTCCATCCGGCCGCTGGCCAGCAACGCGGGGGTGCCCACCGGGCCCCAGCCGCCGCCACCGGTCGCGTCGACGAAGCCGGCGACCAGGCCCAGCGGGCCCAGGAAGCGCTTGCGGATCGGCTTGCCCACGTTGCGCCGGTCGATGCCGCGCAGCGTGAACCGCACCAGGATGTACGCGCCCAGCGAGACCAGGATCAGCGACATCACCGGGGCGGCGATCTCGGTCGACAGGCCGGACAGGAAGTGCGCTCCGGCGAACGCGCCGACGGCGCCGGGCAGGCCCACCCGCGCGACGACCTTCCAGTCGACGTTGCCGAACTTCCAGTGCGAGAGCCCCGAGGCGAGCGTGGTGCCGATCTCGGCCAGGTGGATGGTCGCCGACGCCGCCGCCGGGTTGGTGCCGATGGCGAGCAGCAGCGTCGTCGAGGTGACGCCGTAGGCCATGCCCAGGCTGCCGTCGACGAGCTGGGCGCCCAGGCCGGCGAGGGCGAGCAGGATCAGGGTCTTCACGGGGCTCTGACTCCGGGTCTCACGGGCGCGGGCGCGCAGGGGCGACCGCGTGGAGGGGGACGATACGGGTCCCGCAGGGGTGGCGGGAAGGAATCAGCAGCCCGGACAGGCGGCGGTGCAGACGCGCAGCAGGTCGACGTGCCGGCGGCTCACCAGGAGCAGCATCGTCGTCCGCGTCACGGCGCAATGTCTACCAGATCGATGCACTTAGGCGCATGGCCGGTCCCGGTGGATGGGACGGGGGCGTGGAAGGAGCCGCCGGGCGTGCTCGGTCGGGCCGGACCGGGACCCGGCGGCGCGGCCGTCGGGCAGCACGGTCTCCGCGAGGTGCCCGCCGCGGTCAGCTGCGGGCGGTCTCGCTCCGACCGGGGTCCGCGCTCACCCGGGCGAGGGAGTCCACGAGGTCGGCGCGCGCCCGCGCCACCCGCGAGCGGATGGTGCCGACGGGACATCCGGCGACCTCGGCGGCCTCGGCGTAGGGGAGGCCGAGCAGCTGGGTGAGCACGAAGGCCTCGCGCCGATCGGGGTCCAGGCGGGCCAGCAGGTCGGCGACCGCGGCGCTCTCGCCGACGGCGTCCGCGGCGCCCGACGGGGCCAGCTGCTCCAGGTCCGCGGGCTCCCGGACCAGGGTCAGCCGGCGCCGGCGGCGGGAGCGCAGCGCGTCGGCGCAGACCCGGCGCGCGATCGCCAGCAGCCAGGTGCGCACCGAGGACCGGCCCTCGAAGCGGTGCAGCGCGCCGAACGCCCGCAGGTAGGTCTCCTGCGTCAGGTCGTCGGCCGAGGCGCGGTCGCCGAGCGCGGCGCAGAGCCGCCAGACGTCGGACTGGGTCTCCCGCACGAGGGTGGCCGCAGCCAGCGGATCACCGTCGGCGGCGTCCGCGGCCACGCGTGCCAGGTCGTCCATGTCCTTCTCAGGGTGTCACGGGAAAGTCCGCGGGAGGCGGGAACCCGACGCCGCCCGGAGGAGACTAATGAACCATGTCCTGCTCCTCCTGCCGCGAGGCGCTCTCCGCGCGCCTCGACGGCGAGCCCTCCGGCGTGCCCGCCGCCGAGCTCGACGCGCACCTGGCCGCGTGCGCCGGCTGCGCCGGCTGGGCGGCCGCCGCCGAGCGCGTGACCCGGCGCGCGCGGCTGGCCCCGGCGCCCGAGGTGCCCGACCTCACCGCGGCGGTCCTCCGGGCCCTGCCCCGCGAGCTGCCCGGCGCCCGGACGGCCGCGCGCGCCCGGCTGGCCGGCACGGCGCTGCGCCTGGCACTGCTGGCCGTGGGCGTGGCGCAGGCCGCCCTGGCGTGGCCGCTGCTCGCCTCCGGCGCGGGCGCGATGAGCGCCCCGGTGCACATGGCCCGCGAGAGCGGCGCCTGGAACCTGGCGCTGGCCGCGGCCTTTCTCGCCGTCGCGGCCGGCCCGCGGCTGGCCTCGGGCGCGCTGCCCTTCCTGGGGTCCTTCGTCGCCCTGCTGGTGCCGGTGACGCTCGCCGACCTGCAGGCCGGGCACGTGCACGCCGACCGCGCCGCGGCCCACCTCCTGCTCCTCGCCGGCACCCTCCTGGTCGCGGCGGTCGCGTGGCGCGGCCGCCGCCGCCGTCCCGCCGCCGTGGTCGCCGACCGACGGGTGACCGCGTGAGGCGCACCCTCCTCCTGCTCGCGCTGCTGGTCGCCGCGTGGCTCGGCGCCGGCATCGGCACGGCGGGCCCCGCCGCCGCGCACGCGACGCTGGTCTCCACGACGCCGGGAGAGGGCGCCTCGATCGAGGAGGCGCCCGGCGAGGTGACCCTCCGGTTCAGCGAGGGCGTGTCGCTGGGCGCCGGGTACGCGCGGGTGCTGGGCGCCGGCCAGGAGCGGGTCGACGCCGGGAACGCCTCGGTCGACGGCGACGTCGTCACCATCCCCCTGCGTGGCGGGCTGCCCGACGGCGGGTACCTCGTCACCTACCGCGTCATCTCGGCCGATTCGCACCCGGTCTCGGGTGCCTTCTCCTTCGCCGTCGGCGACGGCGAGCTCCTGGCCACCGGCCCCGCCGACGCCGGTGCCGCCACCGACCCGGTCGTCGGGGCGCTGCTGCCCGTGACCCGCTGGGCCGGGTACGCCGGGCTGGCCCTGGCCATCGGTGTGCCGGTGCTGGTCGCCGTCTGCTGGCCCGCCGGGCGCGCGGCCGAGCGGCTGCGGCGGATGGCCCTCGGTGGCGCGGCGGCCGTCGCCGTCTCCGCCCTCGCCGGGTTCCTCCTGCAGGGCCCCTACGCCGCGGGCACCGGGCTGGGCGGGATCACCGACCCGGCGCTGCATGGCGCGACGGCGCAGTCGGGGGCGGGCTGGGCCGCGCTGGCGCGCGCCGCCCTTGCCGTCGCCCTGCTGCTGGCGCTGCGCCGGGCGTGGCGGGCGACCGGGCCCGGGCGCGGGACGACGGTCGCGGTGGTGGTGCTCGGCGGCGGGCTGGTGCTGGCCACCGCGGCCGTCGGCCACCCGGTCGCCGGGCCGTGGCCGGTCCTGGCCGTGCTCGTCGCGGCGGTGCACGCGGCGGCGATGGCGGTGTGGCTGGGCGGGCTCGCCGGTCTGCTCGTCGCCGCGGTCCGGCCGGGAGCCGGGCCCGGCGGGGCGGCGGCCGCGCTGCCGGCGTTCTCCCGGCTGGCGTTCGGCGCCGTCGTGGCGCTCGTCGTGTCGGGCGTCGTGCAGTCGGTGCGCGAGGTCGCCTCGCCGATCGCGCTCGTGGAGACGACGTACGGCCGGCTGCTCGCGGCGAAGCTGCTGCTCGTCGTGGTCATCCTGGCCGCGGCCGGGATCTCCCGCGTGTGGGTGCAGCAGCGGCTGGGCGTCCGCCGGCCCCCGCGCCGCCGCACGGCGACCGTGCACGCCTTCGCGTCGGGCGTCGCGCCGGAGCGGACCGAGCCCGCTCCGGAGGAGGTCGAGGCCGCCGCGGAGCGCGACCGGCTGCAGGCCGAGGCCGCGGCCGAGCACCTGCCGGCGCTGCGCCGCTCGCTGCTCGTGGAGGCGGTGCTCGCGGCCGTCGTCCTCGCGCTGTCGGCGGTGCTCGTCGCGACCCCGCCGGCCCGGACGGCGCTGGCCCAGCCGGTGGAGGTCGTGCTGCCCCTGCAGGGCGGCTCCGGGGCCGCGTCGGGCAGCCTGCAGGTGCAGGTCGACCCCGCGCGGCCGGGCGAGAACTCCCTGCACCTCTACCTCTTCGACGACGCCGGGCGGCTCACCCAGCCGGCGGAGATCCGGGTCACCCTGACCGAGCGCAGCCAGCAGATCGGCCCGCTCGACGTCGACCTGCAGCCCGGCGGCCCCGGCCACTTCATCGGCGACGGGATGACGATCCCGGGCGCGGGCACGTGGACGCTGACCGCCACCGTCCGGCTCGACGAGTTCACCGCGCTCACCGCGGCCACCGACTTCCCCGTGCGCTGACCGCCCTCGGCGGTCCGGCCACCCCCCGAGAAGGAGATCCATGTCCTCGACCCGTCTGCTCGGGCGGACGGCGGCCGTGCCGCTCGCCGTCCTCACCGCGGTCGCGGCCGCGGTGGTCCTCGCCGCCCCGGCCGCCGCGCACGTCACGGTCTCCTCGAGCGACGCCGCCCCCGGCGGGTTCGGCAAGCTGACCTTCCGGGTGCCCAACGAGAGCGACACCGCCGGCACCGTCGCGCTGCGGATCCAGATCCCCGAGGAGGCCGCGATGGGGTCGCTGCGGGCCCAGCCGGTGCCGGGCTGGACCATCACCACGGAGACCGCCGAGCTGGCCGAGCCCGTCGAGGTGCACGGCCGGGAGATCAGCTCGTACGTCGCGGTCGTGGAGTACCGCGCGACCGACGGCGTCGGCATCGCCCCCGGCCAGTTCCAGGAGTTCGCGCTCTCCGGCGGGCCGTTCCCGGAGTCGGAGCAGGTCAGCTACCCGGCGGTGCAGCGTTACAGCGACGGTAGCGAATCGGCCTGGATCGAGCCCACGCTCGCCGGCCAGGCGGAGCCCGAGCGCCCCGCCCCGGTGCTGTCGCTGGCCGCCGGCGTCCCGGACGGCGGGCAGGACAGTGCGGACGGCGAGGTCGCGGTGGCCGCCGACGAGCACGCCGGGCACACCGCCGACCCCGGCGCCCTCGCGCTCTTCTTCTCCATCCTCGCGCTGATGACCGCTCTCGCCGGTGTAGTCCTCGGCGTCCGCGCCTCCCGACGTACCGTGTCCTCGTGACTCCCGCCGTCCGACGTCCCCGCCGGGCCGCACCGGCGCTCCTGCTCACCGCGGGCCTGCTGCTGACCGGCTGCGGTAGCTCGGCGGATGACGCCGCCGAGGACCACGACCACTCGGGCTCCGGCCTCGCCGCGGCCGTGGTGGAGGGCCCCGAGGACCGGTTCGCCGGGCTCGACCTGCCCGAGCCCTACCGCCGCCCGTCGTTCACGCTGACCGACACCACCGGTGCGCAGTACGACTTCCGGGCCAACACCGCGGGTCGCCCGACGATGCTGTTCTTCGGCTACACCAACTGCCCCGACATCTGCCCCACCACGATGGCCGACGTCGCGGTGGCGCTGCGGGGTGTCGACCCGGCGCTGGCCGAGCAGGTGCAGGTCGTCTTCGTGACCACCGACCCGGCGACCGACACCCCGGAGGTGCTCGGGGAGTACCTCGACCGCTTCGACGCCGACCTGCCCACCTCGTTCGTCGGCCTCACCGGCGACCAGGAGGCGGTGGAGCAGGCGCAGCTCGCCGCCGGGGTGCCGCAGGCCGAGGACGACGGCCGGCTGCACTCCACGCTGCTGCTCCTGTACGGCGGTGACGACGAGGCGCACGTGGCGTTCGACGCCGGGAACACCCACCAGGACATCGCCGAGGACCTCCAGGTGGTGGCGGGCGCGTGAGCCGTGGCCCCGGCCGGCTGCTGGCGGTCCTGGCGGCCGTGGTGGCGCTCCTGGCCCTGGCCGGGCCGGCGTCGGCGCACGTCGGCGGCGGGGCGGCCGGGAGCGACTTCGACGCCCGCGTGGTGGCGGTGACCCCGCAGCTGCCGGGGGTGAGCGTGCGGTCGCTGCAGTTCGGTGACGAGCTCGAGCTGGTGAACACCACCGACGTCGAGGTGCTGGTCCCGGGCTACTCCGACGAGCCCTACCTGCGGATCGGCCCCGACGGCGTCTGGCGGAACGCCAACAGCCCGGCCACCTGGATCAACCTCGACCGCTACGGGCGGACGGCGCTGCCCGCCTCCGCCGACGCGGACGCCGCGCCCGACTGGGAGCAGGTCTCCACCGAGCCCGCCTACGTCTGGCACGACCACCGCACCCACTGGATGAGCGAGGGCGTGCTGCCGCCGCAGGTCGCCGCCGACCCCACCCGCGAGCACCTCGTCTCGGAGTGGGTCGTGCCGCTGCGCCACGGGGGGACGGAGGCCCACGTCGCCGGCGTGCTGACCTGGACCCCGCCGCCGTCGCCGTGGCTGGTGTGGCCGCCGGTGGCCGCGCTGGTGCTGGCCGCGGCGGCGGCGGGGCTGCTCGCCCGCACGCCGCTGCCCCTGGGCGTCCTCCTCGGCGTGGGGGCGCTCGCGGCGCTCTGGCACGCGGTGACCACGCCCGAGCCGTCGGTCACGGTGGGCTCCCACACCGGCGCCGTCGTCTCCGCGCTCCTGTCGGCGGGGGCCGCGCTGCTGTGCGCCGTCCTCGGGCTGCGGGCCGCCCGCCGGGGGCAGGGCGCCATGACCGGGCTGCTGGCGGTCGTCACCGGGTGGCTCCTGCTGGTGCAGGGCCTGCCCGACGTCGACGTGCTGTGGTCGGCGAACGTGGTGTCGGCCGGCCCGGAGCCCTTGGCGCGGCTGGCCGTGGGCGTCTTGGCGTCCCTGGGCGTGGGCCTGGTCGCCGGCGGCATCGCGGCGGTGCGCCGGTTCCGGGACACCTCGCCGGCGCCCGCGGGAACCGCCGTCGACCGGCCGGTGCCGGCGGCCTGACGGCGGTTCCCGCGCGGTCAGGCGATCTCGGCGACGACGTTCGCCGGCCCGCCGCCGAACAGGGTGTTCGCCCGCTGGAGGTCGCCCTCGAAGTCCACCTCGACCGCGGCGTACGCCGAGATGTCGACGGGCTGCACGCGCAGGCCCGTCCGGGCGATCGCCGTCTCGATGCCCCGCTCGAAGTAGTCCTCGTGCGAGCAGGCCTCGAGGTGCTCGATGAGCGTCGCCTTGTCGCCGGAGGAGATGTAGTTGATCCCCACCGCCTCGCCTAGCCCGCCGCGGACGATCTTGGACAGCTCGCGGATGCAGCCGTCGCCGTCGAGGGTGTACTTGACCTCCTCCTCGGCGACGGTGCTGGTGTCGACGCAGACGAAGCTCTGGTCGGCCGCCATGAACGGGAGCGCGACCTCGAGCACGGCCGGGTCGAACACCACATCGCCGTTCAGCCAGAGCACGCCCCCCTCGCGGGTGGTCCTGAGCCCGCGCAGCAGGCTCTTCGACGTGTTGGTCACGGAGAAGTCCGGGTTGTACGTGAACAGGAGGTCGGGCGCGGCCTTCATGATCCGCTTGCTGCGGTAGCCGACCACCGCGGTGATCGACACATCGGCGCCCAGGACGGCGCGCAGACCCTCGAGCTGGCGCTGCAGGATGCTGCGCCCGTCGTCGAGCCGGGTCAGCGGCTTGGGGTCCTGCCGGCCCAGCCGGGTACCCATGCCGGCGGCGAGGATCACGACCTGCACCGACGGCGTCTGCGGCGGTCGGGGGGTCGTGCGGGCCGTCAGGGGGGATCCACCCAGACGGACGGGCTCGAGGACGTGGTCACCGGTCCGCACGGACATCATCTCCCTCGGAGTTCGAGCTGGTGGTCGGCCCTGCCGCGGCTGCGGTCGGGAGGATCAGGTCGAGGACGCGCCGGGTGGCGCCGCCGTCCTCGAGGTGGCAGAACGTCTCGCGGAACCGGGCGTAGCGCCCGGCGTGCTCCGCGGTGACGGTGTCGATGTCGGCGATCGCCGAGATCAACTCGTCGCTCGTGGCGACGAGGGGACCGGGCGCGACCTCGGCGAGGTCGAAGTAGAAGCCTCGCAGCTGATCCCGGTACCGGTCCAGGTCGTAGGTGTAGAAGATCTGCGGCTTCCCGGTGATGGCGAAGTCGAACATCGTCGACGAGTAGTCGGTGACCATCAGGTCGGCGGCCAGGTACAGGCCGGCGATGTCCGGGTGGTTGCACACGTCCCGGACGGCCGACCCGTCGACGACCTCGAGCCGGCTCATGACCATGTTGTGCAGCCGCAGCAGCAGCACGTGGTCCTCGCCCAGCCGCTCGGTGAAACGGTCGAGGTCGATCGGGAACTCGAAGTCGCGCTCCCCGCTGCCCTCGAACACCAGGTCGTCGCGCCAGGTGGGCGTGTAGAGCACCACGGTCTGGTCGTCGCCGATGCCCAGGTCCCGGCGGACCTCGGCCCGGATCTCGTCCTTGCGCGGGCTGCTCAGCAGATCGTTCCGGGGGAGGCCGGTCTCGTGGATGGGGCCGCCGTACCCGAACGCCTTCCGCAGCCGCTCGGTCGTGGCCGCGTTCGGCGAGAGCAGCAGGTCCCACCGGGCGATGTCCTGGTCGAGGTAGGCCAGCCGGCCCTCCGGTGCCCACAGCACGTCGTTGTGGATGCGCTTGAGCATCGTGCCGTGCCAGGTCTGCAGGTACGTGGCGCCCGGCCGCTTCTCCCAGTCCAGGGGGATGTGGTCGTTGCTGATGACCAGGTCGGCGGCCTCCAGCGCGGCGATCGACTCGGGGCTGCCGAAGGTCACCGTGCGCACGTCGGCCGGGAAGCCCGCCTGCGTGTGCGGCGCGGACAACCAGGTGTGCTCGGCCGGGGTCCCCTGCGCGCGCAGGGCCTCGTACAGCGCCCGCGGGCTGTCGGAGAAGTGGCCGCGGAAGGTGACGTAGACGATCTTCACCGGGTGGCCCCCCTCAGGGCGTCGTGGGAGCGGGGCGGGCAGGCGAGCACCAGGTCGGCCAGCTCCTGCCAGGAATCGACGACGGCGAGCGCACCGGCGGCGAGCAGGGCCTTGGCGCGGGCGGCCCGCTCCTCGGGGAGCACGAACAGCAGGTTGCCGACGGTGGGGCAGCCGGCGCCCACGGCCGAGCGCACCCCGGCGACGGCGTCCTCGACCGCGAGCCCCTGCTCCGGGGCGATGCCGAGCTCCGCGCAGGCGTGCGTGTAGACGGCGGGATCGGGCTTGCTGGTGGGCGTGGGCAGCGAGTCCTCCGCGCTGAACCGGCGCGCGGGCGGGATGAGCTCGTCCAGCCCCGTCGCGGTGAAGCACGCGGCGAGCCGGGACAGTGCGCTGGAGCTCACCGCGGCCAGCTCCAGCGGACCGGCGAGCGCGCCGAGCGCCTCGAGCGTGGGGGGGTGCGGCCGCAGCGTGGATCCGAGGTGCGCGGTGACGGCGCGGCGCTCCTCGGCGACCCACGGCTCGACGTCGGCGTCGGGGATTCCGGCCTCGGTGGCCAGCGCCAGGGCGGTGGACCGGAAGTTCATGCCGGTGGCCGCGTGGCGCAGCTCGTCCGCCGTGTAGCGGCGGTCGATGCCGAGGGATGCGAGGAAGGCGTTCGTGACCTCGGCGGAGGCCTCGAACGCCGGCTCCTCGGAGGGGAAGAGGTTGCCGTCGGCATCGCAGAGCAGGTACTGCACCCGTTCGACGAGCGCCGGCGGGAGGGTCGGCACCAGGTTGTCTCCTTTCGAGGACGGGGTGGGCGGGGAGGCGGTCACCGTGGCGGTGCCGCCGGGTCGGGCGTGCGGGCGGCCACGGTGGCCCGGACGCCGTCGCGGTCCAGGGCCGTCAGGGCCGCTCCGAGGTCGGCTACGAAGGCGGGCCGGGAGCCGAGGTCCCCGAACACCGCCGTCTCGCCGAGCAGGGGGCGCGGGTCGTTGCCGCCGGCGCGGGCGAGCTCCTGCAGCCGGTCGGCGAGGTCGTCCTCGACGGTCAGCGGACGGCCGGCCTCGTCCGTGCCGCGCAGGTACCGGAACCACCCGGCGACGGCGAGGGTGAGCAGGCCGTGCGGCCGCCCCTCCTCGATCGCCTGGCGCAGCGAGGGCAGCAGGTGGTGCGGCATCTTGGTGGAGCCCCGCCGGCACAGCCGGGGCAGTCCGTCAGCGATCGCCGGGTTGGCGAACCGTTGCAGGAGGGTGCGCTTGTAGCCGGCGAGGTCGATCCCGTCGGGCGCCGGCAGCAGCGGCGTCACCTCGACGTCCATCAGGCGGGCCATGTAGCCCGCGAGCACCGGGTCGGCCATCACCTGGTCGAGGCTGGCGTACCCGGCCAGCGAGCCCAGGTAGCCGAGGGCGCAGTGGCTGGCGTTCAGCAGCCGGGTCTTCATCAGCTCGTAGGCGCCCACGTCCGGGACGAACCGCACGCCGACGGCGTCGAGCGGGGGGCGGCCCGCGGAGAAGGTGTCCTCGATGACCCACTGGGAGAACGGCTCGGTGATCACCGGCCACCGGTCGTCGACCCCGTAACGGCTGGCCACCGCGGCCCGCTCGTCGGCGCTCGTGTGCGGCGTGATCCGGTCGACCATGCTGCTGGGAAAGGCCACGCGGTCGGCGATCCACCGGGCGAGGACCTCGTCGCGCAGCCGCGCGAACCCGACGACGGCGGCGCGGGCCGCGTCCCCGTTGCGGTGCATGTTGTCGCAGGAGACGACGGAGAACGGGTCGAGCCCGGCCCGGCGGCGGCGGTCGAGCGCCTCCACGAGGTAGCCGAACACCGTGCGCGGGGAGGACGGTTCGGCCACGTCCTGGCGGATGTCGACGTCGTCGGCGTCGAACAGCCCGGTCCGCGGGTCCACCCGGTAGCCGCTGTCGGTGATGGTCAGCGACACCATGCGCGTGCGCTCGTCGGTGAGCAGGTCGAGCACCGCGGCCGGGTCGTCGGGCGCGAAGTGGTAACCGACCATGACGCCGACGACGCGTGCACGCTCGCCGTCGGGGCTGCGCTCGACGACGGTGTAGAGGTGGTCCTGCGGGGCCAGGGCGTCCTTCATCGTGCGGCTGTGCAGCCCGACGCCGACGACGCCCCAGTCGTCGCTGATCCGGCGCTCGGCGAGCTCGTCGAAGTAGAGGAGCTGGTGGGCGCGGTGGAAGCCACCGACGCTGAAGTGGACCACGGCCGGGGTGAGCGCTGATCGGTCGTAGGTGGGCACGGCGAGCTGGGCCTCGTGCAGCGGCAGGGTGGCGTCGGTCAGCGGGTGCACCTCGGCGGCCGCCACCGCTGTGGCGGCCGGCGGGACGGGGGACCCCGGATGCCCGGCCGGAGCCGTCCCGGCGGGTCCCCGCAGGGACAGGAGCTCGGCCTGTGACATCGCGTCCCTCCTTCTCTGTCCTGAGCGCGGCGCACTGCCGACCGGTTCCGGGTCTCCGGGGGTCAGCAGTACACGGGTCATACCGGGTGCCGCGCAACGAGGTCCGGCGCCGCGTCGCAGATGCGGAGGCGCCGGAGCGGCGCGGATGTTTCACGCCGAGTGAGGGAAATGCCCGTTGCGGGGCACTCGAAACGCGTCCCGGACCCGTGCTGCGCGTCCATGATCGTCGATCGGTCCGGGGCCCCGACAGGCGGGTCGAAGCACACGGGTGTCATTCCCTCCTGTGACTCGTGGGGTTCGCGGGACAGGTGGTGCGGCTCACCTCGGCGTGTCCCGGAGGACGCGCCGGACGCTTGGTCACGGATGCGTCACGCAATGTTTCGATGGGTGAGCGCACGTGGTGGAACGCGAGACGGACAGGGTGCATGGACGCTGGTATCGGCCCGGAGGCCCGCACGGCGGTGCTGGCGGCGGTCGGCCCCCGGACCGGTCGGGCGGCCGAGCGGAGGGCGGGCCGGCGCGCGCCCCGGGCGCAGACCCGGCGCAGCCCGGCGCTGCTGCTGAGCTCGCTCCTGCTGGGCGGCGTGCTCGCGGCCGGGATGAGCCTGCAGGGCGCGCCCGCGGCCGAGGCCACCTCCGTGATGGCGGCCCAGGACGCGCTGCTGACCGCCGAGGAGGGCGTCGAGGTGCTGCCGCAGGCCTCGATCACCCTCGCCGAGGCCCAGGCGCGCCTGCAGGAGGTCGCCGCCTCGCGCGCAGAGCGGCAGGCCGCCGAGGAGGCCGCGGCGGCCGCCGCCGCCGAGGCTGCGCGCCCCAAGGCCGTCCTGCCCGTCGCGGGGGCCCGGCTCACCAGCGGCTACGGCAGCCGGTGGGGCACCTTCCACTACGGCATCGACCTCGCCGCGCCGATGCGCACCCCCGAGTACGCCGCCGTCGACGGCGTGGTCCTGCGGGCCGGCTCGGCCAGCGGCTTCGGCCTGGCCGTCTACATCCTCCACGAGAACGGCGACGTCACCGTCTACGGCCACATGGACAAGATCCTGGTCACCCCGGGGCAGTACGTGGAGGCGGGGGAGACCATCGCCCTGCTGGGCAACCGCGGCCAGTCCACCGGCCCGCACCTGCACTTCGAGGTGCACAAGGGCGGTCTGGACGGCAAGCGGATCGACCCGATCCCGTGGCTGGCCGCGCGCGGCGTCCACATCTGACGCAGGTGCCCGCGTGGTCTGATCGCCCCGTGGCCGGCGCCGTCGAGGAGAGCAACCGGCGGCTGCTGCGCGCGCGGGACGCCATCGACCGCCACTACGCCGAGCCGCTCGACGTCCCGACGCTGGCCCGCATCGCCCTCGTCTCGCCGGCCCACTTCATCCGCTCGTTCCGGACCGCGTTCGGCGAGACCCCGCACCGCTACCTGCAACGCCGCCGGGTGGAGCGGGCCATGTTCCTGCTGCGCACCGGCGACCGCAGCGTCACCGACGTCTGCATGGAGGTCGGCTTCTCCAGCCTCGGCACGTTCAGCCGCGTCTTCCGCGACGTCGTCGGGGAGCCGCCCAGCGCCTACCGGCGTCGCGGGCCGCTGCCGCCGGTGCCCACCTGCTTCGCGATGGCGTGGGCTAGGCCGGCCACTGATCGAGCAGTTTCGGAGAAGCGGTTCCCCGCCCCGGCTCCCTAGCGTTCGCCCCATGCTGACGACCATCTCCATCACCCAGATCTACGTCCCCGACCAGGACGCCGCCCTCGACTTCTACGTCGGGAAGCTCGGCTTCGAGGTGCAGACCGACATGCACTTCGGGCCGATGCGCTTCCTGACCGTCGCGCTGCCCACCGACCCCGGGCACGCGGTGCTGCTGGAGAAGCCCGGCGCCCCCGCGATGAGCGAGGAGACCGCTGCCCAGGTGCGCGAGCTGGTGAGCAAGGGGGCGGCCGGCGGCCACCTCTTCTTCACCTGCGACGACGCCTGGAAGACCCACGCCGAGCTCCGGGAGCGCGGCGTCGAGATCACCGAGGAGCCGGTCGACCAGCCCTACGGCATCGACTTCGGCCTCCGCGATCCCTTCGGCAACCACGTGCGCGTCGCCCAGATGAAGCAGGCCTGAGCACGGGCCCGCCACGGGATCCGCGGCACCGACCCCCTCCGTCGATCGCGCCGACCCGCCCTGTACAGTTGCTCCCGGCTCGGAGGAAGGACGCCGGGCCGGGATCGGGGCTGTGGCGCAGCTGGTAGCGCACCACACTGGCAGTGTGGGGGTCAGGGGTTCGAGTCCCCTCAGCTCCACCCCGATGACCAGGCCGTTCCCCTTCGGGGGAGCGGCCTGAGTCGTCTCTGGTGGCAGTTGGTCCACTCCTCACCCGGCGTTAGGAGGGGCACTCCTTCGGCCGGCAGCTCGCGGGCCGGGGGTGCATGGTTGGCTCTCGATGTCCGCCCGTGTCGCCCTGCGATCTCGGTGTCCCGCAGTGCCGGCGCGGAGCCCGGGCCGGGTCGCGCAGGGCTACCAGGCGCTGTCGGCGTCGGAATCGGCGTGGCGAGACGTCCGTTCAGTCCCTTCGACGCGGTGACGGGCACGGGATGGACGAAACCGCGTACGCTCTCCCGGACGGCGGGCTCAGCACCCGGCGTCGATGTTGCGTCACAGAGCGGCGTAGCGCGTTTGCGGAGCCCATCGTGGGGTTCGCCGCCGAGGTCGCTCCCGGTATCGATCAGACCGGAGGCCCGCGGTGGCCCGCAGCGAGGAACAACGATCCGTCGAAGCTGCCGAGGCACTCCGGCACCTGGGCCAGCGGTCCTTGCGGGAACTCTCCATGGAGAGCCTGCTGCAGTCGATGGCCGACCTCGCCAAGCGCGTCATGCCCGGTGACCCCGAGGCATCGGTCACGCTGCTGATCGAGGACGAGCCGCGCACCGTCGTCACCACCGGGTCACTGGCCCTCGGGCTCGACGAGGTCCAGTACCACCGCGGGGACGGGCCGTGCCTGCACACCGCCCGCAACGGCGTCCTGGTCGAGATGGGGGACACCCGTGTCGACAGCCGGTGGCCGGACTACGGGCGGTACGTCGCCGACACGGGTGTCCTCAGCGTGCTGGCCGTTCCTCTGGTCATCTCCGGGGAGGAGCAGGTCGCGGGATCGCTGAACGTCTACGCCCGGAGGCCGGAGGCCTTCGACGAGGCCAGCCGGGCGGTGGCCACCGGGTTCGCCCCCTACGCCGCGGTCGCCGCCGGCACCGTCCAGGCGTACCGCCGCGCCCGTGAGACGGCCGACAACCTGCAACGGGCACTGGAGTCCCGAGCCGTCATCGAGCAGGCCAAGGGCATCCTGATCGAGCGCCACAAGCTGACCCCCGACCAGGCGTTCGAGGCCCTGGCCACCGTCTCGATGAACACGAACATCAAGGTGCGCGACATCGCCGAGCACCTGGTCCTCACCGGCGAACTACCGCTCGTCCGGACCGGATCCTCGCTCTCCGCCGACCAGGCCATCCAGCAGCGGGGCCGCTAGCATCACTTCTCGCCCGTGTGCAGCCGCGGCGGTCACCCGGGTGGCGTGCCGCGGTGAGGCCCCGTCACTCCACGACCGCGGGTGGCGGGGCCGCCCACGCGATCAGGACGGGAACCTCCCGACGCCCCACCGCGCACCCGATCCGTCAGGCCGCCCGGCGGCCGACCAGTCGTCGGCGAGGCGGGCAGTGCGCGATCCGGCCCCCTCCGGTCGACGCCCACCCGCCGTGCGGAGCGGCAGGGGTCCGGTCGGCGGCGGTCAGCCGGGTTCTCCGGGGCTCGACCGGTGCCTGTCGAGCAGCTCCTCGACGAGGCCGGTCTGCAGGGGCCTGCTGGAAACGTCCGGCATGGCCGTCCCGAGGGGCACCCGGGCGGCCCGGTAGAGCTCGTCGAGTCGCTCGTTGACGGCGACGGCGAGCATGTCCTGCTCCAGCGTGTTCAGGGGGAGGACGCCCTGGAGGTAGCCGTCGACGTCGAACTCGTCGTGGTTGCCGCCGAGGGCCAGGTAGCGCAGCCAGAGCTCCTGGACGGTCAGCTCCGCCCGCACCCGCGCCGTCTCGCAGAGCCGGTGCCGGTCGTCGGTGTCCATGGCGATGGAACCGCCCCTCGTCAGGCCTGAAGGCGGTCGTCGTCCCGGGGAGCCGCGGTCAGGAGCTCCCGCGCGACCTCCTCGACGGAACGGCCCGACCTGCGGGCGGTGTCGGCGAGCAGGGTGAAGGCGGCATGCCCGTCGGCCGCTCCCTGTGCCATGAGGATGCCCGTTGCCCGGTTGATCGCGTCCCGGCTGCCCAGGGCATCGGTCAGCTGGCGACTGAGCCGGCGGGCGTGCTGCAGGCTCTGGGTGTTCGCGAGGAGGATCGCTGCCTGCTGGGCGAACAGGCTCATCACCCGCTCGGCGTGCGCGTCGTAGTTGTCCGGGCGGTCGGAGTAGACCTTGATGGCGCCGATGGCTTCGTCGGCGACCACGAGGGCGGTACTCAGCACCGAGCGCACCCCCCGGGCGCCGGCCGCGGCGCTCCACGCCGCCCAGCGGTTGTCGGTGGCGGTGTCGTCGATGCGGACCAGCTGCCGCGATCGCCACGCGGTCAGGCACGGTCCCTCGTCGAGTTCGTACTGGAGGCCGTCGGCCTCTTCCACAGCCTGGTTGGAGGACGCCCGCGAGCGCTTGCCGTGCTCGTCGGCGAGGGTGACGCCGGCGCCGATGCTCCCGGCGACGGTGACCTCGGCCAGCGTGGTGACCAGTCGAAGGGCGCTGTCGACCGTCTCCCGGGACAGGACCAGCCCGGCCATCTGCCTCAGGGCGGGGGAGAGCTCCGCGGGCTCCTCCTGCAGGCGGTCAGCGGGTCGGGCCGCAGGGTCGGTCATGGCGTTCCCCTCAGAGGTGGGATCGGGGTCCGTGGGGAATGGCGGCCTCCGGTCGACCGCGTCACCGGGGCCGATCCGCGACGCCGGCCACGATCGCGGCGGCGATCTCCCGGAGCTTCCGGTTGGCGCGTTGGGAGGCCATGGCGAGGATGTCGAAGGCCTCCGCCGCGTCGCAGCGCCGTTGGGCCATCAGGACGCCTTTGGCCTGCTCGATGACGGCCCGGTGCTGCATCGCGATCTCGAGGTTCTCGGCCCGCTGGCGGGTGGTCTCGTAGAGATGCATGTTGCCCACGGCCACGGCGGCGTAGGACGCGAACTTGCGGGCGACGACTGCGGCCTCGGAGCCAAAGGCGTGTGCGCCGACCGCGTAGAGGTTCAGGGCGGCATGGACGGTCTGGTGAACCGGGACCGGGACGGACAGGGAGCTCAGCGAACCGTGCTCGACGCAGGCCCGGGCGTAGTCCGGCCAGCGGGTCTCGGTGCGGGCGTCGGGGATCTCCCGCAGCTCTTCCCCCACCGCGGCCTCCAGGCAGGGGCCGTAGCCGCGGCCGTACTGGGTCTCGTCCAGCTGCAGGGCCAGCGCACCCGTGTAGGCCGCCGTGGTGGCCTTGTCGTTGACGACCACGCTGACGGAGGACTCCGCGACGCCGGGGATGACCTGCTTGGCCAGCACGGCGACGCGCCGCAGAACCGACTCCATCGATTCCTGGCCGAGAGCGACCCGGGCGAGTTCGGCAAACGCCTGTTGCGCGTCGGTGACGGGTGCGGCGGACGATAGATGGGTGCTCACGGCTGTCCGGCCTGTCTATTCGGCAGAGGGCGAGACGGGGTTCTCGTCGACGACGGAGATGGCGCTGGGCGCATCTCCCGTGGTCGCGAGGCCGCTTCCTGACGCCGCGATCGCCGCTCGTCGCGGCGTGGGGCCAACCGTACGCCACCGCGATACGGCGCGGACATGTTCGGGAACACGCCTTGGCACGCCCGTGCCGGTGAAGTCTTCTGGGGCGGCCGCTGGTGCGGAACCGCGGCCGAGGAGCCCGGGTATGCATTCCCGGACGCCCAGCGGTCGTGCAAGAGTGCGGGGGTGGGCCACACGAGTCCTGGCGCGCCCGGGCCTTCCGGTGACGAGCGTTGGCGGACTGACGCGGACCCCGTACCCGCCGACGGTCGGGGGCGGCCGTCGACGCACGCCACCGGTGACGCGGTCCGTCACGACCTGTCCCAGCGGCTGTCCGACCTCGCGCGGCAGATGCAGCACCAGAGCGACCCCCCGGCGGTCATGGAGCTCATCGTCTCGGCGGTCGCGGGCACGATCCCGGGAGCAGAGGAGGCCACTGTCAGCCTGGTGCAGGGACGCCGGCGGGTGATCTCGGCCGCAGCCACCGGCGAGCGGGCGCGGCGGTTCGACGACCTGCAGCGGGAGATCGGTCAGGGCCCCTGCCTGGACGCCGTGTACCAGCAGGTCACCGTGCGCGTCGACGACCTGGCCGGCGACCCGCGCTGGCCGGAGCTGGCCCGTCGGGCCACCGCGGAGCTCGACGTGGCCAGCATCCTGTGCATCCAGCTGTTCGTGCACGGGAGCGACCTCGGCGCCCTGAACCTGATGTCCCACCGGCCCGGGGCGTTCACCGACGAGTCGGAGCGGATCGGTCTGCTGTACGCCAGCCACGCCGCGATCGCGGTCGCCAACGCTCAGGACCTGCACCACATCACCGCCGCTCTGGCCAGCCGCGACGTCATCGGCCAGGCCAAAGGGATCCTGATGGAGCGCTACAAGGTCACCGGGGACATGGCGTTCGCCCTGCTGGTCAGGACGAGCCAGGAGACCAACAGCAAGCTCACGGAGGTCGCCGAACTGCTCACGGAGACCGGCACCCTGGGGCGTTGACACCGCAGCACCGCCGGACGTGGAAGAGCACGACCGTGCTGCCGTGCCGGCCGGTACGGGGCGACGAGCGCCTCAGGACGGCGGGTTCCGGTTCTCGCCCGTGCACCCCTGCGACGACGAGGCGGAGATCCTCTCCCCGCTGTCGGCCTGGTGAGCGACCACGGTGGCGGGTGGTGGCGGCGGCCGGCCGATCATCGGAGGGTCGGTTCAGTCGACCGCAGCCGGACCGGGGTGGTCCCGGCAAGGCCGCGGCCACGGGGCGCCCGCCGGTGCCACGGCCTGGTGCGCCTCGTCACGAGCCCCCCGAACCGGGACGAGGCTCGGACTGCCGACGTCCCACAGGGCCTCGTTCAGGGCCTGGGACAGGGCGTTGTGCTCGTTGTCCGGCCAGAGCGTCGTGCCGGCGAGGTAGTCGGCCATGTCGGTGCGGGAACGGTTTCCGCCGCACTCGAGATAGGCCCACCACAGCGAGTCCGGCCCCAGGTCTCCGAGCCGATGGGCGACGACGGTCAGGGGGCAGGCGAGGGCGGTGCTGGTCATGAGAGTCCCTTCGTGAAGGACGACGGGTCGCGGGACGCAACCGGGGCTCCGGCGAGCGACGGCGGGGTGGCGGGAAGGCGGCCTCGCTGAGGGAGTGGCCGCCTCGGGTCAGGGACGACCGAGGTCGTCGCCCGGCGACGTGCCGAGGAGCTCGCCGGTGTGCACGAGGTGGTCGGCGATGTCGCGGACTTTTCGGTTGCTGTGCATCGATGCGCGCGCCAGGAGCTGGAAGGCCTGGTCAGGCGTCAGCTTGTGCCGCTCCACGAGCACGCCCTTGGCCTGGTCGATGACCGCGCGGGACTGCAGCGCGAGCTGCAGGTTCTCGGCCGTGTCGCGGGCGCTCCGGTAGGCGTGCAGGTTGCCGGCCGCGACCGCGGCGTACGGGCCCAACCGGGTGGCGGCCGATCGGCTGTCCTCGTCGAAGGCGTGGGTGCGGCGGGCGTAGATGTTCAGCGCCCCGGTCACCTCTGCGTCCCCGTCGATGAGCAGGGGGACGGCCAGGGAACTCAGGTTGCCGTGCTCGGCCGCGCGGCGGCTGTAGTCCGGCCACCGGGTGTCGGCGCGGGTGTCGAGGATCTCGGTCAGCTCGCCGGTCCGCGCCGCGTGCAGGCAGGGGCCGTGGCAGCCCTCGTACTGGGTCTCGTCGAGGGCCACGGCGAGCTGCCCGGTGGACACCACCGTGGTGGGTCGCCCCCTGACCAGCAGCGTCACCGAGGTGTCGGGGTGGCCGGGCATGACCTCCGTGGTGAGGTCGGCCACCGTCTGCAGCAGGGCCTGCATCGACAGGTCGCGCAGGGAGAGTCGCCCCAGCTGCTCGAGCGCCTCGGCAGCCGTCGCGGGGTGAGCGTTGTGCGTGCCGTCCACGGCAGGGCCTCCGGTGGTGAAACCGGGGGCGAGGTGGCCTCGGCAGCAGGCCCCGGTCGAGGGGCCCGCATCGCGGATACGCCGATGCTGGACGCAGTGTCGACGCACGTGCACATCGCCGCTGAACTCGACGGTACGCGCATTCGGCGCACCTGGACAGGGACTGGCGGGAGTGCGGCCGCCGGAGCGGGCGGGGGGAGAACTGTGACCAGCCGGTGTGCGACCGCTCAGCCCGAGCCGGCCGGCGCATCCACGAGAGTGGCGAGGGTGGCCCGCGCGCCGCATGCACGAAGGACCGCCAGGGCCCGTCGGTAGGGCTCGACGAAGCGCTCGTCGTCCACCAGGTCGCCGAAGATGCTGCGGTCGGCGACGAAGGCCAGTGGATCCTCGTCGAGCCGGCCGGCGTTGGCGCGGACGCGGTCGGCCTGCCGGTCGACGAGGGTGATCGGGCGCGCCTGGTCATCCCGGCCCTCGGCGAACCGCGCCCAGCTGGCGACGACGGCTGCGGCCCGGTGCACCTCTCCGCCGGTAGCGAGGTTGTCGCGGATCACCGGCAGTACGTACTTGGGGATCAACGCCGAGGTCTGGCTGCACAGCCGGGTCACCGTGTCCGCGACGGCGGCGCTGGTGAAGCGGGCCAGGAGGATCCGCTTGTAGTGCTCGAGGTCCACGTCGGGAACGTCAGGGAGGGTGGGGCTGACCTCCCGGTCCATGTAGTCCTGCAAGAACCGGGACCACAGCGGGTCCCGGCAGGCGTCGTGCACGAAGCGGTATCCGGCCAGGTGTGCGAAGTAGGCCAGCGCCTGGTGGCTGCCGTTGAGCAATCGCAGCTTCATGAGCTCGTAGGGCGTGACGTCCTCGACCAGCTGGACCCCGGCGTCCTCCCACGCCGGGCGGCCGGTCGGAAACCTGTCCTCGATCACCCACTGGGCGAAGGGCTCGCACACCACCGGCCACGCATCCGCGACGCCCAGCCGATCTCGCACCCACGCGACGTCGTCGGGTGTGGTCAGGGGCGTGATCCGGTCGACCATGCTGTTGGGGAAGGACACCTCTCGCCGCACCCAGGCACCCAGCTCGGGGTCCCGCAGGGTGGCGAAGGCGGTGAACGCCCGTCGGGCGACGTCGCCGTTGTTCTGCAGGTTGTCGCACGAGAGGACGGTGAACGGCGCGAGCCCGCGGGATCGGCGGCGAGCCAGGGCCTCGGTGACCAGACCGAAGGTGGTGCTGAGGACCGCGTCGGGGCGCAGGTCGGCCCGGACCTCCGGCGTGCTGTCGTCGAAGGCACCGGACACCGGGTCGGAGTTGTAGCCGCGTTCCGTGATCGTCAGGGAGACGATCCGGGTCTCGGGGTCCGCCATCCTCTCGACCACGGCCTCGGGGTCGTCGGGCGCCAGCAGGTGCTCGACGAGGGAACCGACGACCCGTGGTTCCAGCGATCCGTCGGGGTGCTTCACCACGAGGGTGTACAGCCCGTCCTGTGCGCTCAGGACCTCGTGCATGCGCCGATCCGAGGGTAGGACGCCGACTCCGCAGATCCCCCAGTCGAGGCCCTTGCCGGCATTCATCAGCCGGTCCGCGTACATGGCCTGGTGCGCGCGGTGGAACCCGCCGACGCCGATGTGCACCATGCCGGTGCGCACCCGGCGACGGTCGTAGGACGGGATCGCGACCGCCGGCGCCAGCGACCCGAGCGTGCCGGGGCCGAGGGCGAGCGCCGACGTGCGGTCAGGACCGTGGAACACACCCCTACCCTAACGTGAGGTAAGAGTATTGTGCTCCTTCGTGGAGCTGTCGACGGGCGGGGCGCGCCGGCTCGGTCGCGAGCCGTCAGGCCGCCGCTTCCCTCGCCGCCTTGTCCGCGGGCAGGAAGACGGTCCTGGGGTCGCGTTCGACGACGTCGCCGAGCACCTCGTCGACGCGGGTCATGACGTCGGCCTCGAGCCGGACCCCGGCCGCCTTGACGTTGTCGTGGACCTGCTCGGGGCGGCTGGCGCCGATGATCGCCGCGGCGACGTTCGGGTTCTGCAGCACCCAGGCCAGCGCCAGCTGCGCCATCGTCAGGCCGAGATCATCGGCGATGGGACGCAGCCGCTGCACGCGGACCAGGACGTCGTCGGCGAGGAACCCCGCCACCTGGAAGCCGACCCCGGTGTGGCTGGCCCGGCTGCCCTCCGGCGGCTGCTCCCCGGGCCGGTACTTGCCGGTGAGCACTCCCTGGGCCAGCGGCGACCAGACGATCTGGGACAGCCCCTCCTGCTCGCAGGCGGGAACGACCTGGGCCTCGATGACCCGCCAGAGCATCGAGTACTGCGGCTGGTTGCTGATCAGCTGCACTCCCAGCTCCCGGGCCAGGGAGGCTGCGGCGGCTATCTGGTCGGCCTGCCACTCGGAGACGCCGAGGTAGAGCACCTTGCCGGCCCGCACGAGGTCCGCGAAGGCGGTCATCGTCTCCTCCAGCGGCACCGTGGGGTCGTACCGGTGCGCCTGGTAGAGGTCGATGTAGTCGGTCCCGAGCCGCCGGAGCGACGCGTGGCAGCTCTCGGTGACGTGCTTGCGGGACAGCCCGCGGTCGTTGGGGCCGGGCCCCGTCGGCCAGTAGACCTTGGTCGCGATCTCCAGACCCTCACGGCGCTGACCTGCGAGTGCGCGGCCGAGCACGGATTCGGCGGCCGTGCCGGCATACACGTCGGCGGTGTCGAACGTGGTGATCCCGACGTCGAGCGCCGCCTGCACGCAGGCGACGGCGGCGTCCTCCTCCACCTGGCTGCCGTGCGTCAGCCAGTTGCCGAAGGCGATCTGCGAGACGTTCAGGCCCGACCGGCCCAGTCGACGGAACTCCACGCCGTCCGACCGTAGTCGCAGCCACGCCGCCCGGCCCATGGAGCGCCGGGTGCGAGCGGGAGCGGAGGCACTTGCGCGATCGACCTCTCCCCGCCATCGTGCGGCCAACGAGAGCGGAGAAGAGGTGGTCGATGGCGACCGCGGCCGACGAGGCGACTGACGGCCTCGGCCCCTCAGCAGCGGGGGAGTCGTCCCTGGCATCCGGGTGCGCGGCGTGGCCTCGCCGACGGCTGTCGATCTGCCTGTACTCCCCGTCGGTCGACCCCTCCGGGATGGGCTCCCACATGCTCGACCTGGCTGCGGAGTTCCGGTCGGAGGCCGACGTCTCGGTGCTCTGCTGGGGGACGGCGAGCGGGCGCCGGGTCCTCGACCGTGCCGAGGCGCTGGGGGTCGCCACCCGCGCTCTTCCTCCTCCGCGAGACCCCGAGTTCGGTCAGGCCGTCGTCGACTTCCTCAGCGCCCACCCGGCGGACGTGTTCCACATCCACGTCGGCAGCGGGCGGGAGAACTTCGACGGCGCCCGGGCGGCGCGCCGGGCCGGCGTGCCGGCCGTGGTGCAGACCCAGCACCAGCCGTGGCTGTTGAACCCGCGGAAGCGCGCGCCGTTCTTCCGGGCCATCACCGCGGTGGACCGGCTCATCGCCGTCTCCGAGGGGGTGCGGCTCACGCACGAGCGCATCGGGGTGCCCGCCGACCGGTTGGTGACCGTCCCGAACGGGATCGCCCCCCGCGGACCGGCTCCCGGCCGGGCGGCCGCGCGGCGAGCGTTGGGCCTGCGCCCCGACCACATGGTCGTCATGAACGTGGGCCGGCTCCTCGTGCAGAAGGGGCAGCGCCACCTCGTGGCGGCGATGCCCGCCCTCGCGGCACGCTTCCCGTGCCTGGCGGTGGTGATCGTCGGCGGCGGCTACCTGGCCGACGCCCTGGCCCGCCAGGCGGCCGAGCTCGGCGTGGCCGACTTCCTCCACCTCCCCGGACACCGCACGGACGCCCGGATGCTGCTGGACGCCGCCGACGTCTTCATCCTGCCGTCCCGCCAGGAGGGCATGCCCCTGGCGGCCCTCGAGGCGATGGACGCCGCGCTCCCCGTGGTCGCCACCGACGTCATCGGAACGGCGGAGGTCGTGGTCTCCGGGGTGACCGGGACACTCGTGCCGCCCGAGGACCCGCCCGCCCTCGCCGAGGCGATCGCGGAACTGCTCGCCGACCCGGCCCTGCGGCAGCGGTACGCGCAGGCCGGGCGGCGCCGGTACGTGGAACTGTTCACCGCGCGGCGGATGGCGCAGGACACCCTGCGCGTCTACGAGGACGTCCTGACGTCACCCCGTCCACCGATCGGGAGCGTCTGCCGTGGTGCCGAGTCGTCTGCCGAGCCGTTCGCCCGGTCGCTCGCTGTCCGCGATGCGAGGAACCCGCCGTCCTCACGCCGGAGGAGCGCAGCGACTGCCGAGGGGCCGTGACGGACCGTTCGACGTGCCTGCGCACCGCCAACACAGCACGCGGTGCTCTGGCAGGCGCGCGGTGGGTCAGCCGGGCCCGAACTGCAGCACCGCCTGCAGCGGTGGGCTCGCCAGCCGTCGACCGGCCAGGTCGGCCAGGAAACGAGGGCCGTCCTCGAAGGGGAGGACATCGGTGACCAGCGACGAGCGGATCTGCGCGCCGCGGTCCCGCAGCAGGTCGAGGGTGGCCGCCGCCAGCGCTGTGCGCGTCCATGTCCTCGCCATGCCTCGTGGCACCCGGCCGATCTGCGCGCAGACCAGCGCCAGGCCGTTGTGGTGGAACTCCTCGCCCAGCCGGACGGCCTCGGCACCGGCTTGGTAGAAGCCCAGGTCGACCACCGTGCCTTGCGGCCGCAGGGCTTTCAGGGCGGTGGCGAGGGCGACGTCGTGCCCGCGGCACTGGAGGACGACGTCGGCGCCGGCGTCCCCTGGACCGTGCCGCCAGCGGTGCTTGGCCTCGAGCCAGCCGCGGCCGTCGGCGTCGTCGATGGTGTCGAGTCCGAGGGCGTCCGCGACCGCGCGCCGCTGAGCGGACGGTTCGGCGACGGCCACCGCTGCCGCACCGTGCCGGACGGCGAGCAGAGCGGTGAGGAGCCCGATGACGCCGGCCCCTGTGACGAGCACGTGGCGGTCCCGGACGCCGGCGTCCAGGGGAGCCTCGGGCCCGGCGAGCGCCGCGGCGGCGTGGAGGAGGCCGTTGACGCAGATCGGGCCCATCTGCGCGAGGTAGATCCCGAGCACGGGATCGAGGTCGTCCGGCACCGTGATCGCCGTCGTGCGGGCGGGATCGGCACAGCGGCCGGTGCGGTGGCCGTAGGCCATGGCGACGCGAGTCCCGACGGGCAGGGCGTCCGTGCTGCTCTCGGTCACCCGGCCGACCTCCATGTAGCCGAGGCTGCGCTTCGGGTAGCCGTCCCGGGCGCCCACCCCGAAGGCCCGCAGGTCCGGGTCCCAGCCCAGCCGGTGCTGCGGGTCGGTCCCGCGGACGAGGGCGACCTCGGTCCCGGCACTGATACCGGACCACTCGGTGGCCACCCACGCCTGCCCCGGTCCCGGCTCGGGCTCCGCGTCGTCCAAGATCACGGGCCGGCCGGGCTCGGCCACGCCGATGGACCGCACGCGCCGCTCAGCCATCCACGTCGCCGTCCGTGAGCCGCACCGGAACCCCCTCGCGGGCAGCGCGGTCGGCGGCGCAGGCCAGGACGTGCGTGCGCAGCGCCTCCCCGTAGGGGACACGGGCCTGCTGCACCCGGCCGAGCAGGACGTCGACGAACTCGCGGTCCTCCGTGGCGATCGGGTCCTGCTCGGACCGCAGGACCTCCTCGCCCTCGGCAGTGGTCACCCGGAGCTCGTGGTCGGCGAGCCCACGCTCGGACAGCTCGAGGACGCACCCACCCGTCACCACCTGGAGGCCGACCCGGTGCCGCCAGCCCAGCACCCGGGTGGAGGAGATGCTGCCCACCACCCCCGAGGCGAACCGCAGCAGCGCGGCTGAGGCGGTGGGGACGTCCTCCGGCCCCTCCGGGGCGCTTCGCTCGACGGCCGCCACCGTCTCGACCTCTCCGGCCAACCGGCGGGCGAGGTCGAAGATGTGCGTCGTCTGCTCCACCACCTGGCCGCCGGAGTGCCCCCGTCTCGGCCACCACGGGACCGGGGGCGTCTTGTCCAGCCAGTAGCCGGTGAGGAGGTGGACGGGCTCGTCGGCGAGCAGGTCAGCGGCACGCTGCACGACGTCGAGGTGCCGCCAGTGGTAGCCCACCGCGGTCGGGAGCCCCGTCCCCACCAGCCGGCCGGCGACGGCCTCCGCGGTCGGCAGGTCCGACGCGAGGGGCTTCTCGACGAAGAACGGCAGTCCGCGGTCGATCGCCGCTGCCTCGAGGGCCCCGTGCGCGAACGGCGGCACGCACAACCAGACCGCGTCGAGATCCTCCGTCTCCAGCAACGCCAACCCGTCCCCGTACGGGCGTGCCCCGTACCGCGTGGCGGTCTCCTCGGCGCGCTCCGGCCGGCTGTCGGCGATCGCCACGACGTCGACCTCGGGCAGGCGGGCGAGAGCTCGCAGGTGCTGGCCGGCGATGAAGCCGCTGCCCACGCAGGCCACCCGCAGCCGCCTCATGCCGGGCTCCGGCCGTCCACCGCGCCTCCTCGCTGCCGACGACCCGCCGGGGCCGCGCGTCCCGGCCCCGTCGCGGTGACGGCGCCGGTGGGTCGGTGCCGTGCAAGCTACCGGCTGGGTCCGTCCGTCGCGCGCTGTGCGCCCTGGGCCGCCCGCCCGTTGCCGTGGTCATCTCCGCCCCGCCCGATTCCCCGTACCGTCGGCGGCAGCCGACGACGAGTCCCTGCCGTCAGGCGCCACCGGTCCACACGAGCGGCCGGCGGGGTCGTCCCCGCCTCAGGATGGCTCTGGCCGCAGCGCGCCCGGCGCGACTCGTCGATCAGGGCACGCATCGATGCCTGCCCACCGGCACCCGGCCCCATCGGGTGAGGGCCGGCGCCGAGGTGGCACCGGTCCGAGCCGGCGCGTTCCACCCTGGTCGGCATGACGTGCGACGACTGCCTCGAACTCGCCGACTTCTGCCGCTGCCGGTACCGCTCCTGGTGGCGCCGGCGCAGCTAGCGGCGTTCGCGCCACTCAGCCGAGGGCGTCGGCGACGACGTCGGCCAGCACCTCCGTGCCCGCGGCCGAGGGGTGGGTGCCGTCGTCGCTCATGCCCTCGGCGAAGGTGCCGTCCGGGTCGGCCAGCGGCGTCCAGAAGTCGAGCAGCTCCACCCCGCGCTCGTCCGCCCAGGCGCGCAGCCGCTCGTTGAGGGCCATGGTCTCGGCGGGGAACTCGGCGCTCGGGGGGAGGGTGGCGAAGACGGGCGCCGCCCCGCCGGCCTCGATCTCCTCGGCGATCCGGGTCAGCGTGTCGATCGTCCCCTCGGCGCGGCCCTGCCGGACGTCGTTCGTGCCGGCGAGCACGAGCACCGTGGCCGGGCGCGGGGCGAGCGCCTCGGGCACCCGGGCGAGGATCTCGTCGCTGCGTTCCCCGCCGACCCCGAAGTTGCCGCCGTAGGTGACGGGGGAGTCCTCGCGGCAGCCGAGCACGTCGACGTACGCGTCGTCGACCCCGATGGGCAGCGCCCCCACGTGGCTCCCGGCGGTGATCGAGTCGCCGAGGGCCACGGTGCCGCCCGGCTCGTCGGACGCGGAGAGGAAGCACTCGAAGTGCAGGACGGCGTGCGCCAGCCGGTTGCCGGGGCTGTCGCGGACGAACAGCGAGGCCGCCGAGAGCAGGACCAGCACCGCGACGACGGCCAGCACGACGCGCCTCCGGCCCATGGATCCGACGGTAGCGGCCGACCGGCGGGCGCTCCCGTGGCGCGGGTACCTGTGTGCCCTGCGTAACCGCTGACGAGGTCGCGCGTTGGTCCGCGCACACCGCCCCCACCCGATCTGGAGGAGACGTGCGCCGTCTCGCTACCTGCGTCCTCGCCGCCGTCGCGGTCCTCACCGGCGTCGTGGTGGCGCCCTCCGCCCAGGCCGCGCCGGCCCCGCTGCGCTACGTCGCCCTCGGCGACTCCTACAGCGCGGCCTCCGGCGTCCTCCCGCCGGACCTCGCGGCCCCGCCGCAGTGCCTGCGCTCGACCCGCAACTACCCGAACGTGATCGCCCGCGCGATCGGCGCCCAGCTCACCGACGTGACCTGCGGGGGCGCGGAGACCGGCGACTTCTTCACCGGGCAGCACCCCGGGGTCGCCCCGCAGCTCCAGGCGCTGGGCCGCGACACCCAGCTGGTCACCATGACGATCGGCGGCAACGACAGCGGCGTCTTCATCAACTCGGTCCTGGCCTGCAGCTCGGCCGGGCTCAGCACGCTCGGCCAGGGCAGCCCGTGCAAGGACCGGTACGGCACCTCGTTCACCGACACGGTGCGCAGCACCACCTTCCCGGCGCTGGTGGAGGCCCTGCGGGCGGTGCGGGCGGCGGCGCCGAACGCGCGGGTCGCGATCCTCGGCTACCCCTGGATCGTGCCGGCCAGCGGCGGTTGCTTCGACCGCATGACCATCGCCGCGGGTGACATCCCGTACCTGCGCGACCTCCAGGCGACCCTCAACGACGTGGTGCGGCGGGCGGCGTCCATGTCCGGGGTCACCTACGTCGACCTGAGCCGCGTCTCGGACGGCCACGACGCCTGCCAGCCGATCGGCGTCCGCTGGATCGAGCCGGTGCTGCAGGGCCTGAACCCGGTGATCGTGCACCCCAACGCGCTGGGCGAGGCGGAGATGGCCGCACGCGCCATGGCGGTGCTGCGGCTCGACCGCCGCTGAGCTGAGCGCGGCGTGCGGCGGCACGGTCGGGGAGGCGCCCCGGCCGGGCCGCCGTCGTCAGTGGGGGACGGCGCCCAGCCCCGGCTCGGGCGCGCGGCCGCTGCCGCGCCGCCGGGCGAGCCGGGCAGCGGCCGGCAGGGCGGCGTACCCGTCGGTGAGCCGCGACCGGGCGACGAGCGCACCGGCGCGGTGGGCGGCGATCGAGCGCAGGACCTCCTCGAACGCCGTCTCGACGACGTAGTGGGTGCCGTCGACCAGGTGGACGACCGTGTCGGCGTGGCGCTCGATCCGCTCGATGTGGTCGGGGTCGACGGAGAAGTGCTCGCCGTTGCGGCAGGTCACAGCGATCACGAGGCGGTCCTTTCGCACTCGTCGGCCCGGGGACCGGTGGGCCGGTCCGGAGGTCGGTCCGGCACGGGGGCCATCGGCAGGCCGGGGCCGGTGCTGGAGGCGGCGAGCGCGGGAAGCGCCCGAAGGGGTGAGCGGGCCCGGCTCAGAAGCCGAACAGCAGCCCCAGCCCGCCGAGGGTGAGCAGCACCATCACGACGACCAGCGGGAGCTGGTCGGACGCCCGCGCGTGCCGGGCCGAGAGCAGCGCGCGCTCGTGCGCCAGCGTCACCCCGGCGACGTGGCCGGCGATGATCGCCCCCACCTGCACCAGCGCGATCGCGTCCGAGCCCACCGCGGTGAGGTCGACCCGGTTGCCGTAGGTGCCGAACAGGTCGACGCCGGCCGCGCCGAACGGGTTGCTCACCAGGATCCAGGTCCGCTGCCCGTCGAGGAGCAGCAAGCTGAAGTAGTGCGCGACCGTGTAGCCCAGCGCGATCGGGATGACGGTGGTCGCGTACCGCCCCGGCTGGACGCCCGGGTCCTGACCGGCCAGCCGACCGGAGAGCCGGGTGCCCAGCGCGTAGAGGACGGCGACCACGGCGATCGACGCCAGCAGCCCCACGGTGCCCGAGAGCACGTCGTCCCCCGCCCCCGGACCGGTCTGCCACCACACCGTGCGGGTGAGCCCGTCGAATCCTGTCGAGCCCAGCAGCACGACCACGAGGGCGGTCAGCCCCGGTTCGGCCGGGGTGGCCAGGGCGTTGGCGAGCGGGTTGCGCAGCACCAGCCGGCCGTCGTCCCGCCGTCCCCAGGGGGAGAGCCGGGCGACCAGCGCGGAGTAGGCCTCGAACCCGTCGCCGCGGGCGAACCACCCCTCGCCGAACCACAGCGACAGCGCCACGTGCACGAAGGCGTGCAGCAGCAGGAACACCGCGACGGTCACCGGCTCGGCGCGGCCCGGGACGACCAGTTCCAGCCAGACGAAGACCAGGAGCGAACCCGCGGCGGGCCAGACCCCCAGGGAGGGCAGCCGTGCGGCGCCGGGTGGCGCGGGCACGGCGGGGCGCAGCAGGCGGTGCAGCAGCCGGAGCGGGTTCGCCACCCGCCAGACCGGCCCGAGGAGCAGGCTCGCCGGCACGAGCCCCACCCAGAACGTCACGTACAGGACCCAGGGCGCCAGGTTGCCCGAGGTCTCGTCGGGCCCGAGCAGCGCGACCGCGACGACGAAGGCCGAGACCGCCAGCGCCAGCGCCTGGAGCCCCCGCCGCAGCGGGGCGCCGTCGAGCAGCCGCTGGAGTCCCGCGGGCAGCGGGCGGCCCGACTCCGGGCCACCCAGCCGCGGCGTGCGCCAGAACAGGAGCAGGACGGCGAAGCCGACCAGGATCGCCGCGCCCGCGCCGTACAGCGCGAAGCCGATCGGGATCGGGAGGTCCGTGCGCGAGCCGACCCCGTGCGCGAGGAGGCTCACCCGACCTGCAGCGTGAGCAGCACCGTCCCGGCCCGGTGCAGCTCCAGCTCGAACACCCCGGGGATCGTGGCGTCGAACGTCAGCTCCGCCGGCTGCCCCGGGACGAGGCCGGCCAGGACGTCGTACCCGTGCAGGTGGGCCTCGTCGGCGACGTCGGAGGTGACGACGACGGTGACCGGCTCGCCGACCGGCACCGGCACCCGGCTCGTGCCTCCGGTGACCTGGCCGTCGGCGTACCGCACCTCGATCCGCCGGCCCGCCGCCTCGGACGCGGGGGCCGGCGGGTAGCTGCCGCCGGGGGTGGTCGCCACGGGGGAGACGGCTGGTGCCGCCGTCCCCTCGCCGACGGGGGCCGGCGTGCCGGCGCAGCCGGCCAGCACCAGCGCCAGCGGGACCAGGGCGGCGGCTGCCGCCCCGCGGCGGGTCACCGGCGCACCGCCCCGGTGGTCACGCGCTCCAGGGGGCCGTCGGCAGGGGCGTCGGCGAACGGCTCCGCCACGGCGGCGCGGCGGGCGTACCGGCCCACGCCCCAGGCCATCGCGGCGACGAGCGCGAGCGTGCAGGCCAGGACCACGAGGTTCGCCACCAGCCAGAGGCCACCGCCGGCGTCCTTCAGCTCCCGCTGCAGGATGTCGATCTCGGGGATCGCGCTGCGGGTCATGCCGTCCTCGGCCGGGATCTCGTCGGCGGGGATGGCCTCGTCCCGCGGCAGGTAGATCGGGAACGCGGTGAGCACGCGCCCGTCGTGCACGCGCAGCAGCGTCTTCCACGTGCCGTGCAGCGGCACGGGCTCGGTCGTCCGGTACTCGCCCTCGCCGACCCGTTCCAGGGAGGTCACGACCAGGCCCTGGCCCTGCCACGCGGTGATCTGCACCCACGCGGGGTCGTCCGGGAAGCCGGCGGGGTCCAGCCGGACGCCGATCTGCGCGGTGCGGGGCTCGGTGGTGACCTCCTCGATGGTGAAGGTCGCCTCGACGTCGTCGGGCACGGTCGCGACCAGGCCGTTCGCGACCGCCGCCGCCAGCACGGCGAGGCAGGCCAGCAGCGCCCCGCGGGCGACGGCGGGACGCGGCAGCCGGCGGCGCAGGCCGGAGGCGAGCAGTGCCCCGAGCACGGCCCCGGCGACGCCGCCGGCGAGCGCCATGAGGGTGCCCTCGACCAGGATGTCGCTGCCCCAGGTGAGCTCCTGGACGACGCGGGTCCACCCGGCCTCGGTCGCGTGGCCGACGGTGCCGATGGCGACGCCGGCCAGGGCGCCGAACAGCAGGGGCCGGCGGGCCGGGGGCAGCGCCAGGGCCAGGAGCTCGACCAGGAGCGCCGACCCCAGGTAGAGCGGGAACGTGGGGACGATCTCGTCGAAGACCGGGCCGACGACCAGCGCGATGGCGCTGCGGACGACGAGGAAGAACGCCGTCGCGGCGAGCGCGCCGCCGCGGCCGATGAACATGCGGGCGGCGACCAGCGCGATGCCGGCGGCCGCGGCGATGAGGAACGGCTCCAGCACCAGCCGGAACTGCGGCACGTCGAAGTCGTACTCGCCCTGGAACACCGACATGCCCAGCAGCAGCCCGCCCATGGCCGAGGTCCGCCGGGCGAACCGCGCGGTGCGGCCGCCCGCCCGGTCCCCGTCGTCGGTGGAGAGCCCGCCGTGGCCCTCCTGCTCCAGGACGAGCAGCCCGATGATCGACAGGCCGGCGCCGCCGATCAGCATCAGGTGCGTGGGGCCCCACAGCGTCACGTCCTGGCCGAACATGCGGTGCCACACGTCGTCGAGGGGGAAGCCGAGCAGCGCGTAGAAGCCCGCGCAGGTGAGCAGGATGCCGCCGACCGGGACGTCCCAGCCGCGGACGAACCGCACGGCGGCCGGGCCGGGCCGCTCGTCCAGCGGCATGGCGCAGGCGAGCACGCCGCCGGCGAAGACACCGAAGAGCCCGAAGAGGATGAGGTAGTGGGCCGGGTTGGCCAGCGGTCCCTCGTCGCGGCCCACGCCGATGTGCAGCGCGATGTCCCACAGCATCCCGAGCAGGGCCGTGAGCAGCGAGACCGTGGTGAGCAGGGTCGGGAGCGCCACCCAGGCCGGCGCGCCGGTGGCGGCGCCCAGCCGGTCGCCCACCCGCGTGAGCACGGTGGACCGCCGGGTGCGGTGCGCGAGGACCAGGGCCAGCAGGACCACCGTCAGGAGGACGCCGATGCCCGTGGCGAGGACGACCTCGCCCAGGGCGGCACCTCCGGCCGGTCGTGTCTCGGCGGTGAGCAGCACGGTTTCCCTCCCAGGCATGTAGCTATGGAACATCAGTAACAGTTACATCGGCAACTGGTACATGGAACGAGCGACATAGGCTGAGGTGACGAGGAGAGGGGGAGCAGGTGAGCGCAGCACCGCCCGGGCCGGCCGGTGAGGACGCCGAGCGTGAGCTGACCGTCGACGAGCTGGCCGCCCGTGTGGGGCTCACCGTGCGGAACGTGCGGGCCTACTCGGCACGCGGGCTGCTGCCCCCGCCGCGGCTGGCCGGCCGCACCGGCTACTACGGCCGCGAGCACGTCGCCCGGCTGCTGCTGGTGCGCGAGATGCTCGCCGAGGGCTACTCGCTGGCGATGATCGAGCGCACCCTCACCGGCGCGCCGCCCACCGCCAGCTCGGCCACCCTCTCGCTGCACCGGGCGCTCCTGAAGCCCTGGCTCCCGCCGGAGCCGGAGGTCGCCACGGGCCCCGAGCTGGCCGCCCGGACGGGCGCGCCCGTCGACCCCGAGCTGATCGACCAGCTGGTGGAGCACGGCATCGTGGAGCGGCTCGACGGGGAGCGCCTCCACGTGCACGACCCGGCCCTGCTCATGGCCGGGCTCCAGGTCGTGGGGCTCGGCGTGCCGGCCACGGCGCTGCTGGCGGCCCAGGCGCAGGTCGACGAGCACGTGCGGGCGATCAGCCGCACCTACGTCCAGTTGTTCGTCGACACCGTCTGGCGGGCCTTCGTGGAGGCGGGCGCGCCGCCGGAGCAGCTCGACGACATCCTCGCCACGGTCACCCGGCTCCAGCCGGTGGCGGCGCAGGCGGTGCTGGCGGCCTTCCGCACCGAGATGGCCGCGGAGGTGGCCGGCGCCGTGGAGGCGGCCCTGGGTGAGCTCGAGGACCAGCGGGAGCCCGGCGACCGGTCCGAGCCCGGGGGCTAACCGTTCGGCGGGCGGTCGGAGGGCTCGCCGTCGGCGATCCGCTCCCGGGTCCTGCCCTCGCGGTCGGCCTCGGCCGCCGCCTCCCGCGCGGTGAGCCGGCGGTCGCGCACGACGGCGCCGGCGACCAGCGCCACCAGGACGGCCGCGGGCACGAAGAAGCCGACGGTCCCGATGACGCTCAGGCCGTCCGTGGCGAGGACGTCGTAGCCAGGCACGGCCTCATGTGACACCGGACGATGACACGATGTCAAACGCAGGCGGCGTCAGTCGGAGCCGCGGCCCTCGCGCCAGTAGCCCATGAAGGCCACCGACCGGCGGTCGACCCCGGCCTCCTGCACCAGGTGCCGGCGCAGGCCCTTGACCACACCGGCCTCGCCGGCGAGCCAGGCGTAGACACCGGAGGAGCCGGGCGCGGCGGCGCCCTCGGCGGGGACCTCCCAGAGGATCCCCTCGTCGACGTCCACGTCGGCCAGGTCGGGCGCGGGGGAGGGGGCGATCAGCTCGCCCAGCTCGCGCACCGCGGCCAGGACGGCCTCGGTGAGCAGCTGCCCACGCGGCGCGGCGGGGGCGCCGTCGGCGGGCCAGCGGGGCAGCCAGGTGATCTCCACCCCGGCCGGGGCGGCGACGTTCAGGGCGTCACCGGCCGTCGGCACCTCGAGCAGGACCTTGGCGCGCGGGCCCGCGGGCAGGCCCTCGACGATCGCGCAGATCGCCGGCACTGCGGTCTCGTCGCCGGCGATCAGCAGGCAGGAGGCGTCGGCCGGCGGGTGCCACTCGAAGCCGCCCGTCTCGCCGGGGAAGCGGGCGTTCGGCGCGACCAGGACCACCTCGTCGCCGGCGGCGGCCTGCTCGGCCCAGGCGGAGGCGGGCCCGGTGGCGCCGTGCAGGACGAAGTCGACGTCGACCTCGCGGTGCTCGGGGCGCAGCGCCCGGACGGTGTACGTGCGGATCGGCATCCGGCGCTCCGGCGGCAGGGCGCGCCAGGCGCCGTACCAGTCCTCGCCGGCCGGGCAGTCGAGGATGCCGCGCCCCGGCAGCGGCAGCATGACCTTGATCCGCTGGTCCCGGCCGTTGGACGTCAGGTCGTCCATCTCCGGCCCGGTGAAGGTGATCCGCAGGAAGCTCGGGCTGAGCCGCTGCACCCGCGCGACCTGCACCGGGAAGGTGCGGTAGGCGGGGATCTGCGCGATCTCGACGGTCACGGCGGCTCCCGGGCTCGGTCGGTGTGGGCGCCCGCTTACTTAGGCTAGCCTCACCTGGCTTCCGGCAGTGTTCCACACCGACGCCGGCCGATCCAGATGCACATCCCCTGACCTGCGCCGTCCGAAGGAGAACGATGACCATGCGCCCCTTCCGCGCGACCGCCCTCGCCGTGGTGGCCGCCCTCGCCCTGGCCGCCTGCGGTGGGAACGCCGAACCCGACGACGGGGTGGCGGCCGCGGCGGCCGCCGGCGAGGCCGAGTTCCCCCGCACGGTCGAGCACGCCATGGGCACCACCGCGATCCCGGCGGAGCCGCAGCGGGTCGTCGTCCTGGACACCGGCGAGCTGGACTCGGCGCTCTCCCTCGGGGTGACCCCGGTGGGCGCGGTGACCACCGACGTCTCCGAGGAGTTCCTCAGCTACCTCGCCGACGACGCCGAGGGCGTCGAGGTCGTCGGCACCATCGCCGAGCCGGACCTGGAGGAGATCGCGGCGCTGCAGCCCGACCTCATCCTGTCCAACTCCGTGCGCCACGAGGCCCTGTACGACCAGCTGTCGCAGATCGCCCCCACGGTGTTCGCCGAGTTCCTCGGGGTGACCTGGAAGGAGAACCTCGAGCTCGCCGCCGAGGCGCTGGGCAAGGAGGAGGAGGCCGAGGCCGCGCTCGCCGAGTACGAGGAGCGGGCCGACGAGGTCGGGCAGGCCGTGGGGAACCCCGCGGAGACGACGGTCAGCCCGATCCGCTTCGTCGGTGGCCCGATCCGCGCCTACCAGCCGGAGTCGTTCATCGGCACGGTCCTGGCCGACATCGGCCTGGACCACGTCGACCTGCCCGAGGGCGAGATCCCCACCTTCGTGGAGCTGAGCCCGGAGGAGATCACCGAGGCCGATGCCGACGTCATCCTGTACTCGTCCTTCGGCCCGGCAGCCGAATCCGGTGAGGCGCAGGTCGTGGCCGGACCGCTGTGGCCGCTGCTGACCGCCGTCACCGACGGCCGGGCCTTCGCCGTGGAGGACGACGTCTTCTACACCGGTATCGGGCTCACCGCCGCGACCCTCCAGCTCGAGGCGCTGGAGGACCTGCTCGCCGGCTGACGCGCCGAGGGCCGCCTCCCGGTGATCGGGGGGCGGCCCTCCGTGCTCGGCCCCTCCGCAGGGTCCCGCGCCGAGCCTGCGACGCGTGGGGGGCAGAGGGGTCCTTCTTCAGGGCGTCCCGGTGGAGATCTGCGCGGCCAGGTACTGCGGGGAGCCCACCCGCTCGATGGCGGCGAGCTGCGCCTCGAACCAGTCGGCGTGCTTCTCCTCGTCCAGGACCATCTCCTCGAACACCGACGCGGTGCCGTGGTCGCCGAGGTCGTGGCACTCCTTGGCCGAGGCGTTGAACTGGGCGACGGCGGCCTTCTCGCTGTCGAGCGCGAGCACCAGCATCTCCTCGGCGGTCTCGCCCACGCGGATCGCGCCGAGGCGCTGCAGGTTGGGGTGGCCGTCGAAGAGCAGGATGCGCTGGATGAGGGCGTCCGCGTCGCGCATCTCGTCGATGGAGAGGTCGTAGTAGACCTTGCCCAGCTTGGGCAGACCCCAGGCGTCGAGCATGCGGGCGTTGAGGAAGTACGTGTTGGTGACCGTCAGTTCGAAGGTCAGTGCGTCGTTGAGCAGTTCGACCACGCGGGGGCTAACGGGCTGCACCGGATACTCCCAGCTCTCGCTCGGCCGAACGCTCGGTCGCGCGCCCGGCCCGGACCGGGCAATGCTGACACACCAGGTCGCGGAGCGAGTCGACGCAGTTGCCGCAGGTGCGCCCGGCCCCGGTCTCGCGGGCGACGTCGGCGACGCAGCGCGCGCCGTTGGCGATGGCCTCGAGGATGTCGCGGTCGGTCACCACGTTGCAGTGGCACACGTACATGGAGCGGGTCGCCTATCGCGAGACGGCAGGGCGGTGCTGCTCCGGCACCTGCCCCGGGCAACGGGTGCAGGTTAGCCTTACCTGACCGGCTTGCGCCAGACCACTGGTCAGGGCACCACGGCGGCGCCTAGGTTGCCGGCATGGCCGACCTGGCATCCCGCGCCCGCACCCTCCTGCGGCTCCACACCGATCCCCGCATCCTGGTCCTGGCCAACGTCTGGGACGTGACCTCGGCCCGGGTGGTGGCCGCCACGCCGGGGACCGGTGCCCTGGCCACCGCCAGCCACGCCATCGCGGCGTCCCTCGGGTACGAGGACGGCGAGCGCATCCCGCTGGACCTGCACCTGGACGTGGTGCGGCGGATCGCCGCCGCCGCCGAGCTGCCGGTCTCCGTGGACATGGAGGCCGGGTACGGCGACCCGGGCGGGACGGCGGCGCAGGTGATCGCGGCCGGCGCCGTCGGCGGCAACATCGAGGACGCGCGCCGCCCGCTGGACGAGGCGGTCGCCGCGGTGGCGCAGGTGCTCGCGGCCGGCCGCGCCGCCGGCGTCGACTTCGTGCTCAACGCCCGCACCGACGTCGTCCTGCTCGCGCCGGAGGGCGCCGACCGCGCGGCCCTGCTGGAGGAGGCGGCGCACCGGGGCCGCGCCTTCCTGGCCGCCGGCGCGGCCGCGGTCTTCGTGCCCGGCGTCGTCGCCGCCGACGAGATCGCCGCGCTGGTCGGGGCGCTGGGCCGGGGGAGGCTGAGCCTGCTCGCCGTCCCCGGCGCCACGCCGCCGGTCGCGGAGCTGGAGCGGATGGGCGTCACCCGGGTCTCCACCGGCCCGTTCACGCAGCGGGCCGCACTGACCGCCCTGCAGGACGTGACGGCGGCGTTGCTCGCCGGCGGGGTGCTGCCCGCGGGCACCCGGATGCTGAGCTAGGCGACCCGGCGTGCGGGCGTCGGAGCGGCTGACCTGGGCGGCGGGCCTGGTGGCCCCGGCGCCCGGGGAGCGGGTGCTGGAGGTCGGCTGCGGCCACGGCGTGCTCGTCGACCTGCTCGCCGCCCGGCTGCCGGGCGGGCGGGTCGTGGCGGTCGACCGCTCGCCGGCGATGGTCGCGGCGGCGACCGCCCGCAACCGGGCGTCGATCGAGGCCGGCCGGGTCACCGTCCACGGCGGGCCGCTGGTCGCCGCGGAGCTGCCGGAGCGCTGGTTCGACGCCGTCGTCGCGTTCGACGTGCGGGCCTTCTGGACGCCGCCGGGCACCGAGTGGGACGTCGTCGACCGGGTGCTGGCCCCCGGCGGCCGGGTGGTCGTCGGCTTCACGGAGATGGGGCCGGGCACCGTCGAGCAGGTCCGGGCGGGCGTCCGCCGGACGGCGGGGGAGCGCGGTCTCGTCGAGCACGCCCTGTACCGGGCGGCGACGGCGCCGCTGCCCGCGGCGGCGGTCGAGTTGCGGCGCGCGGCCGGCGGGTAGGAGCCCGAGGCCACCGACGAGAGGACGCCCGCATGACCGACGACCTGCTACCCGGCGACCTGTACGCCTACGAGTCCCTGCTGCCGGCCGAGGAACGGGAGGAGCTCGCCGGCATCCGCCGGTTCCTGCAGGAGGAGGTCAGGCCCCATGTCAACGAGCACTGGGAGGCCGCCACCTTCCCGATGGAGCTGATCCCGCGGTTCGCCGAAGCCGGGCTGGTCGGCCGGAGCTACGACACCGAGGGCTCCCCGCGGGGCTCGCGCCTGTTCACCGGCTTCATCGCGCTGGAGACCTCGCGCGTCGACCCGTCGATGGCCACGTTCCTCGGCGTGCACAACGGGCTGGCGATGGGGTCGATCGTCAACCTGGGCTCCGAGGAGCAGAAGCGGCGCTGGCTGCCCGGCATGCTGGCCCTCGACACGATCGGCTGCTTCGCGCTCACCGAGCCGCACGGTGGCTCCGACGTCGCGCTCGGCCTGGAGACCACCGCCCGGCGCGACGGCGACGAGTGGGTGATCGACGGCGCCAAGCGGTGGATCGGCAACGGCACCTTCGCCGACATCGTCGTCGTCTTCGCCCGGGACGTCGCCGACGACTCGGTGAAGACCTTCGTGGTGGAGAAGGGCACCCCCGGCTTCACCGCGACCAAGATGGAGGGCAAGTACGCGCTGCGCACGGTGCAGAACGCCGACATCACCTTCGAGGGCTGCCGCATCCCGGCGGAGAACAAGCTCGAGGGCGGCAACACCTTCAAGGACGTCAACCGGGTGCTCAAGCTGACCCGGGGCGGGGTCGCGTGGAACGCCGTGGGCTGCCAGATGGGTGCGTTCGAGGCCGCCCTGGCCTACGCGAAGGAGCGGGAGCAGTTCGGCCGCCCGATCGCCGGTTTCCAGCTGATCCAGGACCTCCTGGCCCGCATGGCCGGCAACGTCACCGCGAGCCTCGGCATGGCCGTCCGCGTCTCCCAGCTGCAGGAGGAGGGCATCTTCCGCGACGACCACGCCGCGCTGGCGAAGAGCTTCGTGACCAGCCGGGCACGCGAGACGGTGGCGTGGGCGCGCGAGCTGCTCGGCGGCAACGGCATCCTGCTCGAGCGCGACGTCGTCCGGTACTTCAACGACGCCGAGGCGCTCTACTCCTACGAGGGCACGCGGGAGATCAACCAGCTCATCGTCGGGCGGGCGCTGACCGGGGTGAGCGCGTTCACCTGAGCCGACGGTGCGGCCCGCCCCGCCCCGGGTCAGGGGGGCGGGCCGGGCCGCGGTCTCCGGGCGGTCTACCGATCGCCGCGACGTCCGACGCCGGCGGAGAGGACGGTCACCGAGCGCCGACCAGCCGGGTCGCGGACGCCGCGTCGGCCACCCAGGAGTAGCGGCCCACGGTCGTAGCTGCGTGGCTGTCGGTGGAGCCGACCAGGGTCACGCCGGCGGCGGCGAGGGCCAGCACCACGCGGGGCCCGGGGCAGCGCCACTTCTCGTTGACCTCGACCGTGGTGCCGGTGCGCACCGCGGCCCGCGCGATCGCGGCGATGTGCTCGTCGAGCAGGTCGCTCTCGTGCAACCCGATCTTGGGCAGCACCGAGAAGAGGTGGGCCAGCTGACCGCGACCGGCCCGCTCCATGGCCCGCACGGTCGCGTCGACGAGGAGGGAGAGCGCGTCCTCGGCGGACAGCCCGCCCTCCATCTCCTCGAGCGTGCGGCGGGGGTCCCACGGGCCGTCCAGCCCGGGGAACTGGTGGTCGGCGATGAGGATGCGGTCCACCCCGCCCGGCCCGACGAGGAGGTCGTCGGGGACGTCGAGGCGCCCGGAGGCGTCCAGGATCTTCGCCTCGACGCCGGTGAGCACCTCGAGCCCCTCGATGCGGGGCAGCGCGGCCACCTCGGCGAGGAAGCCGGGCACCCACGTCGTCGTCGACCGGACGTGGTCGACCATGCGGATGCTGGCCAGCCCGGTGTCGCGGGCGGAGATCAGGTTCTCCATCGGCGCGCTGACGGCGTCGTCGGACCAGGTGGAGTGCACGTGGTGGTCGGTGAGCAGCAGGTCGAGGTCCTGCACGGCGGTAGTCATCGGGCGGCCTCCTGGGCGAGGACGTGGGACGGGGAGGAGAAGACGTCCTCCAGGCAGGGCCGGGCGACCCTCGGTACCGCGGGGCGCAGCTGGCGCAGCCGGTCGAGCGACTCGAGCCCGGACATGCCCGGCATCTCGATGTCGGTGATCGCCGCGTCGAACTCGGAACGCGAGGCCAGGGCCAGCGCCTCCAGCGGGTCCGCGCACGTGGTCACGGCCATGCCGCCCCGCTGCAGCACGGTGCGTACGAAGAGTGCGGTGTCGGGGTCGTCGTCGACGACCAGGACGTGCAGAGCACCGTCCACGGTTCCGGCTCCCGTCGGTCGGGTCCCCCGGGCTGGCCGGGAGGGGAGACGCGTGTGTCCCCGCGGGAGTTGACGGCCGCGACCGCGGAACCCATGAGCCGGGCTCCCCACCCCTCACCCCATGGGGTGGGGCCGCCCCCGCGGGCGACGCGACGCCCGCTCAAGCCCACGGGCGCGCCTGCCGATCACCCGGTCAGGTGACCGGAGGACCAGCCTCGGCACGCACAGCGACCAGCGAGGAGGACGTCGTGCCGGAGCAGTCCGTGCTCGTGGTGGAGGACACCCCGGAGATCCGCGAGCTCGTGACCACCGTGCTCGAGCGGGCCGGCTTCGCCGTGCGGGCCGTGGGCACCGGTGCCGAGGCGCTCGAGGAGGTGCGGCGCGACCAGCCGGACCTGATCGTGCTCGACCTCGGCCTCCCGGACGCCGACGGCACCGAGGTCTGCCGGCAGATCCGCGCGGAGACGCCCTGCTACGTCCTCATGCTCACCGCCCGCGCCGAGGAGGTCGACCTGCTCATCGGGCTGGCCGTCGGTGCCGACGGGTACATGGCCAAGCCGTTCTCCCCGCGCGAGCTCGTGGCCCGGGTGCAGGCGATGCTCCGGTTCCCGCGGACCGGGCCGCAGCCGGCCGGGGCGCCCGCGCCGGTGGACGAGTCGGTGCGCCGGCTCGCCGAGCTGGAGGTCGACGAGGACAGCCGCGAGGTGCGGGTGGACGGCGCCGTCGTCGACCTCACCCGCACCGAGTTCGACCTGCTCGCCGCCCTCGCCTCGCGACCGGGCCGGGTGCTCCAGCGGGAGACGCTCCTGCGCGAGGTCTGGCACACCGACTGGGAAGGCAACCTGCGCCTGGTCGAGGCGCACATGTCGAACCTGCGCCGGAAGCTCGTGGCCGCGGGGCTGAACTCCCCGGAGATCAAGACCGTGCGGGGCGTCGGCTACCGGCTCGTCGCCACCGCCGCCGCCTAGCCCGACCCCTAGCCGCCGCCGGGGCATAGGAAGCTGTCCACGCGCCTCGGGGCCGTAGGACGCCGGTGGAGCTCCCTATGCCCCCGGGGTCCGGGCGCTTCAGACGCCGGCGAGCTCCTGCAGACGGGCCACCCGGGAGTGGGCGAGCACCCCGCGGCGGGCGTCGGCGGCGATCTCGCGGCAGAGGGAGGCGACCTCCGGGTGGCCCAGCTGACCGCTGGTCCCGGCGAGGGCGTGCGCGGCGAAGGCGACCGCGGTCACGTCACCCGTGCGCGTGTGCCGGTCGATGGCGGAGAGCCGGGAGGGCAGCGCGTCGGCGTAGAGGTCCTGGAGCCGGGTCATCAGCTCGGCGTCCACCAGGTCGTCGTCCGCGCCGGCGTCCCCGGCTTGCGCGCCCGGCCCCGTGGTCCGGGCGCGCAGGAAGCCGAGGAGGCCGGCGCGGGAGACGATCGCGACGGTCCGGCCGGGGGCAGGGGCCGTCCGATCCACGGGCAGGCTGCTCATGTCCGTGCGTCTCCTGCGTCCGGGTGGGCGCCGGTCGTCCGGCGACACAGAGGACTCTGCGGGGCGAACCGCAGGCCGCCCGCGAGCGATGCGCAAGGAATCCGCAAGAACGGAAGGCCTTCCGCCCGTCCCCGAGAGGTGCGGGGGGGGGCAGGGCGGAGGGCCTCGCTGGTCAGGCCGCCGCGGGGACCGGGAGCGTCATGGTGAAGGTGGTGCCGACGCCCTCGGCGCTGACCAGGTCCAGCCTGCCGCCGTGGGCGGTGGTGATCGCCTTGGTGATCGTGAGCCCGAGTCCCACCCCCGGCACGGCGTTGCGCTGGGCGGTGGAGGACCGGAAGAACCGGGTGAACAGCTGCCCCTGCTCACCGGCGGGGATGCCCATACCGGTGTCGCTGACCGAGAGCCGCGCGACCGGCTCGGCACCGGGCGCCCGGTCCGCGCGGAGCTCCCCGCCGGTGGTCCGCCACATCGGCCGCAGGACCAGCCGCACCTCCCCGCCGGCGGGGGTGAACTTCACGGCGTTGGACACGAGGTTGTCGCACGCCTGCCCGAGGCGGACGGCGTCCCCGGAGACCACCAGGCCCTCGTCCGGCACGTCGACGACGATCTGCACGCCCGCGCCGGTGGCGGCCACCCGAGCGGTCTCCTCCGCGGCGCGGACCACGCCGGCCAGGTCGACGTCGGCCGGCTGCAGGGTGAACCGGCCGCTCTCCACCTGCGCGGTGAAGAGGAGGTCGCCGACCAGCCGGAGCAGCCGCTGGGCGTTGCGCTCCACCGTGGACAGGTACTGCCGCTGCTCGTCGGTGAGGGGTTGGTCCTCGTCGTCCATGACCAGCTCCAGGTACCCGAGGATCGAGCTCAGCGGGGTGCGCAGCTCGTGGCTGATCAGGCTGACGAACTGGTCCTTCATCCGCTCGGTGACGCGGGCCTCGGTCATGTCGGTGCCGACGAAGTTCCAGCCGGCGTGCGCCCCGCGGTCGTCCGAGCGCGGGGTGATGGCGACCGACACGGTGCGGTGGCTTCCGTCGGCGGCGACGTAGGTCCAGTCACGGATGTCGCTGCCGTGCTCGCGGGCGGCGTGCACGAGCGCCTCCAGGCCGCTGCCGCAGGCGCGGTCCTCGGCCACTGCGGCGAGCTCCTCCGGCAGGTGGAAGTCGAGGATCGAGCGGGTGCGGACCACGTCCGGCCGGAGCACGCCCAGCATCTTCTCCGCGCCGGGGTTCCAGACGCGGATGGTGCCGTCCCGGTCGGTGCCGATGATCGAATGCTCGGTGACCGCGTCGATCACGCTCGTCATGGTCTGCGCCCGGGCGGCGAGGATGCGTGAGGCGGTGTCCAGCTCGTCGGCGCGGCTCCGCACCTGCTCGAGCAGCGCTGCCTGCTCCCGCTGCAGCTGGGCGATGTGGTCCGCCTGGGTGCCCAGGCGGCGGGTGTTCTCGTTGACGGCGAGGCTGCCGACGGCGACCGCCAGCGTCCCCAGCAGCAGGTCGCCGGCGGCGGTCACCGGGGTCGCGAGCACGGGCACCGCCAGCACCGCGGTGCCGCCGAGCACCCCGATCAGCACGCCGCGGCGGTCCGGCCGGGTGGCGAGGGCCCACAGCGGGCCGACGAGGAGCAGCAGGGCGGCGGCGGAGCCGGTGCCCGCGTGCAGGAGGGCGACGGCACCCAGCTGCGCCACCGGGACGGCGACGGAGCCGACGAGGGGTCGCGAGCCGAGGGTGACCCAGGCGCCGGTGGCGGCCGAGGCGGCGGCCAGCCCCGCGAGCACGAGGCCGCGGTCCACGACGGGGACGGCACCCGCCAGCAGCAGCAGCGCGGCCGCGGTGAACAGGACCGTGCCCAGCACTGGTCCGTGGAGGGCGTCCGGCGAGCCGGCCGGTCCGGTGGACCGACGGGTCCGGGGGCGGCCGGCGTCCTGCGGGCGGTCGAGGACGGCGAGGCTCATGCCACCGGCTGCCGCACCGCGAGCGCCCGCACCTGATGCACCAGACCGGAGACGGTGAACGGCTTCGGTAGGTAGGCGTCGGCGCCCGCGGCCAGGCCGCGGGCGGCCTCGTCCGGGGACGCGCCGGCCGACAGCAGCAGGATGCGGATGCCCGCGGTCGCGGGCGTGCCGCGGAGGGCGCCGCAGACCTCCAGGCCCGTCGCACCCGGCATGGAGACGTCGAGGACGGCCAGGTCGGGCAGTTCCGACCGCGCCGCGGCCAGGGCCGCCGTGCCGTCGGGGACGGCGGCGACCACCTCGCAGCGGGCCTTGCGCACGGCGAGGCACACCAGGTCGCGGATGTCGTCCTCGTCGTCGGCCACCAGCACGCGGACCGCGCCGCCCGGGGCCGGCCCGGCGGGCCCGCCGGGGGAGTGCAGGACCGGGTCCACGCGGACTCCCGTCGGTCGTGGTCCCCGCCCGCGGCTGCGGAGGGACCGGTGTCGTCGTCCCGGGGAAGAACGGCGGCCCGTCGGGGGGCCTCCAGCAGGGGCCACACCACCTCACCCCTCGGGGTGGGGTGGGGTGGTGTGGCGCGGACAGCAGCGCGCCCCGCCGGGAGGACCCGGCGGGGCGCGCTGCTGTCAGGTGCGGGTCGGCCGACCCGCGGGTGTCAGGAGCCGGAGGTCCGGCTCTGCACCGACTCCTTGGAGTGCTGGGCCTGCCCCTGCACCGTCTCCTTGGACTGCTGGGCCTGCCCCTGCACGGTCTCCTTGGACTGCTGGGCCTGGCCCTGCACGTCCTGGGCCGCCGACTGGCCCTCCTGCTTGACGGTCTCGGCCGCGTCCTGAGCGGTGGACCTGACCTCCTCCACCGCGTGCTGGGCGGCCGGCTTGAGCTGCTCACCCATCTCCTGCGCCGCCTGCTTGGCGGGCTGGAGCAGCGCGTCCTTGTTCTCGCGCAGCGCGGTCTCGGCCTGGTGGGCCAGCTCCTGCTCCTTCTGCGTGGCGGGGAGCAGGCTGGAGACCAGCCACCCGACGCCGAAGGCGATCAGCCCGGCGGCGAGCGGGTTGCCCTGCGCCTGGCGCACGATCGTGTCCGGTGCCTGCTGGACGGCGCCGACCGCGGACGAGGCCGCGTCCTGCACGCTCCCGGCCGCGTTCGAGGCCGCGTCCTGCACGGAGCCGGCTGCGTTGGAGGCCGCGCCCTGCACGGAGCTGGCTGCGTCCGATGCCCGGTGCTGGGCCGAGGAGGTGGTGTCGTGGGCGGAACCCATGACCTTCTCCTTGAGGGAGGACATGCGGCCCTTGGCCGCGGTCACCCGCCGGTCCATGACGCGGGACGGGTTGACCTTCTCGTTGAGGGCGTCGACGTCGTAGCTGAGCTCGCGCCGGGTGTCCTCGATCTGCCGCCGGATGACGTCCGGGTCACTGCTGGTCATTGTTGCGACTCCTCGCGGTCTGGTGGTCAGTTGGGCTTCAGGGCGCCGGGAACCTGCGACAGGGTCTCGGCGGTGCGCTCGGGCTTCGGGTTGACCTGTTCGAACTTCTTCTTGCCCATCAGACCTGCCACCGCAGCGACGATGCCCCAGAGGACCGCGACGATCAGCGCGGACCAGCTGTGGCCCACCAGGTGGGAGAGCGCCCACCACAGTGCGATGGAGAGGAAGAAGATCATCATGTAGGCGGCGAAGCCGGCTGCGCCGAAGAGCCCGGCACCGGTACCCGCCTTCTTCGCCTCGACCTTGAGCTCCACCTTGGCGAGCTCGAGCTCCTGGCGCATCAAGGTCGACATGTCCTTGGCGACCTCGCCGATCAGCGTGCCGACGGAGACGCCCTCGACGTCCGGGTGACCGGCGTCGGTGGTCGGGGTGCCCATGTCGCCGCTGTACTGCTGGCCCTCGGCGTAGTCGGCCGCGTAGTTCTGCGGTGACGGGTCCGCGTAGCCCTGAGGGGTCGATCCCGCAGGAGTCGCCCCGGAGTAAGGGGTGCTCATGTCAGCGCACCTCACCGGGACGGCGGGCCGGGTCGTCCCAGCCCGCGGGCGTGGCCGGCGGGACCATGGTGCCGGCGGGCGGCACCGTGCCGTACGGCGGCGGAGGAAGCGGAGCGCCCGTGCCGGTGCCGGCGCCGGTGGTGGCGGTCGAGTACCCGGAGTACGTGGGGGCCGGGTCGACGTAGTTGCCGGGCGCGCTGTGCTGGCCGGAGCCGGAGCCGGAGCCGGAATCGCTGTGCGCGGCCCGGGCTCCGCTGGTCAGCCGGCCGGCGACGATGCCCGCGGCCGCGGCGCCGAGCAGGAACAGCCCCGGCTTGCGGCGGGCGAAGGTGCGCACGTCGTCGAGCAGCTGGGCGGGCTCGCGGTTCTGCAGCTTGTCGGCGAAACCCTCCACCATGCTGGAGGCCTGGTGGAGCAGGTCCCGGGCGGGCCCGGGGGCGCCTTCGCTGGAGCCGTCGGCGAGACCGCGCAGCTCCTGGGCGAGGGACGAGAGCCCCGTCGCCGCCTTCTGCTGCTGGCTGACAGCCTGGTCCTTGAGCTGGCTGCGGCCCTGCTCGAGCAGGTCCTTGGCCTGGCGCTGCGTCTCGCCGGCCACCTGCTTGGCCTGGTCGGCGGCGGTCGAGGCGACCTGGCTGCCGGCCTGCGCGGCCGTCTGCCCGACGTTGCGGGCCTCGTCCTTCGCGACGTCCTTGGTGTGCTGGGCCTCGCCCTTGGCGACGTCCTTGGTGTGCTGGGCCTCGCCCTTGGCGACGTCCTTGGTGGACGAGCTGTCGGTCGTGTTGGTGGTCGTGGTGCTGGCGCCCGTCGTGGCCGGAACCGGCGGCGGGAACGGGGCATCGATGGAGTGAGTCATCGGTCCTCCTCGGCATGCTTCGTGGTCGGTGGGGCGCTACCCCGCCGTCGTTCCGGCACACATCCGGGCGGCGGAGCACCGCGGTCGGAGGGCCGTGACGTCGATGGGGTCGGCGCCGCGTGGGTTCTGGCGCAAGAGCTGATCTGGATACCCGGCGCATCCGTGCGTCCCGGGGCGCGGCCGGAGGGCGGTGGGGCGGGCCGGCGCTGCACTGCACCGTCCCTCCGCGGCTCGTGGGAGCCCCGTTCCGCGCAGAGGGTGGGGTACCCCTGCCAGGGGGTAGGTGAAACCGCAAGATCGCGGGCGGTTGCTCAACCCGACCAGGGGAAACGCGGCGCGCGGCGCTCGGCGAACGCGGAGACGCCCTCGGCGAGCTCTCCGGCGGCGATCGTCTCGCGGTACCGCGCGGCGGCCAGCGCCTCGCCGTCTCCGCCGTCGGCCAGCGCGGCGACGACCTCCTTGGTCGCCCGCTGGGTGAGCGCCGAGCGGGATGCCAGCACCTCGGCGAACCGGTGCGCCTCGTCGTCGAGCCCACCGGGCTCGACGAGCCGGTCGACCAGGCCGGTGCGCAGGGCGGTGGCGGCGTCGATCAGCTCCCCGCTGTAGAGCAGGTACTTCGTCGTCGCCGGCCCCACGAGGTCCACCAGGGCCTTGGTGGAGGAGGGGGTGTAGACGATGCCGACCTTGGCCGGGGTGACGCCGAAGACCGCCGTCGGGTCGGCGAAGCGCAGGTCGCAGCAGCTGGCGAGCTCCACGCCGCCCCCGATGCAGTGCCCGCGGACGACCGCGATCGTGGGCCGGGGGAAGGTGCGCAGCGCGGTCTGCGCGGCGAGGTTGTGCCGCCGCACGTCGGCCATGGGGTCGACCGGGTCGGCGCCGCCCAGCAGGTCGGAGATGTCGGCCCCCGCGCAGAAGCTGGGGCCGGCACCGGTGACCAGCAGGACCCGGACGCCGGGGTCCGCCGCGAGCGGCGCCAGGACGGCGGGGAGCTCCTCCCACATGCCCACGGTCATGGCGTTGCGCTTCTCGGGCCGGTCGATGGTGAGGACGGCGACGTGCCCGTCCCGCGTCACGCGGAGGTGGGGGGCTCCCGTGCGGGCTCCCGGCGCGAGCGTGCGAGTGCTGGGGGGCAAGGGGGTCCTCCTCTCAGCCCAGGTCGTCGGTGGCGAAGGTGTCGCAGCGTCGCGGGTCACCGGTCTCGTACCCGGTGCGGAACCAGCGCTGGCGCTGCTCGGACGAGCCGTGGGTGAACGCGTCCTGGTCCACCGTGCCGCTGCCCAGGTTCTCCTGGATGAAGTCGTCCCCGATGCGGCCGGCGGCGTCGAGCGCGCGGTTGATGTCGTCCTCGGTGATCTCGGCGATCAACGGCTGCCCCGACTCGTCGGGGACGGTCTCGGCGTGGTTGGCCCAGGCGCCGGCGAAGCAGTCGGCCTGCAGCTCCAGGCGCACGGTGCCACTGGTCGGCCCCGACTCGCCGGGGGCGACCTGGCGGTTGATGCCGAGCAGGTTCTGCACGTGGTGGGCGTACTCGTGGGCGATGATGTAGGCGTTGACGAACAGCCCACCCTGCGCCCCGAACTGCTGCTGCAGCTGGTCGAAGAAGGTCAGGTCGATGTACACCAGTTCGTCGGCCGGGCAGTAGAACGGCCCCGACCCGCTGGTGGCCCCGCCGCAGGCGGTCTGCACCGAGCCGGAGAAGAAGACGGTCTGGGTGGGCCGGTAGTCCGCGCCCAGCACGCCCGACCAGTAGTCCTGGATCGACTCGATGTCGGCGACCACCGCGCACTCGACCGAGGCGTTCGCGTCGGCCCCGGTGCGGCACTGCTGCTCCAGCTGGCCGTTGTCGGCCGTCTGGCCCGGCCCCAGACCGGAGAGACCGCCGACGCCGGCACCGGTGCCGTCGCCACCGCCGCCCAGCAGCTGGAACAGCACCAGCACGACGATGCCGACCACGCCCAGACCGCCGCCGCCCACGGCCAATCCGCGGCCGCCGCCGAACCCGCCGCCGCCCCGCAGGTCGCGGACGCCCGACGTGTCCAGGTCGGCTCCTTCGCTGTACCGCATCCCGTGCTGCTCCTCCCGCCGTCTGGCCGAGTGCACGGTGCCACCGGCCCCGGGTGCCCGCGACTCGGGTCGGCGCGCAGCGGGGTGGCGGCGGCCCTAGATTCGGCGCATGCCGCTGGAGGGTGAGTACGAACCGAGCACGCAGCAGTGGGTGCGCGACCAGGTCGAGCGCTACGAGGCGACCGGCGGGCGCGAGGCCAACACGCTGCGGGACACCGGGCTGCCCGTGGTCGTCTTCGCCACCCGCGGAGCCAGGAGCGGCAAGGTGCGCAAGCAGCCGCTGATGCGGGTCGAGAGCGAGGGCGTGTACGCCATGGTGGGCTCCCAGGGCGGTGCGCCGACCCACCCGGCGTGGGTGGCCAACCTGCGCGCCCACCCCGACCAGGTCACCGTGCAGGACGGCCCGGAGCCGTGGGACGGCGTGGCGCGGGAGATCTCCGGCGCCGAGCGCGACGAGTGGTGGGAGCGCGCCGTGGCGGCCTACCCGCCCTACGCCGAGTACCAGCAGAAGACCGAGCGGCGGATCCCCGTCTTCCTGGTCGAGCGCCGCTGACGCAGGGCGGCCCGGCGGCTCACGGCAGCGCCGCGGCCAGCCGGGGGATCGCCGCGGCGACGTCGGCGTCCCAGCCGGTGAAGGGCTCCGCCTCGACGGTGCGGGCGGCGCCCCGGCCCGCCGCGCGCCACGTGCCGGTGATCCGGCCGTCGACGACCACGGTCGGGCGGAAGACGCCGTTGCGCCCGGGCACGATGCGCTCGGCGTGCGCCGGGTCCAGGACCGCGCCGCGCTCGGCGTAGCCCAGCACGAACTCGTCGAACCCCGGCAGCAGCAGCGGCGCCCGGGCGGCCTCCCGGTGCGCGGCGCAGCGTTCGGAGGTCTCCGGGTCGAGGAAGTGCTCGACGCCCTCCACCTCGATGCGCTCCAGCCGGTCGCGGACGCCGTCGAGCCCGGCGCGCACGTCGCGCACGGTCGTGCCCGCCCAGCGGACGAGGTCGTGCACGGTGGCCGGACCGTGGCCGAGGAAGTACCGCAGTGCCAGCTCCGCGAGCGCCTCCTCGCGGGTGAGCCGGCGGGGGGAGTGGATCCACTCGTCGAGCAGCACGAACAGCTGCTCGCCTTCCTCGGTCGGCCCCAGGCAGAGCGTGCCGGTCTGGGCGAGGTACCAGAGCAGGTGGTAGCCGCGCTGACCGGTCGTCGGCACCCCGCCCTCCTCGATCGCCGCCAGCAGCGCCCGGCGGGGGAGGCGGCGGTCACCCGACAGCGCGGCGACGGCGAGCGTGCGGGCCCGCTCGGCGTCGGCATCGGTCAACCCCAGGGCGGCGCGCCGCCCGGCGAGCCCGGCCAGCGCGCGCGGCCCGAGCAGCTCGAGCATCCAGGGCAGATCGCCCGCGGGCAGCAGGTGCAGCGTCCCCCGCATCGGCCAGGAGCGGACGACGGCCCCGGTGTCGAGGGCGTGCAGCACGGCGGCACGGTCCCGGGCCCGGGTGCGCAGGGCCACCGAGGTCACCGCGCCCGGGAAGTCCTGGCCCTGGAGCGCCAGGAGCCGGTGCACCGCCGCGGCGGGGTCCGCGGCCGGTGGCCCGGCCAGCCGCTGGGCCACCAGGCGCAGGAGGGCCACGTCGTGCAGCGTCGTCACGCGCACACCGTGGCAGAGGAGTGCGACGGTCGGGCTACCGCCGCCGCTCGACCACCTCGACCGGTGGGGTGGCCGCGTGCCAGGCGCGCGACCGCTCGCTGGCCTGCTCGCCCTCGTCCCCGTGCAGCCGGTCGGCGATGTCGTCGAGGATCGCCTGCCGGCCGTAGAGGACGACGACGTCGCCCGTGCGCACCTGGAGGTCCTCGCTCGGCGCCCCCATCCACGTGCCGTCGTCCCGTTCCACGCCCAGGACGGTGACCCCCTCCTCGGGCAGCCGGAGCCGGCCCAGGGGACGTGAGGAGATCCAGTCGTCGTCCCGCACCGGCAGCTGGATCACCTGCCACCGGCCGCGGAGGTGCAGCAGGGCCGCGTAGTCGCGGATGTCGAGGTCCGCGACCCGGCTCAGCACCCGTTCGATGACCCGCCGCAGCACCCGGTCGACGCGGTCGTTCCGCGAGAGCCAGAGCAGCGCGGCCATCGAGCCGACGATGACCAGCGTCCGGCGCACGCCGCCTCCGGTGGAGTCCACCCCCGCGTAGGTGAGGATGAGCGTGCCGAGCACCGAGACGGCGCCGGCGCCGCTGACCAGCATCAGCACCATGACGATCCGCCGGCGCACCGGGTGGGACACCACGGCCTCGGCCTCCGACGTCGTGAAGCCGGTCCCCGTGAAGGCCGAGCGGGCCTGGAACCGGGCGTGCTGCAGCGACATCCCGGTCATGGTCAGCGCGACGGTGGCGACGCGGGTGACGAGCAGGCCCAGGGTGACGATGACGACGAGGGAGACGACGGCGGCCACGCACCACGCTTACCGTGCCCGGGCGTGCGGAGCGACCCGGCTGCCAGACTGCGGGCGTGCGGGCGGAGGACTGGGACCGGCGGTACGCGGAGCAGGCGCAGTGGTCCGCGGGGCCGAACGAGCTGGTTGCGGAGCTGCTCGCCGACCTGCCGCCGGGCGAGGCTGTCGACCTGGCCGCGGGTGAGGGGCGGCACGCGCTCTGGCTGGCCGCACGGGGCTGGGCGGTGACCGCGGTCGACTTCTCCGCCGTCGGGCTCGAGCGCGGGCGGGGCCGCCCCGGTGCGGAGCGGGTCCGCTGGGTGACCGGCGACGTCCGCACCTGGTCGGCGCCGCCGGGATCGCTGGACCTGGTCCTCGTCGCCTACCTCCACCTGCCCGAGCCGGAGACGACGGCGCTGCTCACCCGGGCCGTCGGCCGGCTCCGCCCCGGCGGGCGTTTGCTCCTGCTCGGGCACGACGTGGAGAACCTCACGGCAGGGGTCGGCGGGCCGCAGGACCCGGCGATCCTGCACAGCGTCGACCGGCTCGCCCCGGTGGCGCGCCTCCTCCACGTCGACCGGCTGGAGCAGGTCCGCCGGGCCACCCCGCACGGCACCGCCCTGGACACCCTGCTCTGGGGACGGGCGCGCGAGCTGACCGGTGATCGCGGCCCGCGTGCCGGCGTGGCGCCCCCGTCGTGACCGGGACGCCCGACGCGATCGAGGAGTGGTTCGCCGCCGCGCAGGGCTGAGCGGACCTCGGGCGGTACCGTCCCTCGCCATGATGGGCATGGGTGGTGCCGGCGGGCCGGAGTCGGAGCGCCGGCGGCGGCTGGTCGCGGCGATCGTGGTCCTGGCGATGCTGCTGGCGGCCGGGGCGACGGTGCTCTCCATCGCCCTCGGCTGAACCCGGTCAGGCCTTTGGGCCCTGGTGTCCGGCGCGGCGGAACGAGACCGTATGGAACCGCCGAGGCCTGATCCCGCCCGGCTCCACTCCGGAAACGAAGGACCGCCGATGACCCTGGTCGTCCCGCCGAGCTCCTCCGGCCCCGCCGCCGACGGCTCCACCGGTCCGGTGGACCTCCCCGCCGGCGCCACCCACGACCGGCCCCGCGGCGACGACGCGGTCAGCGCGGCCGTCGGCCGGCTGAGCGGCGAGTACTCCGGCCGGGTCGGGCGACGCGAGGTCGTCCGGGTCGTCCGGGAGAGCCGGCGCGACCTGGGCGGGTCGCCCGTGGGGGCGCTCCCCGAGCTGGTCGAGCGGCTGGCGCGCTACCGCCTGGACCGGCACATCGGCTGAGCGCCCCGGGAATGCGGTTGCCCGGCGGGGCAGGATGAGCCCGTGGGCTACGTCGACGTGACCGGGGTCCGGCACACCCTCTCCGACGGGCGGGTGCTGCTGGACGACGTCTCCTTCCGCATCGGGGAAGGAGCCCGCGCGGCGCTGGTGGGCGAGAACGGCGCGGGCAAGACGACCCTGCTGCGGATCATCGCCGGCGACCTCGCGGCCGAGGCCGGGTCGGTCGCCCGCACCGGTGGGCTGGGGGTGATGCGCCAGTTCATCGGGGCGGTCCGGGACGACACGACCGTGCAGCGGTTCCTCGTCGACCTCTCGCCGCCCGCGGTGCGCGACGCCTGGGACGCCGTCGAGTCCGCCGAGCTGACGCTCATGGAGACCGACGACGAGCGCTCCCAGATGGCCTACGCCGACGCGCTGGCGCAGTGGGGGGACGCCGGCGGTTACGACGCCGAGGTCACCTGGGACACGGTGACCGTCGCGGCGCTGGGCGTGCCCTACGAGCGCTGCAAGTACCGGGAGCTCGCCACGCTCTCGGGCGGGGAGCAGAAGCGGCTGGCGCTGGAGGCGTTGCTGCGCGGGCCGGACCAGGTCCTGCTGCTCGACGAGCCGGACAACTACCTCGACGTCCCCGGCAAGCGCTGGCTGGAGCAGCGCCTGCTGGAGACGCGGAAGACGGTGCTGTTCGTCAGCCACGACCGCGAGCTGCTGGCCCGGGTGGCCGACCGCGTGGTCACCGTCGAGGGCGGGACGGCGTGGGTGCACGGTGGCGGGTTCACCTCCTACCCCGAGGCGCGCACCGCCCGGCACGAGCGCCTGGCCGAGGTGCGGCGCCGGTGGGAGGAGGAGCACCAGCGGCTGGTCGACCTCGTCCGCACGCTGCAGCAGCAGGCCGCCAACTCGCCGGACATGGCCAACCGCTACCACGCCATGCAGACCCGCCTGGCCAAGTTCGAGGCCGCCGGGCCGCCTCCCGACCGGCCGCCGGAGCAGAAGGTCGCCATGCGGCTGCGGGGCGGCCGCACCGGTGTGCGCGCCGTGATCGCCGAGCAGCTGGAGCTGACCGGGCTGATGCGCCCGTTCGACCTCGAGGTCTGGTACGGCGACCGCGTCGGCGTGCTCGGCGCGAACGGGGCGGGCAAGTCGCACTTCCTGCGGCTGCTCGCGGGGCAGGAGGTCGCGCACACCGGGGCGTGCCGGCTCGGGGCGCGCGTCGTCCCCGGCTTCTTCGCCCAGACCCACGCCCATCCGGAGTGGCAGGACCGCACCCCGGTCGACCTGCTGTGGCACGGCGAGCCCGGCCGGCCGGGGGTCGACCGCGGGCGGGCGATGGCGGTGCTGCGCCGGTACGGCCTGACCGAGGCCGCCGACCGGCCCTTCCGCACCATGTCCGGCGGTCAGCAGGCGCGGTTCCAGATCGTCGCGCTGGAGCTGTCCGGCGCCACCTTGCTGCTGCTCGACGAGCCCACCGACAACCTCGACGTGCTCTCGGCGGAGGCGCTGGAGGAGGCGCTCGCGGCCTTCGACGGAACGGTGCTGGCGGTCACCCACGACCGCTGGTTCGCCCGCTCCTTCGACCGCTTCCTGGTCTTCGGCGCCGACGGTCGGGTGTACGAGTCCGCCGAGCCGGTGTTCGACGAGACGCGGGTCGTGCGGGCCCGGTGAGCACCTTTCCGAGTTGATCATCGGCGTGTGGCTGGGCGACACGCCGGTGGGGCCGACCGTTTGCCGATGATCAACGCCCGGGTCGGTCAGCCGAAGGCTCGGCCCTCGCCGCGGTAGGTGGGCAGCGCGTCGACGACGGTGCCGCCGTCCACCGCGTGCAGGGCGTCGACGTGCTCGCAGAGCTCGCCGGCCTTGGCGTGGCGGAACCACACCCGGTCACCGATCCGCAGCCCCGCGGTGCCCGGCCCGCGCAACGGGGTCTGCACCTCCCCGACGCCCTCGCCGGGCAGCCGGCGGAGCCCGGCCGGGAAGGTCGGCAGGGGCAGCCTGTCGGCCCCCGGCGGCCCGGAGGCGATCCACCCGCCGCCGGCCACGGTGACGACGCCCGGCGCCGGGACGCGGGTCACCGGGACGGCGAAGAAGGTGGCCGGGCGGCCGGTGAAGGCCCGGTACCCGTCGAAGAGGGCGGGGGAGTAGAGCCCCGATCCGGCCGCCACCTCGGTGACGGCGCTCTCGGCGGCGGTCCGCTCCAGGCTGCCGGTGCCGCCGCCGTCGACGAAGCGCAGCGGCGCCACCGCGGAGACGGCGGCCACCACCGCGGCGCGGCGGGCGGCGAGCTCGCGGGCGGAGAGGACGTGCAACGCGCGCACCGCCAGTCCCCGGAGCGGGCGCCCCGCCGGCGCGTCCTGCAGCCCGGCGATCTGCGCCTCGTAGGCCATCAGGCCGACCAGCTCGACGCCGGGGCGCGCGACCACGGCACGGGCCAGGGCGGCGGCCTCCGCGGGGGTGTGCACCGGCGACCGCCGGACACCCACGTGCACCCGACCGCCGGCGGCGCGCAGGGAGGCGTCGACGTCGATGCACACCCGCAGCACCGGGCGCCCGGCGGGCGGGGCCAGGGTGTCGATCAGGTCCAGGTGGCCGGTGGAGTCGACCATCAGGGTGATCCGCTCCGCCGCCCGCTCGTCCCGCGCGAGCTGCCGCAGCGCGCCGGCGTCCGCCGTGGGGTACCCGACGACGACATCGGTGCTGACGGGGTCCTCCCCGCCGGCCAGCCAGAGCGCCTCCCGAAGGGTGTAGGCGAGCACGCCGGAGAACCCGGGCCGTGCGAGCACCCGCCGCAGCACGCCGCGGCACCGGACGGACTTGCTGGCGACCCGGACGGGCCGGCCGGCGGCGCGGGCCACGAGGTCGGCGGCGTTGGCGTCCAGCGCGGCGAGGTCCAGCACGGCGAACGGGGCGTCGAGCCCCGAGGTGGCGCGCTCGAGGGCCCGGTGCCGGTCCGCGGTCATCACCGCGCAGCGTGCCGGGTGCGGAGCCGGACGGGCAAGGGCGCACGGGCGGTTGACCGGCGTGGGCGCACCCACCAGAGTGCGCGCTCGACGGAGGGAGACCGCGTGACGGAGCTGCTGGACCGGACGGCCGAGCGCACCCGCTGGCGCAACTGGGCGGGCAACCAGCGTGCGGAGGTGACCGCGGTGCACCCGGCGTCGACCGACGAGGTCGCCGAGGTGCTCACCGCGGCGTCCGCCGAGGGGCGCCGGGTGCGGCCGATCGGCAGCGGGCACTCCTTCTCCGGCATCGGGCTGCCTGCCGACGTCCAGCTCGTGTGCGACCGGCTGTCCGGGATCCGGGAGCTCGGCGACGACGGCCTGGTCACCGTGGGCGCCGGCACGACGCTGCACCGGCTCGGCGTGGAGCTGCTGCGCCGCGGGTGGGCGCTGACCGACCTCGGCGACATCGACCGGCAGACCGTCGCCGGCGCGCTGGCCACGGGGACGCACGGCACCGGGGCCCGCTTCGGCGGACTGGCCACGCAGGTGCGCGGCCTGGAGCTGGTGCTGCCCTCAGGGGAGGTGCTGGCCTGCGACGCCGACCGGCACCCGGAGGTGTTCGCCGCCGCGCGCGTGGGCCTGGGTGCCCTGGGTGTGGTGACGGCGGTGACCCTGCAGGCCGTGCCGGCGTTCGCGCTCCGCGCCGAGGAGCGGCCGGGCACCCTCACCGCGGCGCTCGAGGGCTTCGAGGAGCTGATGACCTCCACCGACCACGTGGAGTTCTACTGGTTCCCGCACACCGACGCGACGCGGGTGTTGGGCAACACCCGCGTCCCGCTGGCCGAGGGGCTCGCCCCCCTCCCACGCTGGCGGGCGGTGTGGGACGACGAGGTGCTCGCCAACGCGGCCTTCGCCGGGGTGGTCGCCGCCGGGCGCCGCGTGCCTGCGCTGGTTCCCACCCTGGCGCGGGTGTCGGCGCGCGCCCTGGGTGCCCGCGCGTGGACCGACCACTCCCAACGCGTCTTCGTCAGCCGGCGGCGGGTGCGCTTCCTGGAGATGGAGTACGCCGTCCCCCGCGCCGACGCCCCGGCGGTCCTGGCCGAGCTGCGCCGGGTGCACGAGGCGGGCGACTGGCGGGCGGCCTTCCCGGTGGAGGTGCGGCTGGCCGCGGCCGACGACGTCCCCCTGTCGACGGCGACGGGCCGGGACACCGCCTACATCGCCGCGCACGTGCCCGCGGGCACCGAGCCCGGGTGCTGGTTCGCCGCGCTCGAGCGCATCGCGGGGGAGGTGGGCGGCCGGCCGCACTGGGGCAAGCTGCACGGTCTGGACGCCGCCACGCTGCGCCGGCGCTACCCGCGGTTCGACGAGTTCGTGGCGCTGCGGGACCGGCTGGACCCGGCCGGGGTGCTCGGCAACGACCACCTGGACCGGGTGCTGGGGCCGGCGCCGCAGGCCTGAGCCCGGGCCGGCGCGGGTCACAGGTCGACGTCGGGCTCCCCGGTGCCGCCGATGCGGTCGAGCTCGGCCAGCTCGGCGGGGCCGAGCACCCGCGCCGAGGCCTGCAGGTTCTCCTCCAGGTGCGCGACCGATGAGGTGCCGGGGATGAGCAGGATGTTCGGGGAGCGGGCCAGCAGCCAGGTGAGCGCCACCTGCACCGGCGTCGTCTCCAGACGCCGGGCCACCGTCTCCAGCGCGGCCGACTGCAGCGGGGTGAAGCCCCCGAGCGGGAAGAACGGCGTGTAGGCGACGCCGTCCCGCGCGAGCGCGTCGATCAGCGGGTCGTCGGCGCGGTGCACCAGGTTGTAGTGGTTCTGCACGCAGACCACCGGCGCGATGGCCCGTGCCTCCGCGTACATCTGCGGGGTCATGTTGCTGACCCCCAGGTGCCGGACCAGCCCCTCCTGCTGCATGGCCGCCAGCGCCTCGAACGGCTCGGCGAGCGAGCGCTCCACGGGCTCGGCGAAGCCGGGCATGCGCAGGTTCACCACGTCGAGGGCCTCGACCCCCAGGTGGTCGATGTTCTCCTGCACGGCCCGGCGCAGGTCGTCGGGGTCCAGGGCTTCGGGCCAGCCGCCGTCGGCGTCGCGGCGGGCACCGACCTTGGTCACGATGACCAGGTCCTCGGGGAAGGGGTGCAGCGCCTCGCGGATGAGTTCGTTGACGACGGTCGGGCCGTAGTAGTCGCTGGTGTCGATGTGGTCGACGCCGAGCTCGACGGCCCGGCGCAGCACCGCGATCGCGGCGTCCCGGTCGGCCGGCGGCCCCATGACGTGCGGGCCGGCGAGCTGCATGGCCCCGTAACCGATGCGGTGCACCTCCCGGTCGCCGAGGCGGTAGGTGCCGGACTGCTCCGCGGTGCCGATCGTCATGCCCCTCCCTACCCGGTGGGCGGGGGGCATGCGCGCCTCAGGCGACCGGCTGCGGGTGGTCGCCGGTGCCGACCGGCACGGTGGCGGCCCGTGCGCGCCGGTCCGCGGACCCGGCCAGCAGCGCGAGCCCCGCACCCACCAGCGCGAGCGCCGCGCCCACCCACATCGGCGCGGTCAGCCCCAGCCCCTGGGAGATCACCAGGGCGCCGAGTGCGGCACCGAGGGCGTTGGCGACGTTGAACGCGGCCTGGTTCGCGGCCGACACCAGGCTGCCGCCACGGATCCGCGCGGCCTCGATCACGCCGTTCTGCACGACCGGGCCCATGGCGAACCCCAGCGTGCCGAAGAGCACGAGCAGCACCACGGCCGCGACCGGCTCGCGGGCCAGGAAGGAGAAGGCCACCAGGATGACGGCGACACCGGCCATCCCGGCGGCGACGAACCGGAACCCGTACCGGTCGCCCAGCCGCCCGCCGAGCAGCGTGCCGACGGTGGTGCCGACGCCGAAGAGCGCCAGCACGGGTGTGATCCCGGCCGCGGGCAGACCGGCGAGATCGGTGAGGATCGGGGCGACGTAGCTGTAGACGGCGAACGTGGCCGCGAAGCCGATCATGGTGAGGCCGAGCACGAGCCACACCTGGCCGCGGCGGAACGCCGCCAGCTCGGTGCGCAGGCCGGCGGCGTCGCCGCGGTCGCCGGGCAGCCAGGCCAGCAGCCCGGCGACGGTCACCAGCCCGATGACGGCGACGGCGGCGAGCACCAGCCGCCAGCTGGTCTGCTGGGCGACCCACGTGCCGATCGGGACGCCGATGACGTTGGCGAGGGTGAGCCCCAGGATCATCAGCGAGATGGCCCGGGTGGCGTGCTCGGGAGCCACCAGCCGGCGGGCGGCGACCGCGCCGACCCCGAAGAAGGAGCCGTGCGCGAGCGCGGTGAGGACCCGGGCGGCGGCCAGGGTGCCGTAGGTGGGCGCCAGTGCGGCCAGCGTGTTGCCGACGACGAAGACGACCATCAGCGCCACCAGGGTCTGCCGCGGGGTGAACCGCAGACCCAGCGCGGTCAGCGTGGGGGCGCCGACGACCACCCCGACGGCGTAGGCGGAGATGAGCAGGCCGGCGGCGGAGACCGAGACGCCCAGGCCGTCGGCGATCTGGGGCAGCATCCCCATGACGACGAACTCGGTGGTGCCGATGCCGAAGGCACCGATGGACAGGGCGAGCAGTCCGCGGGGCACGGGGAACTCCAGGGGACGCGGTCGGGGCGGGGCCGGCGGACGGCGTCGTCCTGGTGGTGCCGGGCTGCGTGCGGGTGGATCCGGTGTGGGCGGGGGAGCCCCGACCGGCGCCGGGCGGGCCCGGGGCCGGTCGGGACCACTGTGCCGAGCCGGGCGGCGCGGCCGCCCGGCGGGGGGTCAGGGCTGCAGGAGCACCTTCACCGCGCCGTCCTTCTTCTGACGGAAGTTGGCGTAGGCCTCGGGCGCCTGCTCCAGCGGCACGCGGTGGGTGGCGAACTCGTCCACGCCCAGCGGGTCGCCCTCGAGCAGCAGGGGGAGGATGTCGGGCACCCAGCGCCACACGTTGGCCTGCCCCATGCGCAGCTGCACCTGCTTGTCGAACATGCGCATGAGGGGCAGGGGGTCGGTCGCGCCGCCGTAGACGCCCGACAGCGAGATCGTGCCGCCGCGGCGGACGGCCTCGATGGCGGTGTTCAGGGCGGCCAGCCGGTCGATGCCGGCCACGGTCATCACCCGCTCCATGATCGCGTCGGGCACGAGCGCGCTCGCCTTCTGCGCGATCGTGGCCAGCGGGGAGCCGTGCGCCTCCATGCCGACGGCGTCGATGACGGCGTCCGGCCCACGGCCGTCGGTCAGGTCGCGGACGCGGGCGACGACCTCGGCCTGCTCCGTGGTGTCGATGACGGTGATGCCGTTGCGCCGGGCGCGGGCCAGGCGCTCGGGGACGACGTCGGAGGCGATGACCTGGCCGGCGCCGAGGTGCTTGGCGATGCGGGTGGCCATGTCGCCGATCGGGCCGAGCCCGAGGACCAGCACGCTGCCCCCCTCGGGGATGCCGGCGTACTGGACGGCCTGCCAGGCGGTGGGCAGCACGTCGGAGAGGTAGACGAACCGGTCGTCCAGCGGGGCGTCGGGGACCTTGATCGGCAGGGTGTTGCCGAAGGGCACCCGCAGGTACTCGGCCTGCCCGCCCGGCACCTGCCCGTAGAGCTTGGTGTAGCCGAACAGCGATGCCCCCATCCCCTGCTCGCGGTTCTGCGTGGTCTCGCACTGCGACTGCAGCCCCTCGGCGCACATCCAGCAGGTGCCGCAGGAGATGTTGAACGGCACGACCACGCGGTCGCCGGGCTTCACCGCGGTCACGTCGCGTCCGACCTCGCGGACGACCCCCATCGGCTCGTGACCCATCACGTCGCCCACCGACATGAACGGTGCCATGACCTCGATGAGGTGGAGGTCGGACCCGCAGATGCCGCTGGAGGTGATCTCGACGATCACGTCGGTCTGCTCCTGGATGGTGGGGTCGGGGACGGTCTCCACCCGGACGTCGCCTCGGCCGTGCCAGGTCACTGCGCGCATAGGTCTTCTCCCTCGATCGGGCTGCGGAAAAGGGCTCTTAGGCCCTACGTGAGCCGGATCGCGCCACTCTCAACCATCTGCAGCGTGTTCGTCACGTTACGTTGATAGATGGTCACGCTCAGGTGAGCAAACGGGCGGCGATTCGGTGATCCGGTTCACACAACCGGCCCCTCCTACCCCGTCGCAGAGATCACGAATCCATCACGGCGTGTTTACATGGGCCCCGCTCCTCTCCCCGGGAGCCGCTGTGCAATGTCCGCCGACGGAAGTCAGGTGCATGAGTTCGCTCCACCACGACCGCCTCCCCGAGAGGGGTGCAGCGCCGACCGCCACGGTCGACGCCACGCCCGCTCCGGCCCGCGCCACCCGCGGGTCGACCGAGGAGAAGGCCGCGTCCACGGCCTCGCCGCAGCGCCAGGGGAAGGCGCGCGGAACCGAGGCCCGCAGGACCGAGAACACCTCCCGCACGCGGGCCCGCGCCGCCACGGTGACGGCCGCGGGGGCCACGGCGGCCACCGCCGGCCCGGCGACCGCCACGGCTGCCGAGCCGACGGCGCCGTCCGCGGCGCGGCTCTCCGCGGCCCGGGCCGCGGTGGTGCAGGTCATCGCGGCCAAGGTCGCCGCGGCGGCCGCCGCCGAGGCGCCGGCGCGGCGCCGGCCCACCCCGTACAAGCGGTCGGCCGTCGACGTCGCCGCCCTGGCGCCGGTCACCGACGTCACCGCGCTGGTCGACGCCCCAACCCCCGAGGCCGTCGTCGTCGTGAAGGACGCCCCGGGGCGTCCCGCGCCGGCGTCCGCGCCCGTCGAGCCGGTCGTCCGCGTCCTCGACGCCGAGGAGGCGCCCGACGCGGGAGCGGCCGAGGTCGTGGCCGCCGTCGCGGCGGGCCGCCGAGGCTGGCTGGACCGCCGCCCGCCCGCGGGACGGCGACGGTCCGCGCTCTACCTCGCCGCCGCACTCGTCGGTGCGCTCAGCATCAGCGGCGCGTCGGTCAGCGGGGCGACGGAGGTCGAGACGGCCGGCCACTCGGTCAGCGTCGCCGAGCAGCTCGGCATCGACGCGTCGTCGGTGACGCCGCAGGTCGACGAGGACGACACCTCGCGGCTGCGGGAGATGGTCGCCAGCCGCACCGCCCGGGACGCCGATCGCACGGCCGCCGCGGACGCCCAGGCCGAGGCCGACCGGATCGCCCAGGAGGAGGCCGACCGCGCCGCCGCCGAGGCGGCCCGCCCCAAGGCGGTGCTCCCTGTCCAGGGTGGGCGGCTCACCAGCGGCTTCGGGCCGCGCTGGGGCACGCTCCACGCGGGCATCGACCTCGCCGCGCCCATGCGCACTCCGGAGTACGCCGTCATGGACGGCGTCGTGCTCGAGGCCGGCCCCGCCAGCGGCTACGGCCTGGTGGTCTACCTCCAGCACGAGAACGGCGACGTCACCGTCTACGGCCACATGGACGAGATCCTGGTGACCCCCGGGCAGGTGGTCCGCGCCGGCGACACCATCGCGCTGCTCGGCAACCGCGGTCAGTCCACCGGCCCGCACCTGCACTTCGAGGTGCACGTCGGCGGCATCGGCGGGGAGCGGATCGACCCCCTGCCGTGGCTGCGGGAGCGCGGCGTCCAGATCTGACACGCCGGATCCACGACGACGCCCTCCGCCGGAGCGATCCGGCGGGGGGCGTCGTCGTGCGTGGGGCAGTCGGCTCGTGCCTCGCGTGGAGGTCGGCGCGCGCGGTGGGACAGTGGAGGCGCACGACCGGCCGGCAGGAGGAGATCGCGGTGGAGCACGGGCACCACTCGGGCATGTGGGTCCCGGAAGAGGCGCCGACCTGGGGTCGGATGTTCCTGCCGCACCTGGACCCCTGGTCGGTGCTGGCGTTCCTCAGCATCATCGGGCTCGTCGTCTACCTGGCCGCGGTCGTCCGCCTGCGCCGCTCCGGCGTGGCCTGGCCGTGGTGGCGGACGCTGGCCTGGGTCGGCGGCACCGCCTCGCTCTTCGCCGTCACCGGCACCTGGTTCAACGGCTACAGCATGGTGCTCTTCAGCATCCACATGACCCAGCACATGGTGCTGTCGCTCATCACGCCGCTGCTCCTGCTGCTCGCCGCACCCGTCACGCTGGCGCTGCGCACCCTGCCGCGCGGTCGGGGGGCGGCAGGCGCCCCGCGGGCGCTGCTGCTGGAGGCGCTGCACAGCCGGTTCGCCCGTTCCGTGGCCCACCCGCTGTTCACCGTGCCGCTGTTCATCGCCAGCCTGTACGGCGTCTACTTCACGCCGCTGTTCGACGTGCTCATGTCCAACCCGGCGGGGCACCAGTTCATGCTGGCGCACTTCGTCGTCACGGGGCTGCTGTTCTTCGGGCCGATCACCGCCCAGGACCCGTGGCCGCGCACGCTCAGCCACCCCGGCCGGATGCTCGAGCTGTTCCTGCCGGTGCCGTTCCACGCCTTCTTCGGCGTCGCGATCATGATGGCCGGGTCGCTGGTCGTCGACACCTTCGCCCAGCCGCCGGCCGGGTGGGGCGTCGACCCGCTCGCCGACCAGGCCGTCGCCGGCGGCATCGTCTGGGCCTTCGGCGAGCTGCCCACCGTCCTGGTGCTGGCAGTCGTGTTCTTCTCCTGGGCGCGCTCGGACGACCGCCGGGCCCGCGCGCTGGACCGCGCGGCCGATCGCGACGGCGACGCCGAGCTGACCGCGTACAACGCCCGCCTCAAGGCGCTCGCCGAGCACGGGTGAGGAGCTGGAACGGCCCCCTGCAGGGTCCCGCCGCGAGCCTGCGAGCGGTGGGGGGTGGGGGGGTCCTTGCTCAGCCGACGTGGACGACGGCGTCACCCTCGGCCGGCAGGTCGTCCTTGGTCGCCTTGATGAGCAGCGCCGAGACGACGGCGCCCAGCAGCAGCAGCCCGGCCGCCCACGTGAAGGCCGTGGTGTAGCCCTCCACCTGCGCCGCGAGACCCACCGACGGGTCCTGCGGGTCCGCGCCCGAGGCGAGCACGTCGGCGGTGTAGGTGCTGATGGCGGCGACCGAGAGGGAGGCCAGCACGGCGGTGCCGATCGAGGCGCCGACCTGCTGCGTGGCGTTCAGCATCGCGCTGGCCGCCCCGGCGTCGTGGACGCCGGCGCCCACCAGTGCCAGGTTCGACAGCGGCACGAACGTGAAGCCGAGGCCGAGCCCCAGCAGCAGCTGGCCCGGGAAGGGCAGCTGCCAGAAGCCGGTCTCCAGCCCGACGAACGACAGGGTGAGGAGCCCGGCGGCGGCGAGCACGCCGCCGAGGACCATGAGCGGCTTCGGCCCGACCCGGGGGACGAGCACGCTGGCCAGGCCCGCCGAGACGAACACCCCGAGGGTGGTGGGCAGCGACGCCAGTCCCGCCATCACCGGCTCGTACCCGAGCACCTGCTGGAAGTACAGGCTCAGGAAGAAGAACGCCCCGAGCAGCCCGGCGCCGACCAGCGTCGAGGTCAGGTAGGCGCCGCCCCGGTTGCGGTCGAGGACGATGCGCATCGGCAGCAGCGGGTTGCGGGTCCGCAGCTCCAGCAGGACGAACAGCGCGACCAGCACCAGCCCGCCCACGATGAACAGCCACGCCGGGCCGTCGCTCCAGCCGCTCTCCGGCGTCACCAGCCTCGCGGTGCCCTGGGCCGCCGCCCGGGCGTTGGCCGCGGCGGCCGCGGCGGCGAAGGTCTGCGAGGCCTCGGCCACGCGGGTGAAGCCGTAGACGATCGACGCCAGGCCGAGGGTGACCAGGACGGCGCCGGGGATGTCGTAGCTGGTGTCCCCGGGGGCCCTGCTCTCCGGCACGATCGGGATCGCCAGCACGATGGCCAGCAGGGCGACCGGCAGGTTGACCCAGAAGCACCAGCGCCAGTCGGCGTACTCGGTGAGCACCCCGCCGAGCAGCAGGCCGATGGCCGAGCCGCCGCCGGCGATGGCGCCGTAGACGCCGAAGGCCTTGGCGCGCTCCTTCGGGTCGGTGAACAGGACGGTGAGCAGCGCGAGGGACGCCGGGGCCAGCAGCGCGCCGAAGACGCCCTGGAGGGCGCGGGCGCCGAAGAGCATCGCCTCGTTCTGCGCGACGCCGCCGAACGCCGAGGCGACGGCGAAGCCCGCCGCGCCGACCAGGTAGGTGCGCTTGCGGCCCCAGAAGTCGGCGATGCGCCCGCCGAGCAGGAGGAAGCCACCGAAGGTCAGGGTGTAGGCGGTGACGATCCACTGCTGGCTGGCCGCGCTGATGCCGAGGTCCGCGGTGACCGCGGGCAGTGCGATGTTGACGATCGTGGCATCGAGGATGACCAGCAGGACGGTCATGGCGATGACGCCGAGGGCCAGCCAGCGCTTCTCGTAGGGCTCGTCGGCGCCGGTCGCCGGTCCGCCGCCGGCGGGGGAGGGGAGGGATTCGGTCACGGGCGTCCTCGGTTCGTGCGGAGCGGGCAGGATCGCCGGCCGGAAGAGAACGTAGCGGCCTGCAACCATGTCGTCGTGCCTGTTTCGCTGGTGTTCACCTCCGACACGCACGTCCCCAAGCGCGCGCGTGACCTACCTCATGCGCTGTGGACGGCGATCGACGCCGCCGACGTGGTGGTGCACGCCGGGGACTGGGTCGACGCCGCTCTCCTGGACCTGTTCGAGGCCCGCTCCCGCCGCCTGGTGGCCGTGCACGGCAACAACGACCACGGGCCGCTGCGCGACCGCCTGCCGCTGGTCGCCCGCGCCGAGATCGAGGGGATCCGGTTCGCCGTCGTGCACGAGACCGGCGACGCCAAGGGGCGCGAGGAGCGGTGTGCGGTCCGCTTCTCCGACACCGACGTCCTGGTGTTCGGGCACAGCCACATCCCCTGGGACACGGTGGCGCCCTCCGGGCTGCGGCTGCTCAACCCGGGCTCGCCCACCGACCGGCGTCGCCAGCCGCACGGCACGTACGTGACCGCGGTGGCCGACGCCGGGCGCCTGCGGGACGTGACCTTCCACGCCGTGCCGCCGCGGCGGTGAGCGGGCCGCCGCTGGACCCGCGCGCGGTGGCGTTGCTGGCCTGCCCGGCGTGCGCCGCGCCCCTCGCCGCCGAGCCCGGCGACGCGGGGCTGCGCTGCGACCGGGGCCACGCCTTCGACCGCGCCCGTCAGGGGCACGTGACGCTCCTCCCCCCCGGCCACCGGGCGCCGTCGGGGGACTCGGCGGCCATGGTCGCCGACCGGGTGGCGTTCCTCTCGGCCGGTCACTACGACGGCGTCACCGCCGCCCTGGCCGGGGCCGTCCGCGCGCCCGGGGAGCCCGCCACCCTGCTCGACCTCGGCGGCGGCACCGGGCACCACCTGGCCCGCCTGCTCGACGACCTCCCGCGGGCGGCGGGTGTGGTGCTCGACGCCTCGCGCTACGCCGCGCGCCGGGCGGCGAGGGCCCACCCGGGCGCGGTGGCGGTGGTCGGGGACACCTGGGCGCGGCTCCCGGTCCGCGACGGCGCCGTCGACCGGGCCCTCGTGGTCTTCGCCCCGCGCAACGGCCCGGAGATCGCCCGGGTGCTGCACCCGGAGGGGCGGCTGGTCGTCGTGACGCCCGGCCCGGACCACCTCGCCGAGCTCGTCGGCCCGCTGGGCCTGCTCCGCGTCGACCCCGGCAAGGCCGGCCGGCTCAGCGCGACCCTGGAGCCCCACCTGGCGCGCGAGGGCGGGCGGCGGCACCGCCGGACCCTCTCGCTCGACCACGCCTCGGTGGCGACCCTGGTAGGGATGGGGCCGCACGCGCGGCACCTCACGGCGGCGGCGCTCGCGGCCTCGCTGGCGCGGTTGCCGGCCGCCGTGGAGGTCACGATCTCGGTCGACGTGGCCACCTACCAGCGCCTCCGGTGATCCTCACGGCGCGCCTCACCTGCCCGACCTGAGGTGCCGCACGGCACGGTCTAAGCTGCGAGCCGTGACGATTGCACCGGCGCCCATCGTGAGCCGGCCCAGCCCGGCTCACGTGGTCGAGAAGGGCTCGCGGCTCTCGAACCTGCTGCGGACCACCGACCACAAGACCATCGGTCTGATGTACCTGACCACCTCGTTCGTCTTCTTCATCGGTGGTGGCCTGATGGCGCTGCTGATGCGGGGTGAGCTGGCGCGGCCGGGCCTGCAGTTCCTGTCCCCGGAGCAGTACAACCAGCTCGTCACGATGCACGGCACGGTCATGCTGCTGATGTTCGCGACGCCGCTGTTCTTCGCGTTCTCGAACCTGATCATGCCGCTGCAGATCGGTGCGCCGGACGTCGCCTTCCCGCGGCTGAACGCCTTCTCCTTCTGGCTGTTCCTGTTCGGCAGCCTGATCGCGGTCGGCGGCTTCCTGACCCCCGGTGGCGCGGCGGACTTCGGCTGGTACGCCTACGCGCCGCTGTCGAACGTGGTCCACTCCCCGGGCCCCGGCGCGAACATGTGGTTCGCGGGCCTGGCGGTCAGCGGTCTGGGCACGATCCTGGGCGCGGTCAACTTCATCACCACGATCGTCTGCCTGCGGGCGCCTGGCATGACGCTGTTCCGGATGCCGATCTTCACCTGGAACACGCTGGTGACCAGCGTGCTGGTCCTCTTCGCCTTCCCGATCCTGACCGCCGCCATCATGGGCATGCTGGCCGACCGCAACATGGGCGCTCTCATCTACTCGGATGAGAACGGCGGCCCGATGCTGTGGCAGCACCTGTTCTGGTTCTTCGGGCACCCCGAGGTCTACATCATCGCGCTGCCGTTCTTCGGCATCGTCACCGAGATCATCCCGGTCTTCGCCCGCAAGCCGCTGTTCGGCTACAAGGGCATGGTCTTCGCGACGCTGGCGATCGGTGCCCTCTCGCTCGCCGTCTGGGCGCACCACATGTACGCCACCGGCGCGGTGCTCCTGCCGTTCTTCGCCTTCCTGACCTACCTCATCGCCGTGCCGACCGGCATCAAGTTCTTCAACTGGATCGGCACCATGTGGCGGGGTCAGATGACCTTCGAGACGCCGATGCTGTTCTCCATCGGCTTCATGATCACCTTCCTCCTGGGTGGTCTGACCGGCGTGCTGCTGGCCAGCCCGCCGCTGGACTGGCACGTCAACGACAGCTACTTCGTCGTCGCCCACTTCCACTACGTCGTCTTCGGCACCGTCGTGTTCGCCGCCTATGCCGGCATCTACTTCTGGTTCCCCAAGATGTGCGGCCGGATGATGGACGAGCGGCTGGGCAGGCTGCAGTTCTGGCTGACCTTCATCGGCTTCCACGTCACGTTCCTGGTGCAGCACTGGCTGGGCAACGAGGGCATGCCGCGCCGCTACGTCGACTACCTGGAGACCGACGCCTTCACGACGCTGCACACGGTGTCGACGATCGGCTCGTTCATCCTGGGCGCCGCGACGATCCCGTTCGTCTACAACGTGGTGAAGTCGTGGAAGTACGGCGAGCTCGCGCTGCGGGACGACCCGTGGGGCCACGGCAACAGCCTCGAGTGGGCCACCTCCTCCCCGCCGCCGCGGCACAACTTCGTGGAGATCCCCCGGATCCGCTCGGAGCGCCCCGCGTTCGAGGCGCACTACCCGCACCTCATCGAGCGGCTGCAGGCCGAGGCCCACGTGGGCAAGCGGCACGAGCCCTACGGCGGCGTCAGTGAGCTCGGCGCCACCACCGGTCACCGCGCCGGGCCGAACGACCCCGACCCGACCTGAGGAAGGACCACCCTTCCCCCGCGCCTCGCAGGCTCGGCGCGGGCCCCTGAAGGGTGGCCGTCCAGACCGTCACCGACGCCCCGTCGGCCTCCGGGCCGGCGGGGCGTCGGGCGTCTGCCGTGGCGGGTCAAGGGGCGCAGGCTGCGTGCGGCACGATGACCGCGTGCCGCACGAGCCCACACCCGACCTGCTGCCCTCCCCCGTCGCGACCGCGCCGCGGGCGCTGCTGACCGTCACCGGGGCAGACCGGCCGGGGGTGACCGCCCAGCTCTTCACCGCCCTCGCCGCGGACGGGGACGGGCACCCCGCCGTCGAGGTCCTCGACGTCGAGCAGGTCGTGGTGCACGGGCACCTGGTGCTCGGCGTCGTGGTCGGCGCCCTCGGCAGCGAGGCGATCGCGCCGGTGGGGGAGGAGGAGCTGCTCGACCGGCTCCGCACGGTGGCGCAGGACGTCGAGACCGCGGTGGGCGTCCGCGTGTCCGTGGAGTCGGCCAGCGGCCCCGACGCACCGGTCGCCGCGGGGCGCCCGCACCACGTCATCGTGCTGGGGCGCCCGGTGCCGCCCGAAGCGGTGGCCGGCGCCGCGCAGGCGGTCGCCGGCATCGGCGGCAACATCGACGCGATCCGGCGGCTCTCCGACTACCCGGTCACCAGCTTCGAGCTCACCGTCTCCGGGGCGGAGGCCACCGCCCTGCGCGCCGCGCTCGCCTCGGTGGCGGCCTCGACCGGCGCCGACATCGCCGTCGAGCAGGTCGGGATCGCCCGGCGCAGCAAGCGGCTGATCGTCCTCGACGTCGACTCCACCCTCGTGCGCGGGGAGGTCATCGACGAGCTGGCCGCGCGCGCGGGGCGGGCGGCGGAGGTCGCCCGCATCACCGCGGCCGCCATGAACGGCGAGCTGGACTTCGCCGAGTCGCTCCGGGCGCGGGTCGCGGTGCTGGCCGGGCTGCCGGAGGAGGTGCTGGACGAGGTCCGCGAGCACCTGGTGCTGACACCGGGCGCGCGCACCCTCATCCGGACGCTCCAGCGCCTCGGCTTCCGGTGCGGCATCGTCAGCGGCGGCTTCACCCAGATCACCGACCCGCTGGCCGAGAGCCTGGGGCTGGACTTCGCCGCCGCGAACACGCTGGAGGTGGTCGACGGCCGCCTCACCGGCGGGCTGGTCGGGGAGATCGTCGACCGGCCCGGCAAGGCGCGGGCGCTGATCCGCTTCGCCGAGCAGTACGGCATCCCGCTGGACCAGACGGTGGCCGTCGGCGACGGGGCGAACGACCTGGACATGCTGAGCACCGCCGGGCTGGGGATCGCGTTCAACGCCAAGCCGTTCGTGCGGGAGCAGGCGCACACCGCACTCAACCAGCCCTACCTGGACGCGGTCCTGCAGGTGCTCGGGTTCACCCGGGACGAGGTCCTCGACGCGGTCTGACCGCCCACCCGCCGCCATGATCAGGTTCCCTGATCGTGGCGCGTCCTCCCTCACGGTCGGCGGTGAGGGAGGACACCGCGCGGTGAGGGTGGACGTCGTCGCAGCGGCGTCTCAGGCGGTGCGGGGCGACCCCTCCAGCGCGACGCCGGCGGTGCGCAGCTGGTCCAGCGCCGCCGCGGTGGTCGCCTCGGAGACCCCTGCGGTGAGCGGCAGCAGGACGCGGGTGGCGAACCCCGCGGCGACGGCGTCGAGTGCCGTGGCGCGCACGCAGTGGTCGGTGGCGATGCCGACGACGTCCACCTCCTGGACGCCGTGCCCCCGCAGCCAGTCGGCCAGCCCCACCCCGTCGGCGGTCCCCTCGAAGCCGGAGTAGGCGGCGGCGTACTCGCCCTTGTCGAACACGGCCTCCAGCGGGCCGCGGTCCAGCGCCGGGTGCAGCTCCACCCCGCCGGTGCCGACCACGCAGTGCGGCGGCCAGGTCTCCAGGAAGTCCGGGTGCTCGGCGAAGTGGTCGCCGGGGTCGATGTGGTGGTCCCGGGTCGCGACGACGTGGTCGTAGCCCGCCGAGCGGACGTGCTCGGTGATCGCGGCCGCGACCGCTGCGCCGCCGGCGACGGCCAGGCTGCCGCCCTCGCAGAAGTCGTTCTGCACGTCGACGACGATCAGTGCACGGGTCATCTGTGCAGTGTGCCTTTCCCGGCCCCGTCCAGGGCACCGCCGCGAGCTTGCGAGTGGTCGGGAGGACGGGGCCCTTCTGCCGCTCAGGCGGTCTCGGTCTCCAGCGCCGGTTCCCCGCGGGAGAGCGCCCATGCCTCGGCCGGCAGCGCCTCGCGCACCCGCGCGTGGTGCTCGCGGGCCCGCCGCAGCGCCTCGGGCGGGGTGACGTCGTCGCAGGGCGCGCCGTCCCGGACGAGCGGCACCACCAGGTCGCGGTCGCCCTCACGCGCCTCGACCGGGGAGCTGCTCACCACCTCGGCGGTGGCCGTGCCGTCGGCGGCGTGCCGGCGCACGGCCCGCTTGCGCCCGCCGACGGAGTTCTTGCCCTCGGAGCGCTTGGCCACCGGGACGCCGTCGCGCTCCACCAGCTTGTAGACCATCCCGGCCGTCGGCGCCCCCGAGCCGGTGACCAGCGAGGTGCCCACCCCGTAGCCGTCGACCGGCGCGGCCATGAGCCCCGCGATGGCGTACTCGTCCAGGTCGCTGGTGACGATCACGCGGGTGCGGTTGGCGCCCAGCTCGTCGAGGAGCTCCCGGGCCCGCGTGGCCAGGGTCGGCAGGTCGCCGGAGTCCAGCCGGATGGCGCCCAGCTCCGGGCCGGCCACCTCGATCGCCGTCCGGATGCCCTGCTCCACGTCGTAGGTGTCGACGAGCAGCGTGGTGCCGGTGCCGAGGGTCTCCACCTGGGCGCGGAAGGCCGCCCGCTCGTCGTCGTGCAGCAGCGTGAACGCGTGGGCGCTGGTACCGGTGGTGGGGACGCCGTAGCGCCGCCCCGCCTCCAGGTTGGAGCTCGACGCGAACCCGACGAGGTGGGCCGCGCGGGCGGCGGCGACCGCGGCCTCCTCGTGCGTGCGGCGCGACCCCATCTCGATGCAGGGCCGCTCGCAGGCCGCCGCCACCATGCGGGCGGCCGCCGAGGCGATCGCCGAGTCGTGGTTGAGGATCGACAGGGCCAGCGTCTCCAGCAGCACGCCCTCGCCGAAGGGGGCGCGCACGGTGAGCACCGGGGACCCCGGGAAGAACAGCTCGCCCTCGGCGTAGCCGTCGACGTCCCCGCGGAACCGGAAGTCGGCCAGCCAGTCCAGCAGCCGCCGGTCGGTCAGCCCCTGGTCGCGTAGCGTCGCGAGCTCGGCGTCGCCGAACCGGAAGTGCGGCAGCGCCTCGAGCAACCGGCCGGTGCCGGTGAGCACCCCGTAGCGGCGGCCGTGCGGCAGGCGGCGGGCGAACACCTCGAACACGCAGTCCCGCTCCGCTGTGCCGTCGGCGAGCGCGGCGGCCAGCATCGTCAGCTCGTAGCGGTCGGTGAGCAGGGCGGGAGCCGTCGGCATGGCTCCGGAGCGTAGGCGGACCCCCGGTCGCCGGGGCGGACGACGTCCTAAGCTGGGACCCGTGGCCGGACCGCTCGCCCCGACCCGGGCCCCCGAGACGACCGTCGAGGAACACGGAGACCTCGACCGGCCGTGGGTGACCGTCGTCTGGAACGACCCGGTCAACCTCATGACCTACGTGACCTTCGTGCTGCAGGAGCTGTTCGGCTACGACGAGCCGACCGCCACCACGCTGATGCTCCAGGTGCACCACGAGGGGAAGGCGATCGTCAGCTCGGGCCCGCGCGAGCGCATGGAGCACGACACCAGCCGGCTGCACGCCTACGGGCTGTGGGCCAGCTACCAGAGGGACTCGTGAAGCCGTTCCGCGCCAAGGGCGGCCACCTCGTGGCCCGCCTCGACCGGGCCGAGGCAGGCATCGTCGGGCTGCTGCTCGACCAGCTGGAGCAGCTGCTGGCCGCCGACCGGGCCGACAGCAGCGGGGACCCGGTGATGGACCGGCTCTTCCCCGCGGGGCACCGCAGCGACCCGGCGCTGGCCGAGGACTACCGCGGCCTCACCAAGCAGACCCTGCGCGGCGGCAAGGCCGACGACCTGGCCACCGTGCGCGCCACCCTGCCGGCCGACGGGGGGGAGGTCCGGCTGGACGACGAGCAGGCCGGTGCCTGGCTGCGCACAAGCAACGACCTCCGGCTGGCGCTCGGCACCCGCCTGGACATCAGCGAGGACACCGAGCCGCCGGAGGAGATCGTGGACGAGACCGACCACCAGCTCGCGGTCTACTACTGGCTCACCGCGCTGCAGGGGTCGCTCGTGGACGCGCTCGTCGCCGGTCGCGCCGGCCGAAGGTGAGCAGCACCAGGGCGGCGAGCAGCAGGTCGAGGACGAAGAGCACGTAGACCATCCCGTGCAGTTCGACGTCGGCCAGGATCGCGCCGACGGTGGAGACCAGCACCAGGGCCGAGGCGGCGAGCAGCAAGAGCAGCAGCACCGCGCGCACGACGACGATGACCACGACGGGGCCCCGGTCGCCCGGGTGCGCGGCGCTGTAGCCGTGGTGCCGGAACAGCCCTCGCACGCCCATGACCAACGCCGGCAGGGCCAGCAGCACGACGCCGGCGGTCAGGAGCAGCGGGACCCACACGACGCCGACCGTATCGGTCCCGGCTCGTTCCCCGGCGGCCACCCGGCGGGCCCCGGCCGGTCACCCGGCAGGGGGGCGTCCCGGGGGCGATCGGGGAGCGGCCCGGTGGGCACGCCTAGACTGGCCGACGTGCTGCGCATCGACCGCGCGACCTACGACGCCATCGTGGCCCACGCCCGGAAGGACCATCCGGACGAGGCCTGCGGCGTCGTCGCCGGACCGGAGGGGACCGACCGTCCCGAGCGCTTCGTCCCCATGCTGAACGCGGCGCGGTCGCCCACGTTCTACGAGTTCGACAGCGCCGACCTGCTCGCGCTCTACCGCGACATGGACGACCGGGACGAGTGGCCGGTCGTCGTCTACCACTCGCACACCGCCACCGAGGCCTACCCCTCGCGCACCGACGTCGGGTACGCCTCCGGCCCGGCCGCCGACCCCCGCACGCACTACGTGCTGGTGTCCACCCGCCACCACGGTCCCGAGACCGGCCTGGCCGGCGACGACGTCGAGTTCCGCAGCTACCGGATCGTCGACGGGGAGGTGTCGGAGGAGGAGGTCGAGATCGTCGAGTCCTACCTGTTCGGGCACTCGCCGACGACCGTCGTCTACGACTGAAAGAGGGCCCCGTCCTCCCCGCCCCTCGCACGCTCGGGGCGGTGCCCTGGACGGGGCCGTCCCGGAATGCCCCGCGGTGAGCGGGCGTTGCCCGGCTCAGATGCACCACCGCTGCCTCTGCAGCGCCCCCCAAGACAGACACGTCCCGAGGAGAACCACGCCATGGCCATCGAGGTCCGGATCCCGACCATCCTCCGCACCCACACCGGCGGCAGCAAGACCGTCGAGGGCCAGGGGGACACCCTCGCCGCGCTGATCGACGACCTCGACAGCAAGCACTCGGGCCTCAAGGACCGCCTCGTGACCGAGGAGGGCAAGCTGCACCGCTTCGTCAACGTCTACGTCAACGACGAGGACGTGCGCTTCACCGGCGCCCTGGACACCCAGGTCAAGGACGGCGACTCGGTGACGATCCTCCCGGCGGTCGCGGGCGGCTGCTGAGCGGCGCCCCGCTCCCCGCCCCTCGCCCCCGTTCCGGAAGAGCTCACCCGATGGCCCGCTTCGCCTCCCTCGTCGACTCCCTCGGCGGCACCCCGCTCGTCGGGCTGCCCAACCTCTCGCCGACGCCGGACGTGCGGCTGTGGGCCAAGCTCGAGGACCACAACCCCACCGGCTCCATCAAGGACCGCGCCGCGATCAAGATGATCGAGGCAGCCGAGAAGGAGGGGCTGCTGCGGCCCGGCTCGACCATCCTCGAGCCGACCAGCGGCAACACCGGCATCTCGCTGGCCATGGTCGCCCGGCAGCGCGGTTACCGGCTGATCTGCGTGATGCCGGAGAACACCTCGATCGAGCGGCGGCAGCTGCTGGAGATGTACGGGGCGGAGATCATCTCCTCGCCGGCGGCCGGCGGCTCCAACCAGGCCGTCGCCATGGCCAAGGAGCTCGCCGCCGAGCACGACGACTGGGTGATGCTCTACCAGTACGGCAACCCGGCCAACGCCCAGGCGCACTACGAGGGGACGGCGCCGGAGATCCTCGCCGACCTGCCCTCGATCACCCACTTCGTCGCCGGGCTCGGGACGACGGGCACGCTCATGGGCTGCTCCCGCTACTTCCGCGAGCAGAAGCCCGGTGTGCAGGTCATCGCCGCGGAGCCGCGCTACGGCGAGCTGGTCTACGGCCTGCGCAACATCGACGAGGGGTTCATCCCCGAGCTCTACGACGCCGACCTGCTGGACTCGCGGTTCTCCGTCGGGCCGGACGACGCCATCCACCGCACCCGCCAGCTCGTGGAGCGGGAGGGCATCTTCGCCGGCATCTCCACCGGCGCGATCCTGCACGCTGCGCTGGGCATCGCCGACAAGGAGGTCGCGGCCGGGCGCCGGGCCGACATTGTCTTCATCGTCTGCGACGGCGGCTGGAAGTACCTCTCCACCGGCGCTTACGCGGGCACGCTCGAGGAGGCGACCTCCGCGCTGGAGGGCCAGCTCTGGGCCTAGAAGGACCACCCTTCTCCCCACGGCTCGCACGCTCGCCGCGGGCCCCTGAAGGGTGGCCGTTCCAGCACGTCGCCGCGCTCGCCGCGGGCCCCTGAAGGGTGGCCGTTCCAGCACGTCGCCGGGGGTCGGCGGGACCGTCGGTGGGGGCCGCTAGCCTGACCGGCGACATGGGGACGCAGCCAGGAGCCGACGCGCCGATCGGCATCTTCGACTCGGGCGTCGGTGGGCTCACCGTCGCCCGCGCCGTGCTCGACCAGCTGCCCGGCGAGGCCGTCCGCTACATCGGCGACACGGCGAACGGCCCCTACGGCCCCCTGCCGATCGCCGAGGTGCGCCGCCACTCCCTGGCGGTCATGGACGAGTTGGTCGGCAGCGGCGTCAAGATGCTCGTCGTCGCCTGCAACTCCGCCAGCGCCGCCTCCCTGCGCGACGCGCGGGAGCGATACGACGTCCCGGTGGTCGAGGTGGTCCTGCCCGCGGTCCGCCGGGCGATCGCCGCCACCCGCAACGGCCGGATCGGCGTCATCGGCACCCAGGCGACGGTGACCAGCGGCGCCTACGACGACGCCTTCGCCGCCGCGCCGCAGGTGTCGGTGACCTCGGCCGCCTGCCCGAGCTTCGTCGACTTCGTCGAGCGGGGAGTCACCAGCGGCCGGCAGCTGCTGGGTCTGGCGCAGTCATACCTGGACCCCCTCATGGCCGCCGGCGTCGACACCGTCGTCCTGGGCTGCACGCACTACCCGCTGCTCACCGGCGTGCTCTCGGTGGTGCTGGGGGACGGCGTCACGCTCGTCTCCAGCGCCGAGGAGACCGCCAAGGACGTCTACCGCGTGCTCACCCGCGCCGACCTGCTCCGCGATCCCGCGGCGCCCTCGCCGCGGCACGTCTTCCTGGCCACCGGCGACCCCGAGCCGTTCGCCCGGCTCGGCCGCCGCTTCCTGGGGCCGGAGGTCGGTGCCGTGCTCGGCGCCGGGCGGGCGGGTGCCGCGTGAGGCTGACCGTCGTGGGGTGCTGCGGCAGCGGGCCCGGTCCCGACTCGCCCGCGTCCTGCTACCTGGTGGAGCACGACGGGTTCCGGCTCGTCATCGACCTGGGCAACGGCTCCTTCGGGGCGCTGCAGCGAGTCGCGGACCCCGCGTCGGTGGACGCGGTGTTCCTCTCGCACCTGCACGCCGACCACTGCCTCGACATCGCCCCGTTCGTCGTCTGGCACCGCTACTCGGGCGGCCCCCGGGGGCCGCTGGTACCGCTCTACGCGCCGGTGGGCGCCGAGCGGCGACTGGCGCTGGCCTACGACGTGGACGGCGACGGCCTGACCGACGTCTTCGACTTCGTCCCGGTGGGCCCGGGGACCTTCCGCCTGGGCCCCTTCGACGTGGAGCTGGCCCGCACCGCGCACCCGGTCGAGACCTACGCCATCCGGCTGACCGCGGGCGGGCGGTCGCTGGTCTACACCGGCGACACCGGCCCCTGCGAGCGGGTGGTCGAGCTGGCCCGCGGCGCCGACGTGCTGCTCGCCGAGGCGGCGCACCCCGACAACGCGCCCGAGCAGCCGCCGGGTCTGCACCTCACCGGGCGGCAGGCCGCCCAGCACGCCGCGGCCGCCGGCGTCGGCCGCCTGCTGCTCACCCACATCCCCGCCTGGGTCGACCACATCGGCCAGCTCTTCGCCGCGAGCTCGGTGTTCAGCGAGACCGAGCTGGTCACCCCCGGCGCCACGTACGAGATCTGAGGAACGACCCTCCTTCGCAGGCTCGCGGCGGGCCCTCGCAGGGGCCGGTTGCCGGATGGCCGTGATCGCGGAACGGTGACCCCATGGAGGAGCGGGACGGCGTGCCGCTGAGCAGCCTGGACTCGCCGCTGGGTGACGGGCTCGGCGTCCCCAAGCGCGCGCTCGTCGACCACCTCGACGCCGTCGCCGACCGGCTGGTCCCGCTGCTGGCGGGCAGGCCGCTCTCGGTGGTGCGGGTACGGCCGGGCCAGGCCCCGTTCATGCAGCGCAACGTCAGCAAGGGCGCCCCCGCCTGGGTGCGCACGGTGGCCGTGTGGGCGGAGTCCGCCCACCGCGAGGTGCACCAGGTGCTGTGCGACGACCGCCGCACCCTGCTGTGGCTGGCCAACCAGCGCGCGGTCGAGTTCCACGTGCCCTTCCTCCCGGCCGGCTCGCGGGAGCCGACCGGGCTGGTGCTCGACCTCGACCCGCCCGACGGCGCGGACTTCTCCGCCGTCGTGGCCGTCGCCCGGCTGGCCCGTCGGGCGCTGGCAGATGCCGGGCTCGCCGGCGCGGTGAAGACCAGCGGCTCCTCGGGGCTGCACGTCGTCGTCCCGGTGCAGGGCTCGCCGGTCGAGGACGTCGCCGCGGCCACGCGGGCGCTGGCGCAGCGGACGGCGCAGCTGGACCCCGGGGTCGCGACGACGGCGTTCCTCAAGGAGGAGCGGGAGGGCCGGGTCTTCGTGGACTCCACCCGGTCGGGGACCGGCACGGTCGTCGCCGCCTACAGCCCGCGGGTGCGGCCGGGGCTGCCGGTGTCGGCGCCCGTCGACTGGGCCAACCTGGACGCGGTGCGGCCGGGGGACGCCACCGTCACCTCGGGGTCGTCTCTGCCGGACTGGGCGGCGTTGCTGCCGGAGCCGCAGCAGCTCCCGGCCGCGCTCGTCGCCGAGGGGCACACCATCCCGGTGGCCCGGGTGCAGGCCATGCACGAGGGCAAGCGGCGGGCCCGGCTGCGGCGCGAGGCAGCGGAGGGGGACGCCGGCCGGTAGCCCTCGAACGGGCGGGTGCCGACGACGTCGGGGCCCGCTCCTCCTGCCCTACGCTGCCACCCGTGAGCGGCGCCCCGGAGGAGATCGTGCGCCACGCGGCGCGGACCCTGATGAGCGGCCGCCGCCTGGACACCGGCACCCTGGCGACGGAGCTGGGCATCTCCCGGGCGACCCTGTTCCGCCGCGCCGGCAACCGGGACGCGATCCTCGGCGAGGCGCTGGCCTTCCTGGGCCGGCGGACGCTCGCGGCCGCCGAGCGCGAGCACGACGCCCGGGCGTCCGGGGACGGGCCGGACACCCGGCTCCGCTCCCTGGCGGTGATGGAGGACTTCCGCTACGCCCTCAGCACCGCCCTCCCCGTCCGCCGCCTGCTCGACGAGGAGCCGGCGACCGCGATCCGCGTGCTCACCGATCCGCAGGGCCGGGTCCAGCCGCGGGTCGTGGAGGCCTACACCGAGCTCTTCCAGCGGGATGTCGACGAGCACGGTCTCGAGCCGCAGATCCCCGTTCCGCTGCTCGCCCTCGCCGTCGTCCGGCTGGGGGAGTCCTTCCTCTACTCCGACGTGCTCGCCGCCCGGGCACCGGACCTCAAGGCGGCGACGACCGTGCTCGACGCACTGGTCACCAGCGTCTTCGGGCTCGATCGCCGCTGAGGACGACGTCCGGGCCGTTCCGGGGGATGTTCCGGCGGGCGCCCCTCCGCCACCGGCGGCTGTCCCCAGGCGCGGCGGTCGTCCACAGCCGGGTCTCCGGGCGCCCCGGTCGTCGCTGTCCGGCGGGACGCTGGGCGGCATGACGACCGATCCGCAGACGATCGCCTGGCTCGACCAGGAGGACAGCCGCCTGGCGCAGGGGATCCGCGTCCACCGGTTCGCCGTGCAGTACGTGATGCGCGGCGAGGCCTCCGACGAGCCGGCGTTCGGCTACACCGTGGGCCTGTTCGGGGTGGGGCACCCCGAACTGGTCGTGGTGGGCGTCGGGCGCGAGGCGGCGAGCGGCCTGCTCGACCACGTCGCCGGCCTGGTCCTCGACGGCCGGGACCTGGTGCCGGGCGAGGTGCTCACCCACGGCCGGGCGGAGCCGCTCGTGGTGGAGGAGCTGCCCAACCCGGGGGAGGTCCTGTTCAGCGCCAACCGCTTCTACCAGCGCCCCGACGAGTACTCGGTGCCCGCCTACCAGCTGACCTGGGCCCACCCGGACGGCGGCTTCCCGTGGGACCCGGGCTACCCGTGCCCGCCGGAGTGCCAGCCCCGGCCGGGGACGTGGCGGGCCTAGGCAGACGTTCTTGCCCGGCCACCCCGCAGTGGCCCCTGGAGGGTGGTTCTTCAGTCCAGCCCGAGGTCGCGGCGGAGCTTGGCGACGTGCCCGGTGGCCTTGACGTTGTAGGAGGCGCGCTCGACCCGGCCCTCGGCGTCGATGACGAACGTCGACCGGATCACGCCGACGACCTCCTTGCCGTACAGCTTCTTCGTGCCGTAGGCGCCGTAGGCCTGCATCACCTGCTTGTCGGCGTCGGAGACGAGCGTGATGCGCAAGTTCTCCTTCTCCCGGAAGCGGGCGAGCTTCTCGACCGGGTCGGGGGAGATGCCGATGATCTCCAGCCCCGCCTCGGCGAGGTCACCGGCCGCGGCGGTGAAGTCGACGGCCTGCGTGGTGCAGCCCGGCGTGAGCGCGGCCGGGTAGCAGTAGACGATCACGCGCCGGCCGCGGTACGAGGAGAGCGACACCGGGGTGCCGTCGGCGTCGGGCAGCGTGAAGTCCGGCGCCGGGTCGCCGGCGGCCAGGCGGACGGGGGCGGCGTCGGTCTCGGTCATGCCGCGCATCCTGCCGTGTCTGCGGGAGGGGCTCGCAAGGGGGCGCACCTCAGCCGGGCAGGAAGGAGAAGCGGACGTGCCGCTGGTGGTTGTCCGTGTTGGTGTCCACCAGGCAGATGCGCTGCCAGGTGCCCAGCATCAGCCGCCCCTCCAGCACGGGGACGCTGGCGTGCGGCGGCACGAACGCCGGCAGCACGTGGTCCCGGCCGTGTCCCGGGCTGCCGTGCCGGTGGCGCCACCGGTCGTCGCGGGGGAGCAACTCGTCCAACTGGGCGAGCAGGTCGTCGTCGCTCCCCGCGCCGGTCTCCAGGATCGCCAGCCCGGCGGTCGCGTGCGGGACGAAGACGTGCAGCAGGCCGTCGCCCTCCGGCTGCACGAACTCGGCGCAGTCGTCGGTGAGGTCGACGACGACGGGGACGCCTCCGGTCCGGACGGCACGCAGCTCCGATCGCATGGCACCGATCCTGCCGGAGGCCCGGGCCCGTGCGCCCGCCAGCACGCGGGGGAGCGGGCCCGGGTCGCGGCCGCCCGTCGGCGGCGCGCACTACTGTCGGCACCCGTGACGCAGCCTCGACCCACCCCCCGCGCCGACGGCCGTTCGGCCGACCAGCTCCGCCCGGTGACCATCACCCGCAACTGGCTCGACCACGCCGAGGGCTCGGTGCTCGTCGAGTTCGGGCGCACCCGCGTCCTGTGCGCGGCGAGCGTCACCGAGGGGGTGCCCCGCTGGCGCAAGGGCTCGGGCCTGGGCTGGGTCACCGCCGAGTACTCGATGCTGCCGCGCGCCACGCACACCCGCAGCGACCGCGAGTCGGTCCGCGGGAAGATCGGCGGCCGCACGCACGAGATCAGCCGGCTGATCGGCCGCTCGCTGCGCGCCTCGATCGACCTGGGTGCGCTCGGAGAGAACAGCATCGCCATCGACTGCGACGTTCTGCAGGCCGACGGCGGCACCCGCACAGCGGCCATCACCGGCGCCTACGTGGCGCTGGCCGACGCGGTGGCGTGGCTCGGCGAGCGCAAGAAGCTGGCGAAGCGAGAGCCACTGGTGCAGTCGGTCGCCGCGGTCAGCGTCGGGGTCATCGACGGCGAGCCGCGGCTGGACCTCGCCTACGAGGAGGACGTCCGCGCCGGCACCGACATGAACGTGGTCTGCACCGGGAACGGCGGCTTCGTCGAGGTGCAGGGCACCGCCGAGGGCGCGGTCTTCGACCGGCCGACCCTCGACGCGCTGCTCGACCTGGCGGTCGGCGGCTGCGCCGAGCTCACCCGCCTGCAGGCCGAGGCGCTGTCGCGGGAGCCGGTCGGCCGATGAGCACGCGGCTGCTGCTGGCCACCCGCAACGCAGGCAAGCTCGCCGAGCTGCAGCGGCTGCTGGCGAGCGCGGTGCCCGGGGTCGAGGTCGTCGGGCTGCGCGACGTCGAGGAGTACCCGGAGGCGCCGGAGACCGGCGCGACGTTCGCGGAGAACGCCTTGCTCAAGGCCCGGGAGGCTGTCCGGTACACCGGGCTGCCCGCCGTGGCCGACGACTCCGGGCTCGCGGTCGACGCGTTGAACGGCATGCCCGGGGTGCTCTCGGCGCGCTGGTCGGGCCGGCACGGCGACGACGACGCCAACACCGCGCTGCTGCTCGGCCAGCTCGCCGACGTGCCCGGCGAGCGGCGGGGCGCGGCCTTCGTGTGCGCGGCGGCGCTCGTCACCCCCGACGGCACCGAGCGGGTGCTGGAGCGGGAGTGGCGCGGCCGGGTGATCCGCGAGAAGCGGGGGAGCAACGGCTTCGGCTACGACCCGGTGTTCGTCCCCGAGGGGCTCGAGCTGACCTCGGCGGAGCTGGAGCCGGCGGAGAAGGACGCCCGCAGCCACCGGGGGCAGGCCTTCGCGGCCCTCGTGCCGGTGCTCGCCGAGGTGCTGGGCGCCCGCTGAGGCGTCGATCCCGACGGACCGGGGAGCCGAGCCAGGCGAGGGAGTCCGCCTCCTCGGGCTCGGCGTGCCGGCCCGGGCGCACGGGCTCCTCGCCGGCGCCCGGCGCCCGGCGCCGAAGGCCGGTGCGCCTTGGCGGCCGCGTGCGGGCCGGGCGGCGGTGGAGTGGACGACGGCGGCCGAACCCGGCTGACGGGCGGCTCCCCGAGGGCTAGCGTCCGGCGCGTGAGCCTGCCCGCCCGCGTCCGACCACCCGGGGCCGGTGACGAGCGGGAGCTGCTCGTCGGCTGGCTGGACCTGCAGCGCGCTGTCGTGCACCTCAAGTGCGACGGGCTCACCGACGACGACGCCCACCGGGCCCTGCTGCCGACCTCACCGCTCATGTCGATCGCCGGCCTGGTCTCCCACCTGCGCTGGGTGGAGCACTGCTGGTTCGAGGTGCTGTTCCTGGGCCGGTCGAAGGAGGCCAACCCGCAGTTCGGCGACGACGGGAGCGCCGACTGGCGCGTGGGCGGCGTCCCGCTGGCGCGGCTGCTCGACGAGTACGCCCGCCAGTGCGCCGCATCGACGGAGATCGTGGCGGCCGCGTCGCTGGACGAGCTGGGTCGCGACGAGGAGTACGGGGGCACGACGCTCTCCCTGCGCTGGATCCTCGGGCACATGGTGGAGGAGGTCGCGCGGCACGTGGGGCACCTCGACCTGCTCCGCGAGCTGGTCGACGGGCGGACCGGCTACTACTGATCCCGGCGCGTGAGCGGCCGTCGGGCGGGGCACACCGGGGCGATGCAGGTCTTCGTGGACGCCGCCCGGCCGCTGCGCTTCGCCGACGGCACCCCGGTGACCGCGGCCTCGGGCGTGGCCCCGCTCGGGGACGGCTGGCTGGTCGTGCAGGACGACTCGACGGTCGCCGCCTGGCGCCGTCCGGACGAGGTGGTGGCGCTCGAGGTGCTCCCGCCCGTCGAGGGGCTGCGCACGTTCCGCGAGGCGGAGGGCACCAAGCGCCTCAAACCCGACCTGGAGGTCGCCTGCCCGGCGGAGGTGGACGGCGAGCCGGCCGTGCTCCTCCTCGGCTCGGGCTCCTCGCCCCGGCGCATGCGGGGGGTCCTCGTGCGGCTGGAGGGCGGGCGGCCGGTGGTGCGCTCCGCGGAGCTCGGCCCGGTCTACCACCGCGTGGCCGACGTCCTGGGGCTGCCGATGGACCACGTGAACCTGGAGGGGGCGAGCCGCCACGGCGACGTGGTCCGGTGGTTCAACCGCGGCAACCTCATGGCCGGCGTCCGCTCCGCGAGCGTCGACGTGCCGCTGCAGGACGTGGTCGCCGCCGTCCTCGGTCGCGCGGAGCCCGCCGCCGTCCCGGTGGACCGGCCGCGGGAGTACGAGCTGGGCCAGGTCGAGGGCGTGGGCCTGGCGGTCACCGACGCCGTCGCGCTGCCCGACGGGCGGGTGCTGCTGAGCGCCGCCGCCGAGGACACCCCGAACGCGGTGGACGACGGTCCCGTGGTCGCCACCGCGATCGCGCTGCTGGACGGCGACACGGTGCAGGCGGTCGTGCCCATCCCGGAGGTGGACGGGCACGTGCACAAGGTCGAGGGGTTGGCGCTGTGCGGGGTGGACGGCGACACCGTGCACCTGCTGGCCGTGGTGGACGACGACGACCCCGACGCGCCGTCGGCCGAGCTCGACCTGCGGGTGGTCCTGGGCTGACCGTCGCGTCAGCCGGCCCGGCGGAGCAGCTCGGCGCGCCCCTCGAGCCGGCCGGCGCGACGAGCACCAGCACGGCCAGGGCCGTGGCCACCGCGACCCCGACCCACCACCAGGCGGATTGCGCGACCGCGAGGATGGCGGAGACCAGGGCGAGGGCGGCGGGCAGGGGCAGCGCGCGGGTCCGCGTCGCCCGCACCGTGAGCGTCGTGGCGGGCACCGCAGCCGTCGTCACCCCGTCGGGGACCACCACGCCGGGACGACAGCGCGCACTCTCGGAGACGTCCGCGTGCGGGAGGGGGGAGTCGAACCCCCACGCCCGAAGGCACCAGATCCTAAGTCTGGCGTGGCTGCCGTTACACCACTCCCGCGTGGTCCCGGAGTGTAGGAGCACCTCTGCGGGTGGCCGTGGCGGACCGTCGGCGCGCTGACCTGCGGGACGTCTGGCAGGCTGTCGCCGTGCCCCGCGACCCACGACAGATCCAGCTCGAGATCGATGCGGCCCGCGAGTCGCTGGCCGCCACCCTGGACCAGATCGCCTACCGGAGCAGCCCGACCCGGCTGAAGGCGCAGGGCCGGGACGCCGTCCAGCGCTTCCTGCGGACGCCGGCGGGCCAGGCCACGGTCGGCGCGGTCGGGCTGCTGGTGACCCTGGTCGTCGTCCAGAAGGTCCGGCACCGCCGCAAGGCCGACGTCGTGCAGGTCGGGCGCCGCAAGGTCGTGGTCGAGAAGGTCAACCGGACGCGCTGATCCGGTGCGCCGCGATCCGGTCGGCCCGGGTCAGGAGTCGGTCTGGGACTACCCCCGGCCCCCGTCCGCCGAGGTGACCGGGCGGCACGTCGTCGTGGAACTCGGTGGGCGGGTGCTCGCCGACACCCGTCGCGCGGTGCGGGTCTGCGAGACCAGCCACCCGCCGGTGTACTACGTGCCGCGCGAGGACGTCGCCGTCGACCTGCTCGAACGGGCGCCGGGCCGCTCGGTGTGCGAGTGGAAGGGGGCGGCGACCTACTGGGACGCCGTCCTCGACGGCCGGCGCGTCCCGGCCATCGGGTGGTCCTACGAAGACCCCGCCCCGGGCTACGAGCACCTGCGCTCGGCGATCGCCTTCTACCCCGGCAGGGTCGACCGGGCGCTCGTCGACGGGGAGCAGGTGCGCCCGCAGCCGGGCGGCTTCTACGGCGGCTGGGTCACCGACGAGATCGCCGGCCCCGTCAAGGGTGGGCCCGGCACCCTCGGGTGGTGAGCGGCGGGGTCAGCCCTGGGTGCGCACCAGCGGCAGGACGACCGTCTCGAGCACCTCGTCGGCGAAGGCCTCGTCGACCGGGCGGTGCGTGAGCAGCCAGCGCTGCACGAGGAGCGCGCTGATCGTCTCGGCGGCGACCGAGCTCCGGAACTCCGGGCCCACGTCGCCGCGGGCCTCGGCCTGCTGCCACACCTTCTCGAAGGACTGCCGCCACACCGCGAGCGGCCCCTGCTCGAACGCCTCGGCGAGCGCCGGGTGGCGCGGCACGGTGGAGAGCAGCGAGAGCGTGGCCGCGCCGGTCGGCCCGTTCACGACGCCGACCAGGGTGCGCATGATCTCGCGCAGGTCGCCCTCGAGGGAGCCGGTGTCGGGGCTCTGCGCCACGTCGCGGTTGAGGTCGGAGATGGTGTCGACCACGAGGTCCTGCTTGGTGCGCCAGCGGCGGTAGATCGTCGCCTTCCCGACGCCGGCCTCCGCGGCCACCGCGTCCATGGTCAGCGCCCCGTAGCCCACATCGGCCAGCAGTCGCAGGATCGCGGCACGGATGACGCCGTCGCGGCTGGGATCGCGCGGCCGGCCGCCACGGCTCGGGCGGTCGGCTTCGGCGGTGGGGAGTGCGGCCATGGGCAAACCTTAGACATTCAAGTTGAGAAAGTGCTGGAAGTCCTCCTCGAGTACCCCGGAAGAGCGTTCCGATACCGCCGCGCGCCTGTCTCGCGGGCCACATCCGGTGCGTCACCCTGTCCTGCGTGGGAACCATCTGCGGCGGTGTCTGCGGGTGCCGTCAGAACTGGGAGACGCCCGGCCGGGCGAGCCGCGCGCTGCTCGCCACCTCGATCGGGCACGTGCTGCCGCACGTCGCCCGCACCGCGAGGGCTCTGGGCCTGACCGTCCACTCCTCACCCCAGCTGGTCGACGTCGTCGACGACCGCGGCGGGCGTGGCCTGGAGCGGCTGTTCCAGAAGCTGGCGCGGGAGCTCACCGGCGCTGAGACCGAGGCCGTGCGGGTGGCCACCGACCCGCCGGACGACGGCCCCGCGCTCACCGCCCGGCTGCTCACCGCACCCACGCTCGCCGTCGAGCTGGCCCGGCGCGGGGTCACCGTGGAGGTCGGCGTCCTGGCCGAGGCCGAGCTCTGGTCGGTGTACCAGCCGATCGTCTCGCTGGCCGACCGGTCGGTCGTCGCCCACGAGGCGCTGCTGCGCGGGCTGGTCGACGGCCGCGAGGTCGGTGGCGGGGACCTGTTCTTCGTCGCCGAGTCGGCGGGCTGGCTGGACCGGCTGGACCGCATCGGCCGGGAGTCCGCGATCTCCGGCGCGATGCCGTGGCTCGGCGGGGACGACCTGTTCATCAACGTCAACCCCACCTCCATCTACCGGCCGCAGGTCTGCCTGGCCAGCACCGAGCGGGTCGCGCACGACGCGGGTGTCGACCCCCACCAGCTCGTCTTCGAGGTCGTCGAGTCGCACGCCGTCGCCGACCGCGGGCACCTGGTGTCGGTGCTGGAGCACTACCGCTCCCTGGGCTGGCGGGTCGCGCTCGACGACGTCGGCGCGGGCTGGTCCAGCCTGTCGCTGCTGGCCGCGGTCCGGCCCGAGGTGGTCAAGCTCGGCAAGGGGCTCGTGCAGGAGCTGCCGGACGACGGCGCCCGCACGGTGCTGAAGGCGGTGACCGACCTGGCCCACCAGCTCGGGGCGGTCGTCGTCGCCGAGGGCGTCGAGACCGAGCAGCTGGCCGAGGAGGTCACCGCGCTCGGGGCCGACCTGGGCCAAGGGTGGTTGTTCGGCCGGCCGGTGCGCCCGGAGCCCGCGGTGGAGGAGCCCGAGGGGCGCTGGCAGCCGGTGGCGCGCTCCCGCTGAGCCCCGCGGCGTTCAGCCCAGGGCCCACCCGGTGAGCACCGGCCGGCCGTGCTCGTGGCCTAGTACGCCGTACCGGCCCGCGGGCAGCGCGAACAGCGACCCGGCCTCGGGAGCGAGCCCCAGCCACCGGGCCGTCAGCACCCGGAGCACGTGGCCGTGGGCGACCAGCGCGACGTCGCCGTCGGGCAGCCGGTCCCGCACCCGGTCGAGCACCCGGTCCACCCGCACCCCGACGTCCGTGAGCGACTCACCGGGGACCTCGGCGTCCACGGTGCCGTCCCGCCAGATCGACCACTGCCGGCCCAGCTCCTCGCTGATCTCGGCCGTGGTCCGGCCCTCGTAGCCGCCGTAGTGCAGCTCGACCAGGTCGCCGTCGACGGCCGTGGTGGTCAGCCCGGCGAGCTCCGCGGTCCGGCGCGCCCGCTGCAGCGGGCTGACCCGCACCTCGGCGAACGCCCGGCGACCCAGCACCTCCCGCAGCGAGCGGGCCTGCTCCTCGCCCTCGGGCAGCAGCGGCAGGTCGGTCGCCCCGGTGTGCTGGCCGCTGCGGCTCCACTCGGTCTGCCCGTGCCGGAGCACCACCAGTTCTCCCATCGGCTCATGGAACACGCCCGGGAGGGAACACGCACGGGGGTTGCCACGCTGGCTCCCGGCATGACCACCGCACAGCTCAGCGACACGTTCACCATCGGCGGCGACCTCCCCGTGCACCGGCTCGGCTACGGCGCGATGCAGCTGCCCGGCCCCGGCGTCTGGGGCGAGCCGGCCGACCGCGCCGCCGCCGTGCGCGTCGTGCGGGCCGCCGTCGAGCAGGGCGTCGACTTCATCGACACCGCCGACTCCTACGGCCCCGAGATCAGCGAGCAGATCATCGCCGAGGCGTTGCACCCGTACCCGGAGAACCTGGTCATCGCGACCAAGGCCGGCCTGACCCGCCAGGGCCCCGGCATCTGGACGCCGGTGGGCCGCCCGGCCTACCTCAAGCAGCAGGTGGAGCTCTCCCTGCGGCACCTGGAGCTCGACCGCATCGACCTCATCCAGCTGCACCGCATCGACGCCGAGGTGCCGCTGGCCGACCAGCTGGGCGCCTTCAAGGAGCTCCAGGACGAGGGCAAGGTGCGCCACATCGGCGTCTCCGAGGTGTCGGTCGAGGAGCTGGAGGCCGCTCGCCAGGTCACCGAGATCGTCAGCGTGCAGAACCTGTACAACCTCACGAACCGGCAGAGCCAGGACGTGCTCGACTACGCGACCGCCGAGGGCATCGCCTTCATCCCGTGGTTCCCCATCGCCACCGGTGACCTGGCCGCCCCCGACAGCCCGGTCGCCGACATCGCCCGCGAGCTGGACGCCACCCCGTCGCAGGTGGCGCTCGCCTGGCTGCTGCAGAAGTCGCCGGTCATCCTGCCGATCCCCGGCACCAAGTCGGTCGACCACCTCACCGAGAACCTGGGTGCGGCGCGGCTGATCCTCTCCGACGAGGACATGGCGCGCCTGGACGCCATCGCCTGACCCGCAGTTCCCGCGAGCCATGCGAACTCGTGGCCATCGCCGCCTGATGGCCACGAGTTCGCATGACTCGCGGCTCACCCGCCTCTCAGCCCAGCCCGAGCGCCGCCCGGATGGCCGCGAGCACCTGGTGGGGGCGACCGAGCAGGTCGGCTGAGGTGAAGCGCAGGATGGTCCAGCCCGCGAGGACCAGGCCGTTCTGCCGGCGGACGTCCGCCACGAAAACCCTGCGGTCCCGGTGCACGTCGCCGTCGAACTCCACCACCACCCGGCGGTCGGGCCATGCCAGGTCGACCTGCCCGAGGAACCGCCCGCCGTCCCGCACGACGTGCTGCAGCACCGGTGGCGGCAGGCCCGCCTCGTGGATGGCCCAGCGCAGCACCGACTCCATCGGGGAGCCGGCCAACGGGTCGGCGCACGCGGCGACCCGTCGGGCGGTCACGATCCCCCGACGTCCGGCCGATCGCAGCAGGACAGCGGGGAACTGGGCCCGCGGGTACCCCCGCGCCAGCATCTGGTCGGCGACGGCCAGGAGCGCAGCGGGTGGGACGACGGCGGCGAGGTCCATCCAGGTCCGGCTGGGCGAGGTCGTCACCACCCCGTGCAGCCGGCGCGTCTCGGGTGCGGGCACGTCGGAGAAGTGCAGGCGGCGGTCGCGGCGCTGGCGGAGCCGGGCGTCGCGCGGGACGGTCAGGTGCACCCGCTCGTCCTCCGCCACCAGTGGCACCTGGAAGCCCCACAGGCGGGCCGCCGTGAGGTGGCTGACCACTGCCCCGTCCGGAGCGCCGAGCAGCACGGCGCGCATCCGCTGCAACTCGTCGCCGGATCGGGGGAGGTAGGTGTCCCGCGAGGCGTGCAGGACGTCCCGGTGACGCAGGTGCCAGTCGGTGATGCCCTTCGCCCGGGCGCCGCGCCGGTCCAGCGGACCCTGGACCCGTGGCGGTACCGGGGGCGTGGGCATGCCGAGGAGCGTGCCGAAATCAGGGGTCGCTGCGCTTCCGCCATCCACAGGCAGGGCGAGCCATGCAACCTCGTGGCCATCGCCGGCTGATAGCCACGAGTACGCATGGCTCGGCACGGCCGGACCCCGGCGCGAGGGGCGGACGCGGCACGCGTCACCATGGCCCCGTGGACGCCGAGGACTTCCGCCAGGTCAAGGACGCCGTTCGCCAGCTCATCCGCGAATCGGTGCTGCCCCGCGAGGAGCAGATCGAGGACGAGGACCGCATCCCCGACGACCTGCGCGCGCAGGCCGCCGGGATGGGGCTCTTCGGCTACGCGCTGCCCGAGGACTACGGCGGGCTGGGCGTGACCATGAGCGAGGACGTCGAGCTGGCCATGGAGTTCGGCTACACGACGCCGGCGTTCCGCTCGCTGTTCGGCACCAACAACGGGATCTCCGGCCAGGTCATCGCCAAGTTCGGCAGTGACGAGCAGAAGACGAAGTACCTGCCGCGCCTCTCCGCGGGCGAGCTGATCGGCTCGTTCGCGCTCACCGAGGCCGAGGCCGGCTCCGACCCCTCCGCGCTGCGCACCAGCGCCCGCCGCGACGGCGACGAGTGGGTCATCAACGGCAGCAAGCGGTACATCACCAACGCGCCGATCGCCGACCTGTTCGTCGTCTTCGCCCGCACCGACCCCGAGCAGAAGGGCGGCCGCGGCATCTCCAGCTTCGTCGTGGAGACGACCACGCCCGGCGTCACCGTCGGCCCCCGCGACAAGAAGATGGGCCAGGCCGGCGCCTGGACCTCCGAGGTGTTCTTCGACGACGTCCGGGTGCCCGCCGACGCGCTCATCGGCGAGGAGGGGCGCGGCTACGCCAAGGCGCTCACCGTGCTCTCCCGCGGCCGCCTGCACATCGCGGCGCTCTGCGTCGGCATGGCGCAGCGGGTGCTCGACGAGTCGGTGGCCTACGCGGCCAGCGCGAAGCAGGGCGGGGCCCCGATCGGCCGCTTCCAGCTGGTGCAGGCGATGCTCGCCGACATGCACGCCGAGCTGCTCGCCGGCCGCAGCATGGTGCGCGACGTCGCGGCCCGCTACGACTCCGGCGAGGACACCTCCGTCGGCCCCTCGTCGGCCAAGCTCTTCTGCACCGAGATGGTGGGGCGCGCCGTCGACAAGGCCGTCCAGGTGCACGGCGGCATGGGCTACCTGCGGACGACGCCGGTGGAGCGCTTCTACCGCGACGCCCGGCTGTTCCGGCTCTACGAGGGCACCAGCGAGGTGCAGCGGGTCATCGTCGGTGGCGCGCTGCTGCGCGAGGCCGGCATGCAGCGTGCGTAAGGACCCTCCTGCCCCCCACCACTCGCAGGCTCGCGGCGGGCCCCTGCAGCAGGGCCACCTGACGGACGAGGAGCGGGGCGTTCGCCGCGCCGCCGTCGGGGAGCTGGGGGAGGCGTTGCGCGACCTGGTCGACGCCGCCGTCCGCACCGAGGTGCCCGTCGACCGGCTGGCCGAGGCGGCGCGCGTGGCGCGGGAGCTCGCCGCGCTCCTCTCGGCCGACCTCCGCGAGGTGCACGAGATCGCGTCGGTGGACGACCCGGACAGCGGGGAGCGCTGGTACAGCCCGGTCTACGGGCCGGGCAGCCCGGTCGCCCCGCCGATGGTCGTCGAGGACTTCCCGGACGAGGGCCGCTGCGTCGGCCACGTGACCGTCGGCAAGAAGCTCGAGGGGCCGCCGGGGCTGGTGCACGGCGGGGTCGTGGCCACCCTCCTCGACCACGTGCTGGCGCGCTCGGCGCGCGGGGCCGGGCACGGGGGCCTGACCGCGACGCTGACGGTCACCTACCGGCGGCCCGTGCACCTGGGGGTGCCCCTCGTGGTGACGGGCCGGCTGGTCTCGGTCGAGGGACGGCGCGCCACCGCGACCGCCCGCCTGGTCGCGGCGGACGACCCGGACACCACGCTCGCCGAAGGTGAGGCGCTGTTGGTCGCGCTGCGCGCGGAGCGGGCGAGCGAGGTCTTCGCGAGGACCGGCCGGGACGTCGGCGCCTGGACCAGCCGCAGCTGATCCCGGTTCGAGAACTGCGGCTCCTACCAGCCGCTCACGGCCCCCTCCGCCGCGGTTCCGGACGGGCTGCGGCCGGAGCTCGCCGACGTCGGCCGCCTGGCCCGGCGCGGGGTGCGGGTCCTGGTGGGTGCGGCCCGGGCAGGGGAGCGGCCGCGGCTGTCGCGGGTGCTCGCTGCCCACCTCGGTGACGCCGCCGAGGGCCTGGACGTCGTCGAGGAGACCTGGCCCGGCTACGAGCACGTCGACGTGCAGGCCGGCGTGGACGCCTGGCTGGCTCGCCCGGGAGGCGGCACGAGCTGGTCGGCGTCGCCGGGTTCCAGCACGTGCACTTCGGGATCGGGCGACCTGCTGGGCCCGGAGGCCGAGCACCCGCACGGCCCACGGCCCGGCAACCCCGCCACGGTGAACCTCGCCTGCGGCCCCGACGGCGAGGTGCGCGCCTGCCAGCGATGCGCGATCAGCTCGTCGGCACCGACCAGGCCGGTGTCGCCCGGGCCGCGGCCGAGATCCGCGAGGCGAGCATCGAGCACAACGTGTTCCGCGGCAAGGTGCTCTCCTTCGGCCAGGAGGTCTTCGGCCACGGGCAGACGCTGCTGCAGTTCCACCGCCGCCCGGAGCTGGGGGCCGACCAGCTCGTCCTCGCGCCGGCCACGCTCGCCGAGATCAAGCGGCAGGTGGTCGACGTCGCCCGGCACAAGGCCCGCCTGCTCGCCGCGGGACAGCACCTCAAGCGCGGGGTGCTGCTGTACGGCCCGCCCGGGCGTCGGCAAGGCCCACACCGACCGGTACCTGGTGAGCAGCCTGCACGGCACCACGGCATCCAGCTGCTCCGCCGGGCCGCGCTGGTCGCCGCGACCCGCACCCCCGACGGCGGCGCGCTCGCGGTGTCGGCCGGCGACCTGACCGCGGCGCTGGACGAGCTGCTCGACACCCGCAACGCGATGACCCGCACGTTGCTGGGGAGCCTCCCCGGCTGAGTCAGTTCGCCCGCGGGCCCGGCGCGTTGGCGGCGTCGCCGGCGGGGTCGAGCTCCGGGCCGCCCGCCGGCCGCAGCAGCGGGCCCGGCGCGCCCACGCCCGCGCCCAGGGCGGCCACGAACTGCCGCAGCACGTCGTCCCCGGCGTGGAACGGCGCCCAGTCGAGCAGCTTGCGCGCCCGGCCGGTGTCCAGCGCCGGCGCCTGCGTGCCGATGTCCAGCCAGCCGGGCTCGGTGGGCACCAGGTGGGCGGTGAAGGCGGCGTGCAGCCCGGCGCGCAGGGCGAAGGCGGGGGTGGGTATCCGCACCGACCCCAGCGCCCGGGCGAGCGCGTCGGCGTCCAGCAGCGGCTCGGCCGCCAGGTTGAACGGGCCGGGAGCGCGCCGGTCGAGCATCCGCTCGAGGGCGTCGGCGACGTCGTCGGCGTGCACGAACGCGATGGCCAGCGCCGGGAGGGGGAGCGGCAGCAGGCGGGCGACCGGGCCGGGGAGCATGCGTGCGGCACCCAGCAGCAGCGGGCCGAGGAAGTAGCGGCCGATCTCGCTGCTCGCCTCCGGCTGCAGCACCAGGGTGGGGCGGACGACGGTCAGCGTGGTGTCCCGGTGCCGACCGAACACGTCGCGGACCGCGCTCTCGGCCTGCGACTTGTCGCGGCTGTACTGCGCGCTCGGGATGCCGGTGGTCGGCCAGTCCTCCGTCACCCGCTGCCCGCGCGCCCCGCCGGCGTAGGCGCCGATGGAGCTCATGTGCACGAACTGGTCGACCCCCGCGGCCGCCGCGGCGCGGGCCACCCGCCGGGTGCCCTCCACGTTCACCTCGCGCAGCCGACCGGGCTGCCGGCCCGGCTGCAGCGCCCAGGCCAGGTGGACGACGGCGTCGGCGCCGGCTACGAACTCCGCGACCTCGCGCTCGCTGGCGGCCTCGCCGAGGTCGGCCAGGTGCCAGCGCACGCCGTCGTAGGGGGCGCCCGACGGCGGGCGGCGCCGGGCCAGCCCGCGGACCTCGGCGACGCCGGCGGAGGGGGCGGTCAGCCGGCGCAGCAGGGCGGTCCCGACGTTGCCGCTGGCTCCGGTGACGGCGATGGTGCGGCCGCGCAGCTGGCCGGGGATGAGGTTCGGCATGCCCCTGCGGCTACCCGTCCGCCCCCGGGCCAACCGGGGGGTCGGCGTCCTCAGCCGCGCATCGCCGACGACGTCGCCCCGCGGGGAGCCTCCGCGTCGAGCGCCTGCCCGCGCAGCTCGGGCAGCGCGAACGCGGCGACCGCGGCCACCACGAAGAAGGCGGCGAAGGTGGCGAAGACCAGGCCGGTGCCCCCGGCGTCGACCAGCAGCGGGACGCAGAGCGGGGCCGCGATGGAGGCGAGCCGGCCGAACCCGGCGGCGGCGCCCGCACCTGTGGCCCGCAGGGCGGTCGGGTAGATCTCCGGCGTCACCGCGTAGAGCGCACCCCAGGCGCCGAGGTTGAAGAACGACAGCACCATGCCGGTGACCAGCACCGCGGTGTCGCCGTCGGCGGCGGCGAAGAGCCCGGCGCCCAGCGCGGAGCCGAGCAGGAACGTCGCCAGGGTGGGGCGCCGGCCCCACTTCTCGATCAGGTAGGCCGCCACCGCGTACCCAGGCAGCTGGGCGAGCGTGATGATCAACGTGTACTGGAACGACTTCACCAGCGAGAAGCCGTCGTTGAACAGCAGCGTCGGCAGCCAGATGAAGGCGCCGTAGTAGGCGAAGTTGATGCTGAACCAGACGGTCCATAGCGCGGCCGTCCGCCGTGCGGCGCCCCCGGCCCACAGCGCCCGCAGGCCCGGCGGGGCGGCGGGCGGAGCGGGAGCGGGGGAGGGCACGGGCGCGACGTCCGCGGAGCGCTCGAAGCGGCGCACCGTGGCCTCGGCCTCCTCCGTCCGGCCGCGCAGCTCCAGGAAGCGCACCGACTCGGGCAGCCCCCGGCGCACCACCACGGCGTACAGCGCCGGCACCGCGCCCAGGGCCAGCGCCCAGCGCCACCCGTCGTCGCTGGTGGGCACGACGAAGTAGCCGATCAGCGCGGCCAGCGTCCAGCCCACCGCCCAGAACGCCTCCAGCAGCACCACCACCCGGCCGCGCACCCGCGCGGGGGCGAACTCGCTCACCAGGGTCGAGGCGACCGGCAGCTCGGCGCCCAGCCCGAGGCCGATCAGGAACCGGAAGACCAGCAGCGCCCCGACCGACCAGGACAGCGCGGCCGCACCGGTCGCCAGCCCGAACACCAGCAGCGTGAGGGCGAACACCTGGCGGCGGCCGAACCGGTCGGCCAGCAGTCCGCCGAGCGTGGCGCCGAGTGCCATGCCGACGAAGCCGATCGACCCGATCCACGACACCTCGCCGTTCGACAGCCCCCACTGCGCGACCAGCGCGGTCATCACGAACGAGATGAGGCCGACGTCCATCGCGTCCAGCGCCCACCCGATGCCGGAGCCGACGACCAGCCGGTGGTGCTCCCGGGTGACGGGCAGCCGGTCGAGGCGCTCGGCGCGGGTCAGCGACGTCGTCTCCGTCATGGCGAGCAGTCTCGCAACCGGGCCGGTCAGCCGCGGACGTGGGCGGTGACCAGCTCGGCGGTCCGCTCCGCGGCGAGCTCCGGGATCCAGTGGGTGACGCCGTCGAGGACCTCGAGCCGGTACGGCGCGTCGACGAAGCGGACGGTGTCCTCGGTGGCGGCGCGGCCCAGGAAGGTGTCACCGGTGCTCCACACGTGCAGCGTGGGCACCCGCACCTTCCCGACCGGGTCCCGCCCGCTCCACGGCACGGCGCGGTACCAGTCCAGCGCCGCGGTCAGCGCGCCCGGCTCGCGCATCCGCCGGACGTAGCGGTCGGCGGCGTCGTCGGGCAGGCCGCCCTGCCGGAGCACCCGGCGGAGGACGACTCCCTCCCCGGCCAGCAGCAGCCGCTCGGGCAGGACGGGCAGCTGGAACAGCCCCACGTACGAGGAGCGCAGCGCCTGGTCGCTGCGCACCATCGCGCGGGCCATCGCCCCCGGGTGCGGCACCGAGAGGGCGGTGAGGGTGCGCACCCGGTCGGGGTACCAGGCCCCGAGCGCCCACCCGACGAGGCCGCCCCAGTCGTGCCCGACCACGTGCGCGGAATCCAGCCCGGCGGCGTCGAGCAGGGCGAGGACGTCGTCCGCGGTCTCGCGCAGCCGGTAGTGCGCCCGGCCGCGGGGGCGGGCCCCGGGGGAGTAGCCCCGCTGGTCGGGTGCGAGCGTGCGCAGCCCGTGCTGGTGCAGCGCCGGGGCCACCCGGTCCCAGGCACCGGAGTCCTGCGGGAAGCCGTGCAGCAGCACGACGGGGTCGCCGTCGGCCGGCCCGGCGTCCCGGACGTCGAAGGTCAGGTCGTTCCTCCGGAAGCTGTCCACCCGACGACTGTGCCAAAGAGCGACAGGAGCCGCCCTGCGAGGCGGTCCGACGATGGGCGGCCGGAGGCCTCCCCGAGGAGGACCGGGAAGGGCTCCACGCAGGAGCGGGAGGGCACGTGGCCGCGGTGTCGTCCGGAGGACGACAATGTCGCCGTGACCGCCACCCCTGTCGAGCTCATCGTGCTGGTCGACGACGACGGGCGGGCGATCGGCGCGATGCCCAAGCCGGAGGTCCACCACGGCGAGACTCCGCTGCACCGCGCCTTCTCGGCCTACCTCTTCTCCGACGACGGCCGGCTCCTGGTCACCCGCCGGGCCGAGGACAAGGCGACCTTCCCCGGGATGTGGACCAACACCGTCTGCGGCCACCCGGGCCCCGGCGAGGACGACGGCGACGCGATCGCCCGCCGCGCCGGCTTCGAGCTGGGGCTCGGCGTCACCGACGTCCGCCCCGCGCTGCCGGGCTACCGGTACCGCGCGGAGTTCCGCGGGGTCGTGGAGAACGAGGTGTGCCCGGTCTACGTCGGGCGGTTCACCGGCTCGCCCGCGCCCGAGCCCACCGAGGTGGGCGAGTGGGAGCTGCTGGAGTGGGACGCGTTCCGCCGCCGGCAGGAGACCGAGGGCGACGCGTGGTCGCCGTGGTGCCGGGAGCAGGCGCGGCTGATCGAGGACGCCGGGCTGCACCGCTTCTGACCGCAGGACGTGACGGCGCGCGGACCGCGCGTCGCGCCCCGGAGGGGCCCGGCGTGCCGTCCGCCCGCCTCCGCGGGGGGCGGACGACGTCTCGCTAGCGTCCCGGGCGTGGACCGACGACGGTTCCTGCTCGCCCTCGCGGCCGGGCTGGCGGGCACGGCCGTGGCGCGCGGCGCGGCCGCCCTCGGCGAGCCCGCGCCCGGGGCGGCCGCCCCGGCGCCGCCCGAGCCGGCCGGGCACCCCGTCGCGCGGGGGAAGCCGGTGCGCCGGGGCGTGCCCGGGGTCGAGCCGCAGCCGCCGCCCACCGGGGTGGTCGAGGCCCTGCCGCTGGAGCAGGACCTGCTCGCGCTGACGATCGACGACGGCACCAGCAGCGAGGTGGTCGCGGCGTTCGCGCGGTTCGCCGCCGACAGCGGGACCCGCCTGACCTTCTTCCCCAACGGCCGCTACCGGGCGTGGGAGGAGAACGCCGCGTTGCTGCGCCCCCTCGTCGACTCCGGGCAGGTGGCCCTGGGCAACCACACCTGGTCCCACCCCGACCTCACCACGCTCGGGGACCGGGAGGTCGCCGAGGAGATCCGGCGCAACCGGGACTTCCTGCGCTCGACGTTCGGTGTGGAGGACAGCCCCTTCTTCCGCCCGCCGTTCGGCGCCCGCGACGAGCGGACCGACCGGATCGCCGCGGACCTCGGGCACCCGACCATCGCCATGTGGAACGGCACCTTCGAGGACTTCCGGGTGCTCACCGCCGAGGAGCTCATGGCAGCGGCCCGGCGCTGGTTCAGCGCCCGGACGATCGTCGTCGGCCACGCCAACCACCCCACGGTCACCACCGTGTACGGGCAGCTCCTGGAGCTGATCGCCGAGCGCGGGCTGCAGACGGTCACCCTCGCCGACGTCTGGTCCACCAGGCGGTAGCGGCCCGACCTGCGGCTGCGGCGGTTCTCGGCGAGGCTGTCGGCGACGGACACGCACGGACGACGGAGGAACTGCTGTGGAGGCGTCGCTGAAGGGCCGGGTCGCACTCGTGACGGGCGGGGCCAGCGGGCTCGGCCGGGCCACCGCGCTCGCACTGGCCGAGGACGGCGCGCACGTGGTCGTCGCCGACATCGACGCGGCGGGCAGCGAGGAGACGCGGTCACGGGTGGCGGCCGCGGGCGGCTCCGCGGAGGTCGCCGACCTGGACGTCACCCAGGACGAGAGCCGGCGGGCCGTCGTCGCCGACCTCTTCGACCGGCACGGCGACACCTTCGACGTCCTGGTCAACGTCGCCGGCATCGACCGGCCCGGCTACATCACCGACATCGACCTCGCGGACTACCAGCGGGTGCAGGCGGTGAACTGCGAGGGGCCGATCTTCCTCACCAGCGAGTTCGTGAAGCGGGTGCAGCACCTGCCCCAGGGGCGCACCGCCGACGTCGTCCACGTCGTCTCGCTCTCGGCGATCACCTCCGGCAGCGGGGCGATCGCCTACAACGGCTCCAAGGCCGGCTTCCTCAACGCGACCCGGTGCATCCAGCGCGAGCTGCGGGAGAAGGCGGTCCGGCTCGACGACGGCAGCGAGCGGCCCTTCCCGTGCCGGGTGCAGAGCGTCATCCCCGCCGCCATGGACACCCCGATGATGGAGCAGTGGGGTATCCCCGGGCACCTCATGATGCCGCCGTCGGCGGTCGCCGACGCCATCCGCACCCTGCTGGCCCTCCACCCGGCGGCCTTCGTCCCCGAGATGCAGATCGTCCCGCGGCTCGAGCCGAACTTCCCCCGCTGATCGACCATGAGGAACTGCCGCATGAGCGCTCCGGACGACCCGACGCCCGACACCGCGATGGCGTCGGGCACCGACGCGGGCAGCCCCGGCGGGCGGCTGGGCCCCGGTGACCTCGCGCCCGACGAGGAGCGGCTGCTCGCCGCGCTCGAGCGCGGCGCCCGCAGGGGGTCGCCGGACCCGCTGGAGACGATCGCCGTCGTCCGTGCGGCCGAGGACGAGCGCCCGCTGCCCGGCCGTGGCGGGCCGCCCGACGACGGTCTGACGCCCCGGTTCACCGCACCGGGCGCCGACTGACCGCCGGGGTCAGCCGGACGACGGCCGGGCCGGACGGCGATGAGCACGCCGCGCGGCCGGCCGGCACCACCCGGCGAGCGCGCGGAACGCCTCACGCGCGGCGCCGAGGACGCGGTCGGCGTCCCCGCCGGCCTCGACGTGCGCGCGCGTGACCCGGCGGTAGGCGGCCCACATCGCGCCGGTCTCGGCGCCGTACGGGGAGAAGGCGCGGATGCGGACGCCGGCCAGGCCGGGGAGCGCGGCGAGGTGCCGGTCGATGAACGTGCCACCGAGGGTGGAGCCCTCCAGGACGTAGAGCCGGCCCAGCGCCTCGTCGGTGCCGGCGACGGCCGGGAGCTCCGGCGCGTGGCCCGGCACCGGCACGCCCAGCGTCGCGAGGTCGGCGGCGAAGAGCCCGGCCCGGCGGCGGCGGGCCCAGTCCACGGTCGCGGCGTCGGCGGGGTGGCGGGCGGCCCATCCGTCGAGGCCCCGCTCGGCCGCCGTCCAGAAGCCGTGCATCAGGCCGAGCACGTGGGCCAGCCGGGCCGGGTCCAGCTCCGGGTCGAGCAGGTCGAGGGTGTCCTCGACGACCCGGTGCTCCTCGGCGGTCCCGGTGCGCAGCGCGCGCAGGACGTCCTCGTGCCCGCTGCGGGGATCCACCTGCGCAGCCATGTCTCCCGCAGCCATCGGCACCGAGAGTAGGTGAGCCGCGGCGCTCACGAGGGGTCGAGCGGCCGACCCCCGGCGAGGCGGGCGGCGCGCAACCCGGCGTGCAGGAGCAGGCGGGCGTCGCCGTCGGAGAGGTCCAGTCCGGTCAGCGCCGAGATGCGGCCCAGCCGGTAGTAGAGCGTCTGCCGGTGGACGTGCAGCGCCGCCGCCGTCCGCGCCGCGCTGCCGGCGCAGTCCAGGTAGGTCTCCGCCGTCGCCGCGAGCACGGGGTCGTCGAGCAAGCGGCCCAGCACCGGATCGGGCCCGGGCAGCGCCGCGGCCGTCCGCCACCCGCCGAGCTCCCCCCAGCGGGCGACGGGGAAGAACCGGTCGACCGCCGCGGCGACCCGCGCCGCCGCCCGGGCCTCCGCCCACTGGCCGGGCAGGTCGCCGGTGCCGCGGCGCGCCGACGAGACGCCGGCGGTGCTCCCGGCCGGTAGCGCGGCCAGCGAGGCCGCGGCGAGCGCGCCCGCGGGGCGCAGGTCCGCGGGCGCCGGGAGCGGCACGAGCACGGCGACCCCGCCGTCGACGACGGTGGCGACCGCGCCCGCGGCGGGGAGCCGGCCCGACACCGGGTGCCCCGGCGCGGGGGAGAGGGCGACCAGCACCTGGGCGCCCTCGGCGGTCAGCCGGTCGCCGAGCCGCAGGGCGGCCTGGGCCCGAGCCGCCGGGCGCCCGGTCAGCGCGTCGGCGAGCACCGGCCCGAGGTCGGCCGCGGGGCGGCCGGCCAGCGCGCGCCCGGCGCTCGCCGCGAGGTCCAGCGCATGGCGCAGCGCCGGATCGGCGTCGTCGTCGGGGTCGATGCGGCCGTCGTCGAGCAGCCAGAGGTAGCCCCGGGTGCGGTCCTCGTGGCGGACCGGCAGCACCAGCCGGGTCAGGACGCCGGCCGCGGGGTCGGCCGGCGTCCGCATCGGCCGGGTCGCCGACGCGATGCCGAAGTCCTCGAACCAGCGGCGGGTCTCGGGGGTCGAGCCGCGGGTGAGGATCGACCGGGTGCGGACGGCGTCCATGGGGTCGGCGCCGCTGTCGTCGTGCGCGCAGAAGGCCAGCAGCGTGAAGCCCGCGTCCTCCAGGGTGGCGGGGGCCCGGAGCACCCGCGACACCTCGTCGACCAGCTCCTGCAGCTCGTCGCGCACCACGCCTCCTCCGCCTCCCGAGGTCTCGTACAGCTGTATGAGAGCAGACGCGGGGAATCCCGACATCTGTCGCTGGCCCGGAGGGGTGGTGGGTACCTAGCGTTCGAGGGGCACGTGGCGTCGGCCCGGAGGAGGACCCGTGGTGCTGCAGAAGGTCCTGTTGGCCGCCTCCCGCCGGCCGGCCCTGCGCCGGGCGGTCACCGGCACGCCGGCCACCCGGCGGGTGGTCGACCGGTTCGTGGCGGGGGAGTCGCTGGACGACGCGATCGCGGCGGTGCGCGCGCTCGCCGCCGACGGCATCGCGGTGACCCTCGACCACCTCGGCGAGGACGTCACCGACCGGGCGCAGGCGCGGCGGACCCGCGACGCCTACCTCGCCGCCCTCGAGGCCCTCGCCCCGCTGGGGCTGGGGCACGCGGCCGAGGTGTCGGTCAAGCTCTCGGCCTTCGGGCAGGTGCTTCCCGACGGCGGGCACGACCTCGCGCTGGAGCTGGTCCGACCGGTGGTCGAGGCGGCGTCGGCCATCGGGACGACGGTCACCCTCGACATGGAGGACCACCGCACCGTCGACTCCACGCTGGCCGCCGTCGCCGAGCTGCGCAAGGAGCACCCGGCGACCGGCGCCGTCCTGCAGTCGATGCTGCACCGCACCGAGGCCGACGCCGCCGAGCTCGCGGTCAGCGGGTCCCGCGTGCGGCTGGTCAAGGGGGCGTACCACGAGCCGGAGTCGGTGGCCCACCAGCGCAAGCGGGACGTCGACGCCGCCTACCGCCGCTGCCTGGAGATCCTCATGCGCGGGCCCGGGTACCCGATGGTCGGCTCGCACGACCCCGCGATGGTCGCCCTGGCGCACGAGCTGGCGGCGCAGCACTCGCGTGCGGCCGACTCCTGGGAGGTGCAGATGCTCTACGGCATCCGCCCCGACGAGCAGCGCCGGCTGGCCGCCGCCGGCACCCGCGTGCGCTCCTACGTGCCCTACGGCGCCGACTGGTACGCGTACTTCATGCGCCGGCTGGCCGAGCGCCCGGCCAACGTCGCCTTCTTCCTCCGCTCGCTCACCACCCGCTCCTGAGAACGAGGTTCCCCATGGACGCCGTCACCCGAGTCCCGTCCCCGGTCAACGAGCCGGTGCTCACCTACGCCCCGGGCACGCCCGAGCGGGAGCAGCTGCAGCGGCGGCTCGCCGAGCTGGCCGCCGAGCCCCTGGAGCTGACCGCCACGGTCGGCGGCCGGCAGCGGATGGCCGCCGGCGGGACGTTCGAGGTCGTCCAGCCGCACCGGCACGCCGCCGTCCTGGGCACCTCCGCGCAGAGCACGCACGCCGACGCGCAGGAGGCGATCCGCTGCGCGAAGGAGGCCGCTCCCGGGTGGCAGGAGCTCTCCTTCGACGACCGCGCCGCGGTGTTCCTCAAGGCCGCCGACCTGCTGGCCGGGCCGTGGCGCCAGACGCTGAACGCCGCCACCATGCTGGGCCAGAGCAAGACCGCGCAGCAGGCGGAGATCGACAGCGCCTGCGAACTGATCGACTTCTGGCGCTTCAACGTGCACTTCGCGCGGCAGATCCTCGCCGAGCAGCCGCAGTCCTCGCCCGGCGTGTGGAACCGCACCGACCACCGCCCGCTCGAGGGCTTCGTCTACGCGATCACCCCGTTCAACTTCACCGCGATCGCGGGCAACCTGCCGACGGCGCCGGCGCTCATGGGCAACACCGTGGTCTGGAAGCCCGCGCCCACCCAGCAGTTCGCCGCGCACTTCCTCATGCGGCTGCTCGAGGAGGCGGGGCTGCCCCCGGGCGTGATCAACATGCTGCCCGGCGACGGGGTCGCCGTCTCGGAGGTGGCCCTCGCCGACCGCGACCTGGCCGGCATCCACTTCACCGGGTCGACACCGGTGTTCCAGCACCTGTGGCGCACGGTCGGCGAGAACATCGCCGGCTACCGCGGCTACCCGCGGATCGTGGGGGAGACCGGCGGCAAGGACTTCGTCGTCGCCCACGCCTCCGCCGACGTCGACGTGCTGCGGACGGCGCTCGTCCGCGGCGCGTTCGAGTTCCAGGGGCAGAAGTGCTCCGCGGCGTCGCGGGCGTACGTGCCCCGCTCGGTGTGGGAGCGGCTGCGCGACGACCTGGTGGCGACCACCGAGTCGCTGCCGATGGGCGACGTCACCGACTTCTCGAACTTCATGGGCGCGGTCATCGACCGGAAGTCGTTCTCGAAGCTCTCCGGCGTCATCGACCGGGTCGACGACGACCCCGCGCTGTCGATCGTGGCCGGCGGGCAGAAGGACGACTCCGAGGGCTTCTTCGTTCGCCCGACGATCATCGAGGGCACCGACCCGGGGCACGAGGTCTTCACCACCGAGTACTTCGGCCCGGTGCTCGCGGTGCACGTCTACGACGACGCCGACTACGACACGGTGCTGTCGCAGATGGAGTCGGCCGCGCCGTACGCGCTCACCGGCGCGGTCATCGCGCAGGACCGGGCGGCGATCGCGCACGCGCAGACGTTCCTGCGGCACGCGGCGGGCAACTTCTACGTCAACGACAAGCCGACCGGCGCCGTCGTCGGCCAGCAGCCCTTCGGGGGCGGGCGGGCCTCGGGCACCAACGACAAGGCCGGGGCGATGCAGAACCTGATGCGCTGGACCTCGAGCCGGTCGATCAAGGAGACCTTCGCGCCCCCGACCGACCACCGGTACCCCTACATGGGCTGAGGCATCCGCGGCCACGATCAGCTGCCCTGATCGTGGCGCGTCCTTCCTCACGGTGGGCGGTGAGGGAGGACGCGCCACGGTGAGGGAGGACGCGGTCAGGGGGCTGCGGCGGCCGGCCAGCGGACGAGGCCGTCGTCGCCCAGGACCGCGCCGTCGGCCGGGCGGTGGGGGGTCACCCGGCCGTCGGGCATGAGGTGCCCGACGGTCACGCGCCGGCCCAGGACGGTGACGTCGGCGACCAGCCGCCGGTGGCAGCGCCACCACACGTACTCGCTGCACATCACCGCCACCGTGGCGTCCGCCGCCGCGGCGAGCACCTCGTCCAGCGCGGCCGCGAACTCCGGCGTCCGGGTGTACCCGGCGTAGGCCGCGAACTGGGCCACGGTCCACCACCCGTCCGCGACCGGCTCGTCGCGCGGCAACCGGCGGCGGCCCCCGAGGCGCTCCTCCCAGCGGTAACCGATCCCCGCAGCGGGCAGCCACCGCTCCAGCGCCTCCCGCCGGACGTCGGGGTTGCTGCGGCTGCCGGGGAAGCGCCGCACGTCCACGACCTGCTCCACGCCTGCCGCGCCGAGCCGGGCGGCCAGCGCGGCGCGGTCGTCGGACCCGTGGCCCACGGTCAGCAACCCCACGCCCACGTGCCTACCCGGGTGCCGCCGGTCACTCCCGGCCGGTCATGATCGGCGGGCACGGGATGGACGACGGCGACGGCGAGCGGGGGAGCGGTGGAGGTGCAGGCCCCCCTGTGGCGGTCCCGCGGGGTGCAGTCGCTGGTCGGCGTGACGGCGCTGGGGTTCGTCAGCTACTTCCTCACCCTGGCCTCGCTGCCGGCGTACGCGGTGGCCGGTGGTGCCGCGGAGAGCTGGGCGGGGGTGGTGACCGCGGTCTTCCTGGGCGTCACCATCGCGGTGCAGTCGGTCGTGCCCGCCTTCGTGCACCGCTTCGGGACCGGCCCGGTGTTCGTCGCGGGGCTGCTCGCGCTCGGGGTGCCGGCCCCCTTCTACGTGCTCGACGACGGCGTCGCCTGGATCTCGGCGCTCTCCGCGGTGCGCGGCGCGGGGTTCGCGGTGATCACGGTCCTCGGCGCGACCCTGGCGGCGCGGGTGGCGCCCCCGGGGCGGCGGGGGGAGTCCATCGGCCTGTACGGGCTGGCCATCGCGCTGCCCAACATGGCCGCCGTCCCCGTGGGGGTGGCGCTCGTGCTCAACGGGCACGTCGGCGTGCTGTCGTGGCTCTCGGCGTCGCCGGTGCTGGGGCTGGTCTTCCTGCCCGCGCTGCTCCGGGCGGCGGGTGGCCGCGAGGAGCCCGCCCCGGCCGGCAACGCGCGGGCCGCGGTGCGCGCCGCGCTCGCGCCGTCGCTCGTGCTGCTCGTGGTGACGACGGCCGGCGGCGGGTTCGTGACCTTCCTGCCGATCGACCGCCCCGACGGGCTGGTGGCCACCGCCGCCCTGCTGCTGTGGGGGTTGGCCGGTGCGGTGACCCGCTGGCGCGCCGGCGTGCTCGCCGACCGTCTGGGCACCGCGGTGCTGCTGCCGCTCTCGGTGCTGGTCGCCGGGCTGGGGCTGGCGGTGGCCGGTGCGGGGCTGTGGTGGGGCACCGTCTGGGTGCTGCTGGGCGCGGCGCTCTTCGGTGCGGGGTTCGGCGGGGTGCAGAACCTCACGCTGCTGCGGGCCTTCGCCCGGGCCGGGGAGCGGGGGACGACGGCGGCCAGCGCGCTGTGGAACGCCTCCTTCGACGCCGGCACGGCGGCCGGGGCGCTCCTGCTCGGGTTGGCCTACGGCGCCGTCGGGCTCTCGTGGACGCTCGTGCTGTCGGCCGTCGCGCTCGCCGCTGTCCTGCCGGTGGCCGGGGCCGCCGCCCGCGAGCCGTCGGTGCGCCGCTGAGTGCCCTCAGCCCTGCCGGGCGGCGTGCAGCGAGCGGATGAAGAGGATCTCCTCGGCCGACCGCCGCAGCCAGGTGCGCAGCCCGTCGGGGTCGTCGCGGTTGGCGTCGCGCACCTGACCGAGCTTGAGCTGCCGGGTGCTGGCCTGCGTGCGCTGCGCGGTGGGGAGCGCGCGGCCCTCGGCGCGGGCGATCGCGGTGAGCCCGGCGCCCACGAACACCAGGTCGCGGATCTCGTCCAGGCCGGCGAGCAGCCGCTCGGCGGCGGCGTCATCGCCCGCGGTCAGGGCGGTCAGGAGTTCGTCGGCGCGGCGGCGGCCCTCGGCGGCCGGGTCGGGCGTGGTCACCGCACCACTGTGCCCCGGCCGTCGGGGCCGGGGCACAGCGGGGGCGGGGGACTGCGCCGGTTCCGGACGCCTGACGGCCCCCTTCCGGGTACCGCCCCGAGCCTGCGAGGGGTGGGGGGAAGGGGCTCCTTCGTCAGGCGTCGCGCCGGCGCAGCACCAGGTAACCGGCGAGCAGGACGGCGGCCACCTCGGCGCAGAACACGGCGAACCCGGTCCACGGGCCGAGCAGGTTCGGGTTGAACGACACCGGCGTGGCGACGACGGAGCCCGCGTTGCCCGGCATCAGCTTGGTGGCCCACTCGCCCCAGGCGCCTGGCAGCAGCATCACCATGTTGCCGACCACCAGCAGCAGGGCCAGCACGATCGACAACGCCGCGGCGGTGTGCCGCACGAGCAGCCCGACGGCGGCGGCGAACAGGCCGATGCCGGCCATGTAGAGCCCGCTCCCGAGCAGCGAGCGGAGCACGCCGTCGTCGGAGAGCGCCAGGCCGATGCCCTCCCGCTCGAGGAACCAGTTGCCGCCGAGGTAGCCGAGGACGGCGGTGACCGTGCCCGCGACGAACAGCGTCCCGGTCAGCACGAGGGCCTTGGCCACCAGCACCCGGCCGCGGTGCGGGGTCGCGGTCAGCGTCGCGCGGATCATCCCGGTGCCGTACTCGCTGGTGACCACGAGGGCACCCAGCACGATGGCGGTGATCTGCGCGACCGTCATGCCCCAGGTGATGAACGCGCCCGCGGCCTCGCCGGCGGTCCCGTCCGCGAGGTCCGCGGCGCTGACCGCGCACACCAGCACGGTGAGGCCCGCGCCCAGGGTGACCAGCGCGCCGATCGACCAGGGCGTCGAGCGCACCGACCAGAACTTGATCCACTCCGCGCGGACGGTCTGCGCGAAGCCGGGTTCACGGACACCGGGCACGTGCCGGTGCGGGTCGAGGGTGACGGTGTCGGTCATCCGGGGGCTCACGGTTCCGGTCATCGGGTCGCTCCGGCGGGGGTCCGGTCGCGGGCGGTGTACTCGACGCTCGCGGCGGTGAGGGTCATGAACGCGTCCTCGAGCGAGGAGCTGACGAGGGAGAGCTCGTGCAGGAGGTGCCCCTGCCGGCCGACCAGCTCGCCGATGGCGGCGGCGTCGCGGCCCTGCACCCGCAGCTCGTCGTCGACGGTGGTGACCTCGAGCCCGTCCCGGCGCAGCAGGTCGGCCACCGCGGCCCGCTGGGGGCTGCGCACCCGCACGTAGGAGGCGGCGTGCTCGGCGATGAAGTCGGGCATCGAGCAGTCGGCGAGCACCCGGCCCCGGCCGATCACGACGAGGTGGTCGGCGGTGAGCGCCATCTCGCTCATCAGGTGGCTGGAGAGGAACACCGTGCGGCCCTCGGCGGCCAGCTGCCGGGTCAGCGTGCGCACCCAGCGGATCCCCTCCGGGTCCAGGCCGTTGACCGGTTCGTCGAGGACGACGACCGGCGGGTCGCCGAGCAGGGCGACGGCGATGCCGAGGCGCTGGCCCATGCCGAGGGAGAAGCGGCCCACCCGCTGGCCGGCGACGTCGGTCAGCCCGACCAGGTCGAGCACCTCGTCCACGCGGCGCACCGGGAGCCCGTTGCTCGCGGCCATCCAGCGCAGGTGGTCGCGGGCCGAGCGCCCGGGGTGCACGGCGCGGGCCTCCAGCAGTGCGCCGACCTGCCGCAGCGGCGCGGGGTAGTCGGCGTAGCTGCGCCCGTTCACCGTGACGGTGCCGGCGGTGGGCCGGTCCAGGCCGAGCAGCATGCGCATCGTCGTGGACTTGCCGGCGCCGTTGGGGCCGAGGAAGCCGGTGACCCGGCCCGGGTGCACGGTGAAGGAGATGCCGTCGACGGCGGTGCGGTCGCCGTACTTCTTGGTCAGGCCGCGCGCCTCGATCATCGCGGGCCTCCGGGGAGCGGTCGGGAAGTCATGCCCCGGAGCCTGTCGCGCCGGCGGTCCCCGCCACATCGGGGAGCGCCCTGATCGGACCCTGAAAGCTCCCTGGGAGGTCAGGCGGTCCGGGGGAGGGGCATCCCCGGCTGCAGCTCCCGGCGGAGTGCTCGCGCGGCCGCCTGGCCCGCCCGGTTGGCGCCGATCGTGCTGGCGGAGGGCCCGTAGCCGACCAGGTGCAGGCGTGGCTCGCCGACGACCTGGGTGCCGTCCATGCGGAACCCCCGGCCGGGCTCGCGCAGTCGGAGCGGGGCGAGGTGGCCGACCGCCGCGCGGAAGCCCGTGGCCCAGAGGATGACGTCCGCGTCGACGGACCGGCCGTCCTCCCACGCGACGCCCTGGGGTGTGATCCGGTCGAACACCGGCAGCCGCCGGAGGACACCGCGCTCGAGCCCGTCGCGCACGTAGGGGGTGTCGACGGGCAGCCCGGTGACGCCGACGACGCTGCCGGGCCGCCGGCCCTCGCGGACCGCGGCCTCGACCATCGCCACGGCCCGCCGCCCGGCGTCCTCGTCGAACGGACCCTCGCGGAAGACCGGGGGGCGGCGGGTGACCCAGGTCGTGGACGTCACGCGGGAGATCTCGGCCAGCAGCTGGGTGGCCGAGGCACCGCCGCCGACCACGACGACGTGCTGCCCGCGGAACTCCTCCGCGGCGCGGTAGTCGACGGTGTGCAGCTGGCGCCCGCGGAACAGCTCCTGACCCGGGTAGCGCGGGACGAAGGGCCGGGTCCACGTGCCGGTGGCGTTGACGACGGCGCGCGCGTTCCAGGTGCCGCGGTCGGTGGCGACGGCGAAGCGGCCGTCGTCGGCCCGGCGGACGGCGGCGACGCGGACCGGCCGCAGCACGGGCAGGTCGAAGCGCCGCTCGTACTCCGCGAAGTACGCGGGGACCGACTCCACGGCGGGCGCCGCGTCGTCGTCCGGGTGGAAGGGGAGCCCCGGCAGGTCGTGGACGCGGTGGGTGGTGCCGAGGGTCAGCGAGGGCCAGCGGTGGCGCCAGGCGCCGCCGGGCCCGGGCTCGCCGTCGAGCACCACGAACCCGCTGTCCCGCTCGAAACCCTGGCGGGCCAGCGCCCATGCAGTGGAGAGCCCGGCCTGCCCGGCGCCGATCACGGCGACGTCGACGTCGCGGGGCGGCGGGGTGGCGGTCACCCTCCCGGCAACCGGCCGCGGCAGCCGCTGCTTCCCGTCGCCGTCCGACGACGGGGGGCCGGACCCGTTCCGGGAAAACCGACCGGCCGGTATGGTGCGCCGGGCAACGACCGCCCCGACGGGAAGAGCGCACATGACCACGCGCGAGGCAGCCGACCGCACCCCGGGGCCGGATGGCGCGCCGTGGTTCGTCTCCGTCGAGGTGCAGGTGCGGGTGACGGCCGCCCGGCCCGAGCTCGCGGCCGGCGAGCGCCTGGACGCGGCGGGGGTGGCGGTGCTGGAGCGGGCGCGCTCCCGGGGGCTCCGGACGGCGGTGCTCTCGCTCGACCGGGGTGCCTACGGCGACGACCTGGACTGGGTGGTCGACCACTGGGTCGACTGCGACACCCGGGACGCGGCCGGGATCGTGGGGGCGGTGCGCGCGCTGGGCGGGACGGCGGCCGCAGTGACCAGCGCCGTCGCCGGTTGCACCGGCGCCGCGGCCGTCGCCGCCCGCGCGCGGAGGCTGCGCGGCCCGACGCCCGGGTCGCCGGCGTTGGCCGACGACCGCGGCGCCGTTCGCCGGGCGATCGGTCGAGCCGGCCTGCCCGACGTGCGCTGGGCCGAGGTGGCGGCGGACGCCCCGGACCTGACGTCCCCGGTCGGCTACCCCTGCGTGGCGTGGCCGGGCCACGGGGACGCGCGGCTCGTCTCCGACGACCGGGAACTGCGCGAGATCGCGGCCCGGGACCGGGCGCGGTCGGGGCACGGCAGCGCACGGGCGTCCCGCCACCGGTTCGTCGTCGAGGAGCACGTCCCCGGTCCCCGGTTCGGTGCAGACGGCTTCTGCGACGACGGGACCCCGCTCGTCCTCGCCTGGTCGGAGATCGTCACGACCCCGCCTCCGCGGCTCGACCACCTGGTCAGCACGGCGACGACGCGGCCGCCGGTACCGCAGGCCGCCGGCTGGGTCCGCGCCTGGCTGGCCGCGGTCGGCCACGACACCGGGCCCTTCCACGTCGAGTTCGTCCTCGGTCCGGCCGGTCCGCGGCTGGTCGACGTCGGGACCGCGCTCGTCGGCGACGGCGCGCACACCTGCGTCGACCAGGTGAGCGGTGTCGACACCGCCGACCTCCTGGTCGCCCGCCTGCTCGGCGAGCCCGCCACTACCCCGGCAGCGGTCGCCGGCGCCTGCACGCAGATGCACCTGACCGCACACGCGCCGGGCCGGGTGCGCGCCGTGGGCGGCGTCCGCGACGTGGCCGCGATCCCCGGTCTCGTGGTCGCCGAGGTCTTCACCGGTGCGGGCGAGCTCATCGGGGCGGTCGCCGGCCGGCCGGAGCGCCTGGGGCAGGTCGTGACCGTGGGGGAGACCGCCGAGCAGTCCCGGCGGCGGGCCGCCGCGGCGCTCGACGGCATCCACCTGAGCGTCGACGACCTCGACCCCGTGCCGCCCCCGCGACGGCCGGGTCGCCGCGCCTGCGAGGGCGGCGCCGGGTTCCCGACCAGCGGGCGCCGTCGGGGATCGGCGCGGCGGACCGCCTGACCACCGCCGTTCGGCCGTACCGGGCCGACCGGCGCAACGTGCGCACCGCACGCAGGTCTCGGCCGACGGGTGTGGTCCCGGCCCACTGGAGGTCGGCGCAGGGGCCCGCGGCAGCAGAGTGACCGATCCGTGACCGTTCGGGGGATCGCGCTGCGCCGATCTACCCCTAGAGTCACGGCCCATGTGTGCCAGATCACTCGCCGGCCGTGCAGCCGGTGTGCGCCGCACACCCCGGCCGGGGCACGTGCGCCGTCGTCGCCCCGGTGGGCGAGCGGCGGCGGTTCCCGCGCCGGCCGCGCGGCCCGGGAACGCGACCGCCCCGAGGCCTCGCCTCACCCTTCCTCGCACGCTCGCTCCCGCGCCCTCCGGCGGCGCAGAAAGGAGGTCCTCCTCGTGCTGAGCATCGAGTCGCTGCACGTCACCTACGGCGGAGCCGTCCAGGCCGTGCGGGGGGTGTCCATGGAGGTCCCCGACGGGAAGGTCGTGGCCGTCCTCGGCAGCAACGGCGCCGGGAAGACGACGCTCCTGCGCACCATCTCGGGCACCCTCCGGCTGCACCGCGGCCGGGTGGAGTCGGGGAGCGTGCGGTTCGACGGCACCGACCTGGTGTCCAAGGACCCGGCCCAGGCCGTCCGGCTCGGCCTCGTGCAGGTGCCCGAGGGGCGGCGCATCTTCGGGCGGCTGACCGTCGAGGAGAACCTGCGCGCCGGGGGGATGGGCAACCGCGACAAGGCGGCGAAGTCCGAGGCCCAGCAGCGGGTCTACGACCTGTTCCCGGTGCTGAAGGAACGGAGCTCGCAGCGGGGGGCGCTGCTCTCCGGCGGTGAGCAGCAGATGCTCGCCATCGGCCGCGCGCTGATGGCCAGCCCCCGGTTGCTCCTGCTCGACGAACCGTCGCTGGGGCTGGCGCCGCGCATCATCGGCCAGATCGGCGAGGTCATCGCCGAGATCAACCGGCAGGGCACCTCGGTGCTGCTGGTCGAGCAGAACGCGACGATGGCGCTCGGGGTCGCCGACCTGGCCTACGTGCTCGACGTCGGAGAGGTGTCCCTCTCCGGTGACGCGCGGCAGCTGTCCCAGACCGACGAGGTCCAGCGGCTGTACCTCGGTCACGACGGCGCCGGCGAGGCCGGCGAGCGGCGGGTCCGCGTGCCCTCGGGGAAGAAGCTCTCCCGGTGGACGGCATGACCGCCCCGCACGCCGCCGGCTCGCACGCCGCCCGGCCGGCCGCCGCCGGGCCGGACACCGGGTCGGAGATCCGGTCGGACATCCCGCCGGTCGAGGTCGACAACGTCAGCGTCCGGTTCGGGGCGATCAAGGCCCTGTCGGAGGTGTCCTTCACGGTCGCGCCCGGCTCGATCCACGCGATCATCGGCCCGAACGGCGCCGGCAAGTCGACGATGTTCAACGTCCTCTCCGGGGTCTACAAGGCCGCCGAAGGCCAGGTCCGGTTCGGTGAGCACCGGCTGGACCGGATGCGGCCGTACCAGATCGCCGGCATCGGCGTCGCCCGCGCGTTCCAGAACATCGCCCTCTCCGGCACCCAGTCGGTGGCCGAGAACCTGATGCTGGGCCGTCACCACCTGACCAAGGCCGGCTTCCTCGCTGCCGGCCTGCGGCTCCCGCGGGCGACGCGGGAGGGGAAGATCCACGGGGCCCGGGTCGCCGAGATCGCCGACTTCCTGGAGCTCGGGGAGAAGCTGCACACGCCCGTCGGCGTCCTCTCCTACGGCGACCAGAAGCGGGTGGAGGTGGCCCGGGCGCTCTGCACGGAGCCGCGGCTGCTCCTGCTCGACGAGCCCGTGGCGGGCATGAACGCCGAGGAGACCGACCGGATGGCCGACGCCATCCTCGAGATCCGGTCGGCGCTCGGGATCTCCGTCGTCCTCGTCGAGCACGACATGGGGATGGTCATGTCGCTGGCCGACCGCGTCACCGTCCTGGACTTCGGCCGGCGGATCGCCGACGGCACCCCGGCCGAGGTGCAGAACGACCCCGAGGTGATCCGGGCCTACCTCGGCTCCGGCGACGAGGAGAACCCCGCCGACGCCGCCGCCCACCACCACCCCTCCGACACGCCAGGGGCGACCTCGTGACCCAGTTCCTCTCCCTGCTCCTCAACGGCATCTCCCTGGGCGCGCTGTACGCGCTGATCGCCCTGGGCTTCGTGATCATCTTCAAGTCCAGCGAGGTGGTGAGCTTCACGCACGGCTCGCTGCTGCTGCTGGGCGCCTACTCCATCGCGCGGCTGTCGGACTCGATCGGGTTCCTGCCGGCCGTCGTGGTGGGCATCCTCATCACCGCGCTCGCCGCGTTCGTCATCGAGCGCCTGATCATCAACCGGCTCCGTGGTGCCGCGGTGATCAGCCTCGCGATCGTCACCATCGGCGTCGACATCATCATCCTGACCGAGCTGATCCGGCGGATCGGCTCGGACATCCTGAACGTGCCGCACCCGTGGGGCGGGGAGTCCTTCCGGGTCGGGAGCGTCGGGCTCAGCCAGAACCGGCTGATCGCCTTCATCGTGGCGGCGGTCCTCATCGCCCTGTTCTTCGCGGCCTTCAAGTACTCGAACTGGGGCATCGCGATGCGCGCCTCGGCAGAGGACGGCGAGACGGCGGCGCTGATGGGCATCCGCCAGGGGCGGGTCTCCGCGCTCGCCTGGGTGGTCGCCGGCGTCCTCGCCGCCGTCGCGGCGCTGTTCCTCGTCGGCTCGCCCACCCCGGGCGTCAGCCCGACGGCGTACGCCGTCGCGCTGCGGGCCTTCCCGGCCGCGATCCTCGGGGGCCTGGACTCGACGGGGGGCGCGCTCGTCGGCGGCCTCCTCATCGGCATCGCCGAGGCGCTGGCCGCCGGGTACCAGGACCAGTTGCTCTTCCTCGGCCGCGGCTTCAGCGCCGTCGTCCCCTTCATCGTGATGATCGCGGTCCTCATGTTCCGGCCCTCCGGCCTGTTCGGGACGAAGGAGCTGACCCGTGTCTGAGTCGACGATGACGGCGCCCCAGGGGGCGCACCGGTCGGGAGTCGACGCGGAGTCGTCGGCCGGCGCTGGCGGCTCCCGGTTGCGGTCGCTGCTGCGGCCGCTGCTGCTGGTCGCGTTCCTGCTGGTCCTGCTCGCCCTGCCGCTGTACGTGGAGGAGTTCTGGCTGCGCACGGGGTTCGCCGCCTTCGGCGCGATCGTCGGCGCGATCGGGCTGAACCTGCTCGTGGGCAACAGCGGGCAGCTGTCGCTGGCGCACGCCTTCTTCCTCGCCGTGGGTGCGGTCAGCTACGTCTACGTCTCCGGCGAGCCGGGCGGGCTCGGCGTCGCCGAGCTGGGCGGGCTGGGCCTGCCGCCGATCATCGGCATGATCGTGGGCGTCCTCCTCGCAGGGCTGGCGGGGCTGGTCTTCAGCCCCCTGGCCGCCAGGCTCCGCGGCATCTACCTCGGTGTGGCGTCACTGGCGCTGGTCTTCATCGGCATCCACGTGCTCAACAGCTGGACCGAGGTCACCGGCGGCTTCAACGGGCGGGCGGCACCGGACTTCTCGCTGTTCGGCTTCACGTTCGCCAACAGCGATCCCGACCTGTTCGTGCTGGGTGTGCCGTTCCGGGAGGCCGAGCGGCTCTGGTACCTCGGCTTGGCTCTGGCGCTGGCCGCCTACGTGTTCGCCCGCAACCTGCTGCGCGGACGCCCGGGCCGTGCGCTGCAGACCCAGCGGGACAGCGAGGTCGCGGCCTCGGTGATGGGCGTCAACGTCCAGGGCTACAAGGCGCGGATCTTCCTGGTCAGCTCCATGTACGCCGGGCTTGCCGGCGTGATGTACGCGCTCTCGATCGGCAGCATCGCACCGGAGTCGTTCGGCCTCGAGCTGTCCATCCTGTACCTCGCCATGATCGTCCTCGGCGGGCTCGGCTCGGTGAACGGAGCCGTGCTCGGGGCGATCTTCGTGAGCGCGCTGCCGCTGGTCTTCCAGAGGTACGCCGACCTGATCCCGTTCGTGGGTCGCGGCGAGGGCCTGGCGGCCGGTGAGGCGGCCCGCTTCCTCTTCGGCGCGGCCATCGTCCTGGTGATCCTCTTCGAGCCCGCCGGCCTCGCCGGCATCGCCCGCCGCATCTCCGGGCGGTTCCGCCGTCCGGGAGGCCGGCTGACCCAGCGCCCACCCGACACACCCAGTCGTTCCACCGAACCCACTCCGTCCGACCCACCAGCCCAAGGGAGCACCACGTGAGACTCAGCAAGCGATCGGCCGGCGCCACGATGCTGGCCGCCACCTTCGTCATGGCCGCCAGCGGCTGCAGCACCAAGGCGCCGGAGTCCTCCGGCGGCGGCGGTGGCGGTGCGGCCGCCGGCGACGTCGCGACCGACATCGGCGTCGAGGGCGAGACGATCAACCTCGGTGTGCTCACCGACCTGACGGGCGTCTTCGCGGCGCTCGGCAACGACATCACCAACGCCAACTCCCTGTTCTGGGAGAACAACCAGGTCTGCGACACCTACGACGTCACCCTCGACGTCCAGGACACCGGCTACGTCCCCCAGCAGGGCGTCTCGCTCTACAGCGGCATGCAGGACAACGTCCTGGCCATGCAGCAGACGATCGGGTCGCCGATCAACACCGCGCTGGCCCCGGAGTACGAGGCCGACCAGATCGTCAACTTCCCCTCGGCCTGGTCCAAGACGCTGACCGAGATCCCGGGCACGGGTGTCGTGGGCGCCACCTACGACGTGGAGATCGCCAACGGCTACGACTACCTGTTCCGGGAGGGGCTCCTCCAGGAGGGCGACACCGTCGGCCACATCTACTTCGAGGGCGAGTACGGCGCCAACGGCGTCGAGGGCACCCGGGCCGTCGCCGAGGCCAAGGGCCTCGAGGTGATCGAGGCGCAGATCAAGGCGACCGACCAGGACATGAGCGCCCAGATCACCCAGTTCAACTCGGCCGGCGTGGACCTCATCGCGCTGACCGTGGCCCCGGGCCAGACGGCCTCGGTCGCGACGGTCGCCGCCGCGCAGGGGCTGGACGTGCCGATCCTCGGCAGCAACCCCGTCTTCGCGCCCGGCCTGCTGGAGGGACCGGCCGCCGAGTGGCTGAAGACCCACCTGTACGTGGCGTCTCCGGTGTCGTCCTTCGACGCCCACCCGGAGCTGCTCCAGCAGTACCAGGAGGCCTACCCCGACGCCGTCCCGAGCCTCGGCGTCGTCGTCGGCTTCGGCATGAGCGAGATCATGAAGCAGGTGCTCGACGCCGCCTGCGAGAACGGTGACCTGACCCGTGAGGGCGTCCTGACCGCCTTCCAGGAGCTGGAGGAGGTCGACACCGGCGGTCTCGTCGTCCCGATCCGCGGCTTCGAGGTCGGCCAGTCGCCGAGCCTGGAGAGCTTCATCCTCCAGCCGGCCGACGTGCCCGGCGGTGCCACCGTCCTCCAGGACGCCTTCGAGGGCGAGTTCGCGGCCGACATCGCCGGCTGACCCGCACGACCAGCGGCGCCCCCCCCCTTCTGGGAGGGGGCGCCGTCGCGTGCGCCTACAGCCGCCCGGCGCGGGCGACCGGCACCAGCCGGAGGGCCAGGAGCGCGGCGAGCCCGGCGGCCGCGGCCAGGGGCAGGGTCGCCGACGTGGCGCGAGCGGCCACGGCCATCGCGAAGGGCGCGGCGAAGCCGAGGTAGGCGAAGGAGAGGAAGACCGAGGTCAGCGCACCCAGCCGGGCCGGCGGGGCCAGCCGCGCGGTGAGCGTCAGCCCGGCCGCCAGGCAGAGCCCCCCGCCCGCACCGAGCAGGGGTGCGGCGAGGACCAGCCAGGGCAGCGCCCCGGTGGCGGCGAAGGCGGCGGCGCACCCGAACCCGAGCGTCCCCGCCGCGACGCCGACGACGGCGGTCCACGCGCGCAGCCGGCGCTGCAGCCCGGCGACGACCGTGCCCGCGCCCAGCGTGACCCCGGCGAGCACGCCGGTGACCGCCACCCCGCCGTACGGCAGCTCCACCAGCAGCGGGACGGCGCTGATGATCGTCGAGGGGAACGCGTAGACGCAGATCGCCACCGGGGCCAGCACGCTCAGCAGCAGCAGCCCGTCGCCGCGGCGGACCAGCGGCGCGTCCGGCGTCCCCTCGGTGCCGGCGCGCCGGGCGGGGACCAGGTCGACCGTCTCGGGGAGTCGCACCGCGAACGCCAGGCCGGCCGCGACGAGCACGGTGTGCACCAGGTAGGGGAGCACGGTGGGCGCGGGGGCGTACTGGCCGAGCAGGCCGCTGGTCAGCGGACCGAGGGAGAACCCGGCGGTCATGGCGAAGGCGGCGCGCCGCCCGCCCGCCCCCTCCCCGGAGGCCTTCGACAGCTCGCCGACCCACGCGCTGCCGACGCTGAAGACGACCCCGCTGACCACGCCCTGGGCGAAGCGGGCGGCGAAGAGCAGGAGCAGGGAGTCCCCGGCCGCGGCGAAGGCGAGCGATGCCAGCCCCGAGAGGACGATGCCGGGGATCGCCACCCGCCGGCGGCCCAGCCGGTCCGACAGCGGGCCGGCGAGCATGAGGGCGGGCACGAGCCCGGCGGCGTAGCAGCCGAACAACGCGGTCAGCACCTCGGCGGAGAGGCCGAGCCGCTCCTGGTAGACCAGCAGGAGCGGGGTGGGGACGTTGGTGCCCGCCGCGACGGCGAACAGCGCGAACACGGCGCGCTTCCAGATCACCGGCGCACCCTACGGTGCCGCCGCGTCCGGCCCGCCGTCGTCGCGGGCGTGGTCGCGCAGTCCTCGCTGGGCAGCCGGCCGGCGCGCCCCCGTGGCCGCCGGGCCGGTCGCGGTGCCGGCGGCCCTGGGAAACGGCCTCCACGACCCGGATACGACGAAGCGGCGACGCCGTGGGGCATCGCCGCTGGTCGATCCTGGTGCGCCATCAGGGACTCGAACCCCGAACCCGCTGATTAAGAGTCAGCTGCTCTGCCAATTGAGCTAATGGCGCGGTGCGCCCGGGCAGCCGGGCACGAGCAGGAACGATACCAGCGACCACGCCGTGCCCGGTGCCGGGGGCAGGTGCTCTCCGCCACGTTCCCGGAACCGCCCGCCGGTCGTGCCCGTGTCGCATCCCACTCCCGGCTGTCGGACGTGCGTGGACACTGGTGGGGATCGCCCGCCCGGGTCCGGGGTGGGCCGGGGGAGGAGTCCGACGAGGTGCGACGCACAGCCACGATGATCGCGACGGGAGCGCTGGTCCTGCTGGCCGGCTGCACCGGGTCGGACGCCGAGGTGTCGGCCGAGCCGACCGTCGCGGCCGCGCCGGCGACGATCGAGCTCGCGGTCGCCGACGGGGCGGTCGACGTCTCGCCCGTGATCCCGCTGGAGATCGCGGTGACCGGCGGGGAGCTCGACCAGGTCACCGTCACCGACGCCGCGGGGGCGCCGGTGCCCGGCGACGTCGCGGAGGACGACGGCACGGCGCTGTGGGAGCCGGAGACACCTTTGGCCTACGGCACCGGCTACACGCTCACCGCGACCGCCACGGGCGAGGCGGCGGAGCCCACGACGGCGACGTCGTCGTTCACGACGGTGGACCCGGTCTCCGTGGTGACCCCGGGCATCGGCCCGCTCGACGGCCAGACCGTCGGTGTCGGGATGCCGATCCGCGTCTACTTCTCCGAGCCGGTCGCCGACAAGGCCGCCGTCGAGCGCAACCTCGTGGTCACGAGCTCTACGCCCACCGACGGCGTCTGGAGCTGGTTCAGCGACACCGAGGTGCACTTCCGCCCGTCGACGTACTGGCCCGCGGAGATCGACGTCACCCTGGACGCGAACCTCTACGGCGTCGACTTCGGCGACGGCGTGTGGGGGGAGAAGGACCGCTCGATCTCCTTCTCCATCGGGCAGCGGCACGTCTCGGTCGCCGACGCCGCCACCCACACCATGGAGGTCTACGACGGCGACGAGCTGGTGCAGACCTTCCCGATGAGCGCCGGCGGCCCCGAGTTCCCGAGCCGCAACGGCCCGCACGTCGTCACCGAGCTCAACCGGGACCGCATCATGGACTCCAGCACCTACGGCACGCCGGTCGACAGCCCGAACGGGTACCGCACGCCGGTGGAGTACGCGGTCCGGCTCAACGACAACGGCGAATTCGTGCACGCCGCGCCCTGGTCGGTGGCGCAGCAGGGGCGGGAGAACGTGTCGCACGGCTGCATCAACCTCTCCACCGAGCGCGCCGCCTGGTTCTTCGAGTTCTCGCGGCCGGGCGACGTCGTCGAGATCCGGAATTCCATCGGCCCGACGCTCTCGGCGGCCGACGGCGCGATCTACGACTGGGCAGTCCCCTGGGAGGAGTGGCGCGAGGGCAGCGCGCTGGCGTAGGAGCGGCGTTTCCGCGAGATCCCCGGGGGGCACCACCCCGTCGCATCCGAGGAGGGGGTCCGTCGTGGAGCCGTGGTTGATCGTCGTGCTGGTCGTCGTGGCACTGGTGCTGCTGGCGTTGGTGGCGTTCGCGTACACCAGGCGCTCGCGGACCACGGGGGCCCGCAAGCGGGCGCAGCAGCGCGAGGAGGCCCGCGACCACCTGCGCGAGGCCGAGCTCCGCGGCGCCCGGGCCGAGAAGGAGCAGGCGCTCGCCGAGGAGCAGGCCGCCCGCGCCCGCCGGGAGCTCGCCGAGGTGCAGGAGCGCGCCGCGCTCGCCGAGCAGGAGGCCCGGCAGCGCGCCGCCCGCGCCGAGGAGGACCGCACCGCCGCCGAGGAGCTCCGCGCGCAGGCCCAGCGCCTGGCGCCCGACGTCGCCTCCGACGGTCAGCCGCACCCCGAGGGCGGCGCCACGCGCATCTGACGCGCCACCGCTCAGTTCGCGCCCCAGCGGCGGTCCCAGTTCCGAGGACCGTCGAACCGGAGGGGTGCCATGACCGATCTGCTGGCCATCGGGACGCGCAAGGGGCTGTGGCTGGCCCGCAGCGAGGACGACCGCCGCACCTGGTCGCTGGACGGCCCGCACCTGCTGGCGCAGGAGGTGGCGGCGGTGTCCGTGGACACCCGTCGCGCCACGCCGCGGGTGCTGGCGGGTGTCCAGTACGGGCACTGGGGTCCGTCGGTCACCTGGTCGGACGACCTCGGGGGCAGCTGGCAGGAGACCGACCACGGGGCCATCCGCTTCCCCGAGGACACCGGCGCCGCGCTCGGCCGGGTGTGGCAGCTGCGCCCGGACTCGGCCGACCGGCCCGACCTGGTCTGGGCGGGGTGCGAGCCGCAGTCGCTGTGGCGCAGCACCGACCGCGGCTGCAGCTTCTCGCTGGTGCGCGGGCTGTGGGACCACCCGCACCGGCCCACCTGGGAGCCGGGGGCCGGCGGCGGCGCGGTGCACACCGTGCTGCCCGACCCGGTCACCGACCGGGTGACCGTCGCGATGAGCACCGGCGGGGTCTACGTCAGCGACGACGGCGCCACCGGGTGGTCGCCGCACAACCGGGGCATCAGCGCCGTCTTCCTCCCCGAGCCGCCCGAGTACGGGCAGTGCGTGCACAAGGTCGCCGTCGACGCCGGTGACCCCGCGCGGATGTACGCGCAGAACCACTTCGGGGTCTTCCGCACCGACGACGGCGGCGGGTCGTGGACCTCGATCGCCGACGGGCTCCCGGCCGACTTCGGCTTCCCCATCGCCGCCTCGCCGACGGTGCCCGGCACCGCCTGGGTGGTCCCGCTGGTCGCCGACGTGCAGCGCGTCCCGCCGGACGGCCGGCTCCGCGTGCACCGCACCCGCGACGCCGGGGGGAGCTGGACCGAGGTCGGCGCCGGACTCCCCGACGGCTCCTGGACGGCGGTGCTGCGCGACGCCTTCTGCACCGACGACCACGAGACCACCGGCGTCTACCTCGGCACCCGCGACGGCTGCGTCTACGCCAGCGCCGACGAGGGCGAGACGTTCACCCTGGTCGCCGACCACCTGCCCGACGTGCTCGTCGTGCGGGCGGCCCGGCTGCCGTGAGGGGGGCCGGCATGACCGTGGAGGTGGTCCTTCCCGGGTCGCTGGCCGACCTCGCCGGGGGGACGCGGCACCTGCGGGTCGACCCGGACGACGCGACGCTCGCCGCGGTGCTGGACGCGGTGGCCGCCCGGCACCCGGTGCTCGGCCGGCGCATACGCGACGAGGCGGGCGCGCTGCGGCGGTTCGTCAACGTCTACGTCGACGGTGAGGACGTGCGCTGGCAGGGCGGCCTGGCGACCGCGGTCCGCGACGGCGCGGTGGTGCAGGTGCTGCCCTCGGTCGCCGGCGGCTGTTGAAAGGCCCGCTGCCCACGGCCCCGTCCCGAGGCTCGTCCCGAGCCTGCGAGGGATCAGGAGGACGGGGTCCTTCCACTCGTGGCGGGACCCCGCAGGCGGCCTCAGAGGGCGGCGAGCGTGGCGCAGTTCGGGCAGAGCTGCGCGTCGTCGTAGCCCTCCGGCGGCCAGGGCAGCTGCTCGTCGATGGAGACGAAGGCGCCGCACAGCGCCTTGCGGCTCTGCCCGTTCACCCGCCCGATCGTCGCGTGCGCCGGGCCGATCTGCCGGGGGGTGAGGCCCTCGGCGCCGAAGGACCCGACCATGACGACCGCGTGTGCCGTGCCGTACGCGTAGACACTCGTCATGCGCCCAGAGTCCGAGCCCGCGGCCGGTTGCGCCACCACCGCCGGGCACGTGTCCGCCGCACCCGTCACACCACCCCCACCCGACTCGCGCGGTGTGCGGCGGGTGGGGATGGTGGCCCGGTTTCCCGGCGGGGTCCTTGCTCAGGAGGCGTAGATCTTCTCCACCTCGGCGGCGAACTCCTTCATGACCACCGAGCGCTTGAGCTTCAGCGAGGGGGTCAGCTGGCCGCCCTCCACCGTCCACTCGACCGGCAGGACCGCGAAGGACTTGATCGACTCGGCCTTGGACACCTGCGCGTTCGCCCGGTCGACCGCGGCCTGGAGCTCGGCCATGACCTCCGGGTCGTCGACCAGCTCGGCCAGCGGGGTGTCGGTCGGGCGTCCCTTGGCCTCCAGCCACCCGGGCAGCGCCTCGGCGTCCAGGGTGATCAGGCAGCCGATGAACGGGCGGTTGTCGCCGACGACGATGCACTGGCTGACCAGCGGGTGGGCGCGGATCTTGTCCTCGAGCACCGCGGGCGAGACGTTCTTCCCGCCCGAGGTGACGATCAGCTCCTTGATCCGCCCGGTGATCGTCACGTAGCCCTCGTCGTCGATCACGCCGACGTCGCCGGTGGCGAACCAGCCGTCGCGCATCGTCTCGGCGGTGGCCTCCGGGTTGTGCCAGTAGCCGCGGAAGACCTGCGGCCCGCGGATGAGGATCTCGCCGAGGTCGTCGATGCGCACCGCCGAGCCCGGCGCCGGCCGGCCGACGGTGCCGACCTTCATGGCGTCCGGGCCGCTGACCGTGGCCGGGCCGGTGGTCTCGGTGAGCCCGTACCCCTCGAGGATGGTGACGCCGATGCCGCGGAAGAAGTGGCCGAGGCGCTCGCCCAGGGGCGCGCCGCCGGAGAGCGCGTACTCCACCTGGCCGCCCATCGCCGCCCGCAGCTTGCCGTAGACCAGCCGGTCGAACAGCGCGTGCTGCAGCTTCACCGCCAGCGAGGGGCCGCCGGTGTCCTGCCCCTTGGACCAGGCGACGGCGACGCGCTCGGCGCGGTCGAAGATCGCGCCCTTGCCGCCGGCGTGCGCCTTCTGCCGGGCGCCGTTGTAGACCTTCTCGAAGACGCGCGGTACGGCGACGAGGAAGGTCGGCCGGAAGCTGCCGAGATCGGCCAGCAGCGAGGCGAGGTCGGGGGTGTGGCCGAGCCGGGCGCCGTTCTGGATGCAGCCGACCTCGATGATCCGCGCGAAGACGTGCGCCAGCGGCAGGAAGAGCAACGAGCTCGCGTTCTCGGCCACCATCGCGGGGATCACCCTGGGGGCGAGCTCCGCGACGTACAGCAGGTTGCCGTGGGTCAGCTCGCACCCCTTGGGGCGCCCGGTGGTCCCCGACGTGTAGATGATCGTGGCGAGGGTGTCGGTGGTGAGCGTGGCGCGGCGCGCGGCCAGCTCCTCCTCGGGCACCTCGTCGGCGCGGGCGGCGGCGGCCTGCAGGTCGCCGGCGTCGACGGTCCAGATCTCGCGCAGGTCGGGCAGGTCGGCCCGCACCGACTCCACCAGGGCACGGTGCGCGGCGCTCTCGACGACGACGGCGACCGCGCCGGAGTCCGACAGGATCCACTGGGCCTGCTCGGCCGAGGAGGTCTCGTAGATCGGGACGCCGACGGCTCCGGCGGTCCAGATCGCGTAGTCGGCCAGCGTCCACTCGTAGCTCGTCCGGCCGAGGATGCCGACCCGGTCGCCCGGCCCGACGCCGGCCGCGATCATCCCGCGGGCGAGCGCTGCGACCTGCTCGGCGAACTCCCGGCTGGTGACCGGCACCCAGACGCCGCCGACGTTGCGGCTGAGGGCGACCCGGTCGGGGTTCTCGCGGGCGTGGGTGGTCACCGCGTCGGGCAGCGCGGCGGTGGTCGGGATCTCGAAGGCGGTGGGGCTGGAGTACTCCTGCACGGGTGGGCTCCTCGGGGTGACGACACGACACTGTGACGTGGCTCGCGAAGATACAGAACGAGCGGTCTGTATGTTCGGGTTCCCGGCCCGGGGACCGCCCGGGATCCGTGAGTTCCCGGAGGTCGGTGTGCAGTCAGCCCTCTACGAGGCCGAGCACGAGTCGTTCCGCGCGATGCTGCGTGACTTCCTCGCCAAGGAGGTCACCCCGCACCACGACGAGTGGGAGAAGGCCGGCGTCGTCGACCGCTCGGTCTGGCTGCGGGCCGGCGAGCAGGGACTGCTGGGTATGGACGTGCCGGAGGAGTTCGGCGGCGGCGGGGTCAAGGACTTCCGCTACAACGCCATCCTCTCCGCCGAGGTCAGCCGGGCCGGCGCCAGCGGCCTGGGATTCACGCTGCAGAACGATGTCGTCGCGCCCTACCTGATCGGGCTCACCACGGACGAGCAGAAGCGACGCTGGCTCCCCGGGCTCGTCAGTGGCGAGATCATCACCGCGATCGCCATGACCGAGCCGGGCGCGGGCTCGGACCTGCAGGGGCTGCGCACCACCGCCCGCCGCGACGGCGAGGAGTGGGTGCTCAACGGGTCCAAGACCTTCATCACCAACGGCATCAACGCCGATCTCGTCATCGTCGTCGCCCGCACCGACCCCGAGGCCGGCGCCCGCGGCTTCTCCCTGCTCGTCGTCGAGCGCGGCATGCCCGGGTTCGAGCGCGGCCGCAACCTCGACAAGATCGGCCTCAAGGCGCAGGACACCGCCGAGCTGTTCTTCGAGGACGTGCGGGTGCCGGCGGCCAACCTGCTCGGCACGGAGGGCCACGGCTTCTTCCACCTCATGGAGAACCTGCCGCAGGAGCGCCTCTCCATCGCCGCGGGCGCGGTCGCCTCGGCGCGCATCGTGCTCGACCTGACCGTCCGGTACTGCAAGGACCGGACCGCCTTCGGCAAGCCGATCGGGTCCTTCCAGAACACCCGGTTCGAGCTCGCCGAGATGCACACCGAGGTGTCGATCGCCGAGACCTACCTCGAGAAGGCGATCCTCGAGCACAACGCCGGCCGGTTCACCGTCGAGGACGCGGCGATGGCCAAGTGGTGGACGACGGAGCTGCAGAAGCGCGTCGTCGACCGGTGCCTGCAGCTGCACGGCGGCTACGGCTACATGCTCGAGTACCCGGTCGCCAAGGCGTTCCTCGACTCGCGCATCCAGACGATCTACGGCGGGACGACGGAGATCATGAAGGAGATCATCGGCCGCTCGCTCGGCGTCTGAGCCCGTCCACCCATCCCGAGAGGACCCGTATGGCCACCGAGGCACGAGCATGAGCACCGAGGCGTTCATCTACGACGCCGTGCGCACCCCGCGCGGCAAGGGCAAGAAGACCGGTGGGCTGCACTCGGTCAAGCCGATCAGCCTGACCACCGGGCTCATCGACGAGGTGCGCCGGCGCAGCCCCGGGCTGGACCCGGCGCTGGTCGACGACATCGTCCTGGGCGTCGTCTCGCCGGTCGGGGAGCAGGGCGCGGTCATCGCCCGCACCGCCGCCCTCGCGGCCGGCCTGCCCGAGACAGTGGCCGGCGTGCAGATCAACCGGTTCTGCGCCAGCGGCCTGGAGGCGGTCAACCTCGCCGCGCAGAAGGTGCGCTCCGGCTACGAGGACCTGGTGCTCGCCGGCGGCGTCGAGTCGATGTCGCGCGTGCCGATGGGCTCCGACGGCGGCGCCTGGCCGATGGACCCCGAGACCGCCGCCCGCACCGGCTTCGTCCCCCAGGGCATCGGCGCGGACCTGATCGCGACCCTGGCCGGCTGGAGCCGGGAGGACGTCGACGCCTACGCCGCAGAGTCCCACGCCCGCGCGGCGAAGGCCTGGTCGAACGGCTACTTCGACGGTTCGGTCGTCCCGGTGACGGACCGGAACGGCACCGTCGTCCTGGACACCGACGAGCTGGTCCGCCCCGGCACCACAGTCGAGTCGCTGGCCGGGCTGCCGTCGGCGTTCGCCGGGATCGGCGACATGGGCGGCTTCGACGCCGTCGCGCTGAACAGGTACCACTGGGTCGAGCGCATCGACCACGTCCACACCGCCGGCAACTCCAGCGGCATCGTCGACGGCGCGGCCCTGGTGGTCGTCGGCACCGAGGATGCGGGGCGCCGCAACGGGCTGACCCCCCGCGCCCGCATCGTGAGCACCGCCGTCTCCGGCGCCGACCCGGTGATCATGCTGACCGGCCCGGCGCCCGCGACGCACAAGGCGCTGGCGAAGGCCGGGCTCACCGTCGACGACATCGACCTGGTGGAGATGAACGAGGCGTTCGCCGCCGTCGTCCTGCGGTTCATGTCCGACACCGGCTTCGACCACGAGCAGGTCAACGTCAACGGCGGCGCGATCTCGATGGGGCACCCGCTGGGCGCCACCGGCGCGATGATCCTGGGCTCGCTCGTCGACGAGCTCGAGCGGCGCGACCTGCGCCGCGGCCTGGCCACCCTGTGCGTCGGCGGCGGGATGGGCATCGCCACCGTCGTCGAGCGAGTCTGAGGAGCACCGCAGTGAGTGACAGCACCATCCGCTGGGAGTCCGGCGCCGACGGCGTCGTCACCCTCACCCTCGACGACCCCGCGTCGTCGGCCAACACCATGAACGACGCGTACGTGCGGTCGATGGGCGAGACGATCGACCGGCTGGAGCGGGAGCGGGACTCGGTCCGCGGCGTCGTCCTGACCAGCGCCAAGAAGACCTTCTTCGCCGGCGGGAACCTCGGCAGCCTGATCCAGGCGACGCCGGAGACCCGCGACCAGGTCCTCGCCCAGGTGACGCTGGTGAAGAGCCAGCTGCGCCGGCTGGAGACCCTCGGCGTCCCGGTCGCCGCAGCGATCAACGGCGCCGCGCTCGGTGGTGGCCTCGAGATCGCGCTGGCCTGCCACCACCGCGTCGTCCTGGACGACCCGAAGGTCACGCTCGGCTTCCCCGAGGTCACCCTCGGCCTGCTGCCCGGCGGCGGCGGGATCGTCCGCTCGGTCCGGCTGCTCGGCCTGACGACGGCGCTGCTGGAGCTGCTGCTGCAGGGTCGGCAGGTGCGGCCGGACAAGGCCGTGGCGCTGGGGCTGGTGCACGAGTCGGCGGCCGACCGCGACGAGCTGCTCGCCAAGGCGCGCGCCTGGGTGCTGGCGAACCCGGACGCCGCCCAGCCGTGGGACACCAAGGGCTACAAGGTGCCCGGCGGCACCCCGTCGTCGCCGTCGCTGGCCAGCACGCTGCCCGCGTTCCCGGCGAACCTGGCCAAGCAGCTCAAGGGGGCGCCGTACCCGGCTCCTTACGCGATCCTCTCGGCCGCGGTGGAGAGCCTGCAGGTCGACGTCGACACCGCGTTCACCGTCGAGGGGCGTTACTTCGTCGACCTGGTGGTCGGGCAGATCTCGATCAACATGATCCAGGCGCTGTGGTTCGACCTGAACCGCATCAACGGCGGCGGGTCGCGGCCGGCGGTCCAGGAGCGGTTCACCGTCGCCAAGGTCGGCGTGCTCGGCGCCGGGATGATGGGCGCCGGCATCGCGCACGCGTTCGCGAAGGTCGGCGTCGACGTCGTCCTCAAGGACGTGAGCGCCGAGGCCGCCGAGAAGGGCAGGGCCCACGTCGCCGGGCTGGTCGGCACGCAGGTGTCCCGCGGGCGCATGAGCCGGGAGAAGGCGGATGCCTTCCTCGCCCGCATCACCCCCACCGGCGACGCCGCCGACCTCGCCGGCTGCGACGTGGTCGTGGAGGCGGTGTTCGAGGACACCGCGCTGAAGCACCGGGTGCTCGCCGAGGCCGAGGCGCACGCCGCGAGCGGTGCGCTGCTGGCCTCCAACACCAGCACGCTCCCGATCACCGGCCTCGCCACCGGTGTGCAGCGGCAGTCCGACGTCGTGGGCATGCACTTCTTCTCGCCGGTGGACAAGATGCCGCTGGTCGAGCTGATCGTGGGGGAGCAGACGTCCGACGTCGCGCTCGCCCGCGCCTACGACGCCGTGCGGCAGATCGGCAAGACGCCGATCGTCGTCTCCGACAGCCGCGGCTTCTTCACCAGCCGGGTCTTCGGCACGCTGGTCATGGAGGGCGCCGCACTGCTGGCCGAGGGCGTCCCGCCGATGAGCGTGGAGCGGGCCGCGCTCCAGGCCGGCTTCCCGGCCGGGCCGCTGACCCTGCTCGACGAGGTCACCCTCACCCTGCCGCTGAAGATCCGTGACGAGGCGGCCAGGGCCGGCGCCACCGAGGACCACCCCGGCGTCGCGGTGCTGCGCACGCTGGTCGAGCACGGGCGGACCGGGAAGTCCTCGGGGCAGGGCTTCTTCGACTGGCAGCCGGAGAAGCGGGTCTGGCCCGGGCTCGCCGAGCTGTTCCCGGCCCGCGACCCGCAGGACCCGGCCGCGGTGCCCTTCACCGACGCGCAGGAGCGGCTGCTGTTCGCCATGGCGGTGGAGACGGCGCGCTGCCTCGAGGAGCAGGTGCTGCGGACCGTCGAGGACGCCAACATCGGCTCGATCATGGGGATCGGCTTCCCGCCGCTGTACGGCGGCGTGCTGCAGTACGTCGACCAGTACGCGGGCGGGGTCGCGGGCTTCGTGGCCCGGGCCGACGCGCTGGCCGACCGCTACGGCGAGCGGTTCCGCCCGACGGCGATCCTGCTGGAGCGGGCGGTGCCGGCCGGCAGCCTGCGGGCCGCCGCGGCGGTCTGAGACGACGCCGAGGTGACCGCTGCTCCGACGGCGCGCCGGACGCAGGCCGAGCGGCGGGCCAGCACCCGCGAGGCGCTCGTGCGCGCCACCGTGGGGGCGCTGGTCGAGCTGGGCTACGCACGCACCACCACCCAGGAGGTGCAGCGCCGGGCCGGCGTCTCCCGCGGCGCGCTGACCCACCAGTTCACCACCAAGGCCGAGCTCGTGCTGGCCGCGGTCGACCACCTCTACGAGGAGTTCAGCGCGAGCGTGCGCCAGGCCGCGGTCGACCTGCCGGCGGACCCGGCGGCGCGCGCCCGGCTGGGGGTGCAGCTGGTCTGGGAGAGGTTCCACGGGACCTTGTTCGTCGCGGCGATGGAGCTCTGGGGTGCCGCCCGGACCGATCCCGAGCTGCGCGCCGCGCTGCTCCCGCACGAGCGGCGGCTCGGGGCGCAGCTGCGGACGCTGGCCATGGAGGTGTTCGGTGAGCAGGTGGCGCGGCATCCGCAGGCCGAGGCGGTCTACCAGGTGCTGCTCACCTCGATGCGGGGCCAGGCGCTGACCTACGCGCTGCAGCCCGACGCCCCCCGCACCGGCCCGCACGTCGAGCACTGGCAGTCGATCGTGGAGGCCTTCACCGCCCGCGGGGACCGCCTGAGAAGCTGACACCCTCGACAGGTGCTGCTTCGGGGGGGCGCGGATCGATGGCCACGACGGCCCTGCTGGTGCTCGACCTGGTCGGCACCTTCGCCTTCGCCCTCAACGGCGCCCTCACCGCGCTGCGCACCACCCGGCTCGACATCGTCGGCGTGGTCACCCTGGGCATGATCACCGCGCTGGGGGGCGGGACCATCCGGGACGTCTTCCTGGACAGCCTGCCCCCGGCCACCTTCCTGGACTGGCGCTACCTCGCGGTCGCCGCCGGCGGTGGCCTGATCGCCTTCGTCGCGGGGCCCTACCTGGAGCGGCTCAACGGGGCGATCAACGTGCTCGACGCCGCCGGCCTGAGCCTGTTCGCGGTCACCGGCGCGCTGAAGGCCCTCGACCTCGGCTTCGGCCCCGCGCAGGCGGTGATCGTCGGCGCGATCACCGGCGTCGGCGGCGGCACGCTCCGCGACGTGCTGATCCGGCAGGTCCCCTCGGTGCTGACCAGCGGGCTCTACGCCGTGCCGGCGCTGGTCGGGGCGACGGCCGTGGTGGTGGCGGAGCTCCTCGGCACCCGCGGGCCGGTCGCCTCGGTCTGCGCCGCCGCGCTGTGCTTCACCATCCGGATGGTGGGGGTGCACTTCGACGTGCACGCGCCCTTCCCGCCGGTGCGCCGGCCGCGTCCGCGGGAGGGGCCGGCGTCCCGGGGGCGCCTGCGCCGGGCACCGGGCCGGCGACGATCCCGGTCCTGACCGGCGCCGGACCCGCCACCGGCCCGCGCGGCGCGGTTCAGGGTGTCCGCTCGGCCACCGGCAGGATCTCGCCGCTCTCCACGCGGGCGCGGTAGCCGTTGATCTCCCGCTTCACGACCCGGGCCAGGATGTAGAGCCCGATGATGTTCGGCAGCGACATCAGGAAGATCATGCTGTCGGAGAAGCCGATCACCGCGTCCAGGGTCGACGAGGCGCCGATGACCACGAAGAGGCAGAAGATCAGCTTCCACGTCCGGTCGACGATCATCGACTCGCCGAACAGGTAGGTCGCGGCCTTGAGGCCGTAGTAGCTCCAGGCCAGCATCGTCGAGTAGGCGAAGAGGATGACCGCGACGGCCAGCACGATGGGGAACCAGTCGACGACGGTCTCGAAGGCCGCCGACGTCGTCTCCACACCGGGGTCGCTCGCCTCGTCGGCGTAGGTGCCGGTGATGACGATGGCCAGCGCCGTCATCGTGCAGATGACCACGGTGTCGATGAACGGCTCGAGGACGGCGACGTGGCCCTCGGTGGCCGGGTGCTCCGTCTTGACCGCCGAGTGCGCGATCGCAGCCGAGCCCAGGCCCGCCTCGTTGCTGAACGCGGCCCGGCGGAACCCCTGGATGAGGACGCCGACGATGCCGCCGTAGCCGGCCTCGGGGCTGAACGCCTGGGAGACGATCGCCCACAGCGCCTCGGGGATCTGCCCCAGGTTGGCGAACAGCACGGTCAGGCAGGCGAGCACGTAGAAGACCGCCATGAACGGGACCAGCTTGTCGGTGACCCGGGCGATGCTGCGGATCCCGCCGATGATCACTGCGCCGACGAAGAGCGCGAGCACCAGGCCGAACACCGCGCCGGCGGCGCCGAACCCGAGCGGGCCGTCGTCGCCGCCGGTGACCGACTGCGCCTGCTGGAAGGCCTGGTTGGCCTGGAACATGTTGCCGCCGCCGACGGCCCCGCCGAGGGTGAAGATGCAGAACAGGATGGCGAGGACCTTGCCGAACGTGCCCAGCCCCGGACTCCTCTCCCGCAGCCCCTTGGTGAGGTAGTACATCGGGCCGCCGGAGACCCGCCCGTCCGGGTAGACGTTGCGGTACTTCACCCCGAGCGTGCACTCGACGCCCTTGGTGCACATGCCGAGCAGGCCCGCGACGATCATCCAGAGCGTGGCCCCCGGCCCGCCCAGGGAGATCGCCACGGCCACGCCGGCGATGTTGCCCAGGCCGACGGTGCCCGAGACCGCCGTCGCCAGGGCCTGGAAGTGGGTGACCTCACCGGCGTCGCGGGGGTCGTCGTACCGGCCGCGGATCAGCTGGATGGCGTGGCTGAAGGCGCGGAACTGGAAGCCGCGCAGGTAGATCGTGAAGAAGAGGCCGGCGATGACCAGCCAGACCACGATGAGCGGGAGCTCGACGCCCTCGTCGATGAACTCCAGCGGGACGGCGAAGAAGACGATCCCGGTGATCCACTCGGAGATCGGCGCGAAGAAGCCGTCGACCTGCTCGTCGAAGGTGGCGGCCAGGAGCGAGTCGGACGGCGAGGTCATCACGGCACCACCAGGACGGGGATGGGGGACAGCTGGATGAGGCTGCTCGGCGTCGAGCCGAACAGCAGGGTGCGCACCCGGCTCTGCCCCGTCCGGCCGACGGTGATCCAGGCGGCGTCGTGCTCGCGGGCCAGGCGCACCAGCGTCTCGGCGGGGTGCCCGTGCCGGACGACCCCCTCGATCGTCAGGTCGCCGGCCTCGGAGAGCCGGGCGACGACCGGGTTCAGGACGCGTTCGCGGGCGGCGGTGGCCTCCTGCTCCTTCTCCACGGGGCGGCGCTCGTTCTCCTCCGCGGTGGTGAAGGAGTAGGGCGACCACGGAACGACGCAGGCGACGACGAGCCGCAGGTGGTGACGGCGGGCGGCATCGGCCGCCGCGTCCGCGGCGCGACCGCTCGACTCGCTGCCGTCCAGGCCTACCAGGATGGATTCGGGCACGGGCCCACCTCCGGCGGAGAGGATGATCGGGCGACCGTAGCGGTGTTCGCACCGGTCGGCAGGTCGAGCGCGCCCCTCCGCCGGCCGGGGGTCAGGACGCCGGTGTCACGTGCCGCGCGGGCGGGCGGAGAGCCCCGTCGGTGGGGTCGCCGTCCTCGGTGACCCCGCCGCCGGCAGCCTCGCCGCCCGGAGCGTCGCCGTCGTCCGGCTGCCACTCCGACCGACGGCCGACCTGCCGCCGCCAGCCCTGCACGGCGGCCGCCAGCACCCCGGCCACCGGGACCGCGACGAAGAGGCCCAGCAGTCCGAAGGCCGAGGCGGCTCCGGTGGTCAGCAGCAGCACGACCAGCGGGTGGAAGCTGATCGCCCGGGACAGCAGCAGGGGGGCGAGCACGTTGCCCTCGATCTGCTGCACCAGGACGACGATCAGCAGCGCCCACAGCGCCGTGTCCCAGCCGTTGGTCACGCCGGCGACCGCGACCGCCACGGCGCCGGCGATGGTCGCGCCCACCAGGGGGACGTAGGCGAGCAGGAACGTCAGCGCCCCGATGGGGAGGGCGAGCGGGACGTCGAGCAGCCACAGCCCCAGCCCGATCAGCAGGCCGTCGATCAGCCCGGTGGCGGTCGAGGCGTAGAACCAGGCGCCGGCGGTGCGGAGCCCGGCGCGGAATGCTGCGTCGACCGGCGACCGGTGCTCGACGGGCAGTGCCCGGACGAACTGGCGCCACAGCGCGTCGCCGCTGGTCAGCGCGAAGATCGTGAAGAAGAGCGCGATCAGCAGGACCGTGGTCACGTTCCCCACCGCGTTCAGCCCCTGGGCGGCCGCGCTCCCGAGCCCCGACGCGGCTGTGCCCACCGAGGACTCCAGCTGCTCGAGCACCTGGTCGAGCCCGGCGTTGTTCATGTCCTCGGTCCGCGCCTGGACCCAGGCCGTCGTCTCGTTGATCGCGTCGGCGCTCGCCGCGACGAGGCCGGGCCAGGCCACGATCAGCTGCAGCACCAGGAAGGTGAGCACGCTGACGAAGAAGGCGAGGTAGCCGATGACGCAGAGGATCGCCGCGAGCACGGCAGGGACGCCGTGGCTCCGGAGCCAGCGGGCGATCGGCCAGAGCATGGCGACCTGGGCGAGGCCGAGCATCGCGGCGGCGGCGACGAACTGCACCTGGAGCAGCAGCCAGATGACGCCCAGCGCGGCCAGCCCGATGACCAGCAACCGCCCGGCGATCACCGCCTCCCGCTGGAAGAGCGCCGCCCGGCTGTCCGCGAGCTGTGGCGTCGCGGGGTGCGCCCCGGCGGCGCGGATCGGCGGCGGTTCGGTCATGCCCCACCCCCCTCCGCTGCGCGCGGGCCCGTGCCGGGGGCCTCGACGCGCCCATCCTGACGCCTCCGCCGGTCCGGCGGGGAAGCGCCTCGCATGGCGGTCCCCCCGAACGGGTAGCCGACCGGGGGTCACCAGCACGTCGGACGTGCGCGCGGTCGCGGGGCGGCTGCGCGCCGAGGGAGGAGGATCCCGTGCTCGGACTGATCGGGCTGCTGCTGGTCGTGTGGCTGGTGCTCGCCGTCGTCGGTGCGGTCGTGGAGGGGCTGTTCTGGCTCCTCGTCATCGGCGTGGTGCTGTTCCTGGCCACCGCCGCCTGGGGGTGGACCAAGCGCAACACCAGGGTCTGACCGCCGCGGCGGCCGGTTCCGCGGGGACCGGCCGCCCGGCGGGCGGGCCTCAGCCCCGGGCGTGGAGCTGGTCGGCGAGGCCGGCGGCGAAGCCCTCGGCGACGGCGAGCTGCTCGCGCAGCGCGGTGACCCGGGCGGTGGCCGCCTCGTGGAACATGCGCAGCCGGTCCAGCAGCTGCGCCCGGTCGCCGGTGCCGGCATCCAGGTCGGCGAGCAGGCCGAGCAGCTCGCGCATCTCCTCGAGCGCGAACCCCAGCGGCTTCATCCGCTTGATCACCTCGAGGCGCGCGACGTCCCCGTCGCTGTAGAGGCGGAAGCCGCCCTCGGTGCGGGCGGTGGGGACGACCAGCCCCTCCTCCTCGTACCAGCGGATGGTGCGCAGGCTCAGCCCGGTCCGCTCCGCGACCTGGCCGATCTGGAGCAGCCCGGCGCGTGCCGCCTGCATCAGTGCGCCCCGGCGAGCCGGCCGGTGTGCCGCTCGAAGCGGTCGGCCGAGTGCCCGTTGAGGCCGACGATCTCGACCGTCTTGCCGCGGGTGGCGTACTTGTGCGTGATCGCGTCGAGCACCGCCACGGTGGAGGCATCCCAGACGTGCGCGTTCGACAGGTCGACCACGACGTCCTCCGGGTCGCCGTTGTAGTCGAACTGGGAGACGAGGTCGTTGCTCGAGGCGAAGAACAGCGCGCCGTGCACCGAGTACACGCGGGTGCCGCCGTCGGGGTCCAGGACGCTGGTCACCTCGACGAGGTGCGCGACGCGGCGGGCGAACAGCACGCACGCGGTGAGGACGCCGACCCCGACGCCGATCGCGAGGTTGTGGGTGAGCAGCGTGCCGGCGACGGTCACCAGCATCACCGTGGTCTCGCTGCGGGGCATGCGGTGGAGGGTGCGCAGGCTGTGCCAGTCGAAGGTGGCGATCGACACGAAGATCATCACCGCGACGAGCGCGGCCATCGGGATGATCGCGACGACGTCGCCGAGGGCGACCACGAGGACCAGCAGGAAGGCGCCGGACAGGAAGGTCGACAGCCGGGTGCGGGCACCGGACTTCACGTTGATCATCGTCTGGCCGATCATCGCGCAGCCGCCCATGCCGCCGAAGAAGCCGGAGGCGACGTTGGCCACGCCCTGGCCCCAGGACTCGCGGGTCTTGTCCGAGTGGGTGTCGGTGAGGTCGTCGACGAGCTTGGCGGTCATCAGCGACTCCATCAGCCCGACCAGGGCCACGCCCAGCGCGAACGGCGCGATGATCGTCAGGGTCTCCCAGGTGAAGGGGACGGCCGGGATGCCGAGGAAGGGCAGGCTGTCCGGCAGCTCGCCCTGGTCGCCGACGTCGGGCAGCGCCCAGCCGGCGGCCACCGTCAGCCCGGTGAGCACGACGATCGAGATCAGCGGCGAGGGGACGGCGGCGGTGAGCCGGGGCAGCAGGAAGATCATCGCCAGCCCCGCGGCGACCAGCGGGTAGACCAGCCAGGGGACGTCGACCAGGTGCGGCAGCTGCGCGGTGAAGATGAGGATCGCCAGCGCGTTGACGAAGCCGACCATCACGCTGCGCGGGATGAAGCGCATCAACCGGGCGACGCCGGCCGCGGCGAGCAGCACCTGGAAGACGCCGCCGAGGACGACCGCGGCGAACAGGTACTCGACGCCGTGCTCGAGGGCCAGCGGCGCGACGACGAGCGCGATCGCGCCGGTGGCCGCGGTGATCATCGCCGGGCGGCCGCCGGTGAACGCGATCACCACGGCCATCACGAACGAGGAGAACAGCCCGACCCGCGGGTCGACGCCCGCCAGGATGGAGAAGCTGATCGCCTCCGGGATGAGGGCCAGGGCGACCACGAGGCCGGCGAGGACCTCGGTGCGGGCGGTGCTCGGGGAGAGCCACGCCGGCCGGCGGAACCGGGGCGTGGACGGGGCAGCGAGGGCTGAGGACATGGATCCGTCTCGGTCGTGCGCCGTCGGGGCGCGGGGTGCGGCACCGCGGCGGTGCGGGGTCGTGGGTGAGGTGCGCCGGTGCACCTGCGGGGCGGCGCGCCGGCGCGGGGCAGGGGCGCCGCCGGGGGCCAGGGCGTCGGTGCCGGCGACCGCGGCGCCGGGCTCACCGAGAGTGTGCCGGTCACCCGTCCCTCACGTCAGGGTCTGGCCGGTGAGTCGTTCGTCACCGTGGTGGGGGAGTGGTCGTCGTCACGCACGCCCGGCGCGGGAACTCCGCCGGGGGCTGGAGCGACTACTGGACCACCGCACGGCCCGGCAGCCCGCCGGGCCGGCGGCAGACGAAGGAGCCCGCCCGTGCCCGTCCGTCCTCTCCGCGCGCTCGCCGCGACCTCTCTCGCCACGGTGGTGGTCCTCGCCGCCGGTGCCGGCACGGCCTCGGCGCACGTCCGGGTGTCCTCGGGCGATGCCGCCCCCGGCGGCTTCGGGGAGTTGACCTTCCGGGTGCCGAACGAGAGCGACACGGCTTCGACGGTCTCCCTGCGGGTCCAGATCCCCGCTGCGACCCCGCTCGCCTCGGTCAGCGTGAAGCCGGTGCCCGGGTGGACGGCGACGACCACCACCGGGCCGGTCGACCCGCCGGTCGAGGTGCACGGGAGCGAGGTGACCGAGGCGGTCAGCGAGATCACCTGGACCGCCGCCCCGGGGGCCGGGATCGCGCCCGGGCAGTACCAGAGCTTCTCCATCAGCGCCGGTCCGATCCCCGAGGTGGACGAGCTCACCTTCCCGGCGATCCAGACCTACGACGACGGCACGGAGCAGGCTTGGATCGAGCCGACCGTGGAGGGGCAGGACGAGCCGGAGAGCCCGGCTCCCGTGCTGATGCTGAGCGGTGCGGCCGACCACGGCGGGGGTGCCGCCGAGGCGTCGACGGACGTGGACGAGGCATCCGCAGCGCAGACCTCCGACGGCTCGGGGCTGGCGATGACCGCCCTCGTCGTCGGCGGGCTCGGCCTGCTCGCCGGCGTCGCCGCCCTGGTGCTGGCGCTGGGCTCCCGGCGCCGCGCCGGCTGATACCTGGACGGTCAGCCGGCGGCGGCCGGTCGTCGGCCGGCCCGCCAGGCCCCCTCGAGCGCCGCCACGGCCTCGGCGAGGCCCGGCAGCGCGACGGCCGGGCGGATGTCGGTGCCGGCCCATCCCGAGCCACCGACCAGGACGCGCACCGTCCGGTGCGCGCCGGCGATCTCCGGCAGGACGCGGACCGCCTCGTCGTCCGGCCGGCTGAGCCAGATCAGCACGGCAGCCGCCCGGGTGCGGCGAGCAGCGGTCACCAGCGCGACCGGTGGCGTCCGGGGGCCGAGCAGCCGGGAGGGCACGCCGCGCTCGACCAGCGCCGCCCGGACGGCGTGCAGCGGCAGCACGTGCTCCTCCTGCGGCCCGCCGGCGAGCAGCACCGGGTGGTCGGCCGGTGGTTCCGGCAGCCCGGCGGTGTGCCGGACCAGCGCCGACGAGACGGCCTGGCTGAAGAGGTGCTCGATCTCGACGCCGGTGCCGGTGGCCTCCCAGTGCGCCCCGGCGGCGACCAGCACCGGCCGGACGACGTCGTCCCAGGCGCGCAGCGTGCCCAGGTCGCGCAGCGCGGCGACGATGGCGTCCTCGGCACGCATCTCGTCGAGCCGGGCAGCGGCCCGAGCCAGCCCCCGGGCCTCGCGGCCGGCTCCCGGTACGGCCAGCACGCTGCCGCCCGCTCCCGACCTGCGCCGGCCGGGGCCGACGTCCGCCGCGCTGCTGTCGAGGCCCCGGGCGGTGGCCGCGGCGACGGCCGGGTCGGTGCCGGACAGGACGGCCCGGTGCACGGCCTCGAGGAGGCCGACGTCACCGGGGGTGTAACGGCGGTGGCCCCCTGCCGAACGGGCCGAGGCGACGAGCCCGTACCGGGTGCCCCACATGCGGACGGCCGACGGCGAGACGCCGAGGCGCGCGGCCACCTCGCCGACCGACAGCAGCTCCATCGGCAGATCGTCACACGAGCCGGGCAGCTCCGTGTCCCGGCGCTCGGCCGGGGGAGACCCTCACCGGCCGCAGCCGCTGCCGGGCCCGGGCGTCCCGTCGGGGACGGGCCGACCAGCGCTCAGCGGGCCGCGTGGGCGACCTGCCACACGGCACCCCGGTGGGCGACGGTGGCCCGCATCCCGTGCTCGGCGAGGAGGGCGAGCATCTCCGCCGGCGGGTGCGCGAACGTGCGGAACCGGCGGCCGCCCCAGTCGAGCAGCCGGTTCTGCACCGCGACGAACGCCCGGGAGACGGCGTTGCGCGGCGGGAAGCTGAAGACGAGCTGCGCGCGGGCGTGGCCGGCGGCGGCGGCGAGGAGCGCCGGGTGGTCGGGGTAGCAGCACACGACGCGGTGCAGGACGACGATGTCCGCCGGCCGGGCTGCCGCCGGGTCGGCGGCGATGTCGGCCAGGCGGCGGTCCACGCGCCCGGTGAGCCCGGCCTCGTCGAGCAGCCGGGCTGCTTCGGCCTCGTAGCCCGGGGAGAGCTCGAGGTTCGTGGCCGAGGCGGCGCCGCGGCGGAGCAGCTCGATGTGGATCTCGCCGACGCCGCCACCGATCTCCAGCACGGTCGCGTCCCGGAGACCGCGCTGCTCGAGCAGGTCCACCATCCGGCGGGCCGTGGCGTCCAGGCCCTTCCTCCGGTAGCGGGCGGCCCGTCGCCTGGCGAACCGCTCGTCGAACACCCCGTCGCACCCTCGGGGATCGCAGCAGCCGGCCACGGCGGCAGTGTCCCACCGTCGCCTGCCGCGGTGGGCCGTTCGCGGGACGGGCCGGTCAGACGGATGACGACCCGTGGCCGCGCGGGTCGGCCGTCCCGGGGGTGAGCAGCCTGAGCGCTATTGACCCCAGCTGGGCGACCTCGGCCGAGGTGAGCCTGTCGAAGACCAGCCGGCGGACCTCGGCGACGTGGCCCGGGGCGACCTTCTCCAGCAGTGACATCCCGGGGTCGGTGAGCGTGGCGTACTGGATCCGCCGGTTCGTGGGACACGGCCAGCGGCTCACCCAGCCCTGCTCCTCCATCGCGGCGACGGCGTGGCTGAGGCGTGACGGGCTGGTCGCGGTCTGCCGGGCGAGCTCGCCCATGCTGAGCGTCCGCTCCGGCTGGGCGGAGAGGATGGCCAGGACCTGGTAGTAGGCGTGCTTCATCCCGGCGTCCTGGCGGAGCTGCCGGTCCAACGCCTGCGGCAGGAGCTGGAGGACCTGGACCAGGGCCAGCCAGGTGGCCATCTCCTCGTCCTCCAGCCAGCGCGCCGGCACCTCCCCCGCGTCGGCGGCCGGGTCCGGGTGCAGCGGGTCGTCGGTGGGGCGGGCCATCAGGACTCCCGACGTCAGAGGATGTGGAAGGACCGCTTGGACAGCCCCAGGAAGTACCCGTCGACGGCGGTGGTGACCGGTGCGGTGGGGGCGGTCGCGGCGCCCAGGGTGACGAACAGCGGGGTGAAGTGCTCGACGGTCGGGTGGGCGTAGCGCAGACCGGGAGCCCGCATGCGGAACTGCGCGAGCTCCTCGACGTCACCGCGGTCCAGGGCGTCGGCCACCCACGCATCGAAATCGGCCGACCAGCCGGGGACGGCGTCCGGCCGCGACCAGTCCATGTACTGCAGGCCGTGGGTCATGAAGCCGGAGCCGATGACCAGCACCCCCTCCGCCCGCAGGGCCCGCAGTCGTTCGCCGAGGGCGAGCAGTGCGGTCGTGTCGTGCGTCGGCAGGCTCAGCTGGAGGACCGGGATGTCGGCGGCCGGGTACATCACCTTCAGCGGCACCCACGCGCCGTGGTCCAGTCCGCGGTTGCGGTGCTCGTGGACGTGCTGGGTGTCCGGCAGGACCGACAGCACCTGGCGGGCCAGCGCGGAGGCGTCGGGAGTGTCGTACCGCATCCGGCGGTACATGGGGTGGAACCCGCCGAAGTCGTAGACCAGCTCGGTAGGGGCCGTGCTGGTGATCCCCAGGCCGTCGGACTCCCAGTGCGCGCTGACGATGAGGATCGCCCTCGGGCGCGGGAGTTCGCGGGCCCAGTCGTGCAGCTGCCGCATCCACCGGCCGTCCTCGAAGGTCGGAGGCGCGCCGTGGCTGATGTAGAGCGCCGGCAGCGGGCCGTCGTCCGGTCTCCATCCGCGGTGCGGCCCGGCAGCCGCGTCGTGCCGCAGGTGAGCCGCGAACGGGTGACGGGTGTCGATCAGCGCGTCGGCTGCGGCTGTGCTGGTCAGGGTGGTGCCGGTGCTCATGCTGGTCTCCGGGAGGGGTGCGGTCTCGAGGGTTCCGGGCTGCGGTCAGACCTGCGCGTGCGCCGGCGCCGGGGCGACGGCGAGCTGCAGAGTCTCCAGGGGCAGCCGCGTCCGGGCAGCCGTCTCGCGGCCGGCGAACGGCTCGGCCAACCGGGCCGTCGCGTCCTGGCGGCCGATGGCCAGCACGACGAGCGGTGTGACGCCGGGAGGCAGCAGGGCCCGGAGGCGGGCGGCGTCGAAGCCGCCCATCTGGTGGACGGCCAGTCCCTCGGACTGCGCCTGGATCGACAGGTGCGCCACGGCCTGACCGGTGTCGTAGCGGGCCCACGGCCGCTCGGCGCCGTCGGTGCCCTCCTCCGTCGCGGCGACCACGACGAGGGCGGAAGCGGCGTGCGCCCATACCCGGTTGCCGCCGGCGAGGGCCTCGAGGACGGCGCCGTGCTCGACGGTTCCCCGCAGAGCGACGGCGAATCGCCACGGCTGGGTGTTGGACGCGCTCGGCGCCCAGCGGGCTGCCTCGAGCAGCGCGGTCACCTGCTCCGCACCGAGCTCGTGCCGCGGGTCGAGGGCCCGGGGGCTCCAGCGCTCCGCCAGCAGCGGGTGCAGCGGGACGGAGGTGTCGGCGGTCTTCGTGGACGGGTTCACGGTGTGCTCCGGTCAGCCGACGAGCGGCAGGTCGAGGGTGTGCGCGGTGCGGTCGCGCTTGGCGGTCAGGTAGCGGGTGTTCGACTCGGTCAGGTGGAGCCCGGTGCGCACCTGCTCGGTGACGGCGATGCCGTGCAGCCGCAACTGGTCGGCCTTGTCGGGGTTGTTGGACAGCAGGCGGATCCGCTCGGCACCCAGCGGTCGCAGCATCTGGGCGGCGACCGCGTAGTCGCGCTCGTCCTCGCCGCGGCCCAGCGCGACGTTGGCGGCGTAGGTGTCCAGCCCGGCGTCCTGCAGGGCGTAGGCGTCGAGCTTGGCGTACAGGCCGATCCCTCGACCCTCCTGGCGCAGGTACAGCAGGAAGCCGCCCGCGTCGGTGATCCGCTCGATCGCCTCCCGCAGTTGCGGGCCGCAGTCGCACCGCTCGCTGCCGAAGACCTCGCCGGTCAGGCACTCGCTGTGCGGCCGGACCAGCGGCGCGGGCCGTCCGGCCGCGGCGTCTTCGAGGGCCCGCCGCCAGTCACCCAGACCGAGCAGGAGGTGCTCCCCGCCGTCGGCCAGGCCGTCGAAGGTGGACACGTCCGCCGTCGTCGCATCTCCGTCGGGGAACCGCAGCGGCACGGTCACCGTCGTCCGGACGGTCGCGTCGGTCACCGATCGGGCTCCGGCGCGCGGCGCCGGCCCGTGCGCCGCCATGGTGGGGAGGGGCATCAGAACGTCCATTCACTTGAAACTTCAAGTGACCATAGCGGCAAACAGTTGAGAGTTCAAGAGTTCGTCCGCGCCTTGCGATGTCTCTGCGGTAGGGGGGTGGTCGAACGCCCGGCTACCCGTGACTCCGCCGTCGACCGCAACGGTGAGGAGGCGGACCGGTCGGCCGCGCCGAATCCCGGCTGCACCGAGCAGCCCCAGCCGTCGCGGTGCCCGCTGTCCCGGGTCGAGGGATCTCCACCACGCCCGAGGAGCCGAGCTGGTGTGAGGTGAGCCCGGGGCGGCTCGAGAGAAGCGGTGGTGGAGCGGCACAGCCACACCACCACCGGGGCCCGGAACGGACGGAGGCCCTGGTCAGCGAGCTGACCAGGGCCTCCACCGCGTGGGGTGAGTGACGGGGCTCGAACCCGCGACACCCAGGATCACAACCTGGTGCTCTACCAGCTGAGCTACACCCACCGCGATTCCGCCGGACGCACGCGGCCGGGGGAACGCGACAACGATACCGGAGGCCGCCACGCGACCCGCCGGGGGAGTCGCGGGCGTCAGGTGGTGGCGGCGTCCCCGGCGGTCAGCAGCTCGGCGAAGGAGCCGACCACCTGGTCGGCGGCCTGCTTCGCCTGGTCGCCGCTCGGGCCGGGCGCGGGGACGAAGAGGGTCCGCCGGTAGTAGGCGAGCTCGCGCACCGATTCGATGATGTCGGCCAGTGCGCGGTGGGCGAGGCCCTTGGGCGGCTGGGCGAAGTAGACGCGGGGGAACCAGCGGCGCGCCAGCTCCTTGACCGAGGAGACGTCGACCATCCGGTAGTGCAGGTGGTCGTCGAGCTCGGGCATGTCGCGGGCGAGGAAGCCGCGGTCGGTGCCGATGGAGTTGCCGCAGAGCGGGGCGGTGCGCCGCTCGGGGACGAACCGCTTCACGTAGGCGAGGATCTGCTGCTCGGCCTCGGCCACGGTCAGCGTCGCCGCCCGGACGGCGTCGGTCAGCCCCGACTTCGCGTGCATCTCGGCCACGAACTCGGTCATGCCGTCGAGGTCGGCGTCCTCGGCGGAGATGATGAGATCCAGGCCCGGGTCCAGGACGTTGAGCTCGGAGTCGGTGACCAGCACCGCGACCTCGATCAGCTTGTCCTTGGTGAGGTCCAGCCCGGTCATCTCGCAGTCGATCCAGACCAGGTGCCCTGCGCTCTCCGCCACGTCGCCCGACAGTACGCACCGCTCGCCACGGCCGCCCCGATCACCCCTCGTGTCCAGGCGCATCCCAGCTGCTGCGGCGGCTCGCCTGGAAGGGCTCGGATTCGGTGCCGTTCACGGCTAGGGTCGCCCGAACGCCCGCCGTCAGGAAGCCCTCCCGTGTCCTCTGCACCCGCCCCCGTCGTCGCTGCCGTGCCCGAGGCGCCGGGCACGCTCCGCGCCGGCCTGGCCCACCCGACCGCCCTGGTGCGGTGGCTGTGGGCGGCCTACATGACCCCCGGCCGGCCCGGGCGGCCGACCGACCAGACCGAGCTGCGCTGGATCTACACCGCCTGGCTGGCGGCGTTCCTGCTGAAGATGCTCGGCTCCTCCTGGGACGTCTCCTGGCACTTCAAGTGGCTGCGCGACGACCTCGCGCCGCCGCACCTGCTCAACACCGTGGGCACCGCGGTCGTCGTCGCGCTGGTGCTCTTCCACAGCTACAGCGGCTACGGCGTGGACCGCTGGGCGCTGCGGCTGATGCAGGCCGGCACGGCCACGTTCCTGGTCGCGATCCCGATCGACCTCGTCAACCACCGGGTCAACGGGCTGGACATCACCAGCTGGAGCCCGAGCCACGCGCTGCTCTACCTCGGGACGGCGATCATGCTGGCCGGCGCGCTCCGCGGCTGGTGGCTGTACGCCGCGCCGGGGCGCCTCCGCGACCTGGTCTCGCTGGGGCTGTGGCTGTTCTTCGTGGAGAACGTGCTCTTCCCCAACCAGCACCAGGAGTACGGCGTCCTGTCGTTGGAGGCATACGACGCCGGGCGGACGACGGCCGAGCCGTCGCTGCTGGACTTCGCGGCCTCGCAGGGGCAGTCGCCGGCGATGTTCATGCTGCCGGTGCCGTCGTGGGTGCACCCGGCGTGGCTGATCTGCGCCGGCCTGCTGGCGCTGGTGCTGGCCCGCCGCATCGTGGGGATGCGCTGGACGGCGACGCTGGTCGCCGTCGTCTACCTCGGCTACCGAGGCGTCATGTGGCTCGGGCTGGTGGCGCTGGACTTCCCGCCGTCGGTGCTGCCGGTGGTGCTCGTCGTGGGCGCGGTGCTGATCGACGTCGCCGTGGACCGTCGGGTCCCCGGCTGGCTGGCGGGCCCGGTGGCCACCGCGGCGGTGTACGCCGTCGCCTGGCCGATGGAGTCCCTCGGGCTGCTCCCGCCGTGGAACTGGTGGTCGGTGCTGCCGGTGGCCGTCGGGTTCGCCGCGCTGTGGGCGGTGGTCGACGCGCTGGCCACCAGCGCCTGGCTGGCGCGCTGGCGCGTCCCCGACCAGCCCGCCGCCCCGGCCCTCGCCAGCTGACCGGGCCAGGGCTCCCAGCGCCGCGGAGCCGTCGCACCGATGACGTAGCGTCGGTCCCGGCTGCCCGCGGCGGCGGCCGGCGGCCCGCGCCGGCGGCGCCCCGACCGCAGAACCCGAACGCCCGGAGGACGACGTGCTGGTCCTGACCCCGGCGCCGCTCGAGACGGCGGCCGAGCGGGCCTTCTTCGGCGAGCTCACGCGGTGGGACGCCGGTGCCTCGGTCCGCGCCGCCGTGGTCGCGTCACTGCCCCTGGTGGACGAGCCGCTCGGTCGCCGCCGGTCCGACGCGGTGCTGCTGGTCCCCGAGGGGCTCGCCGTCATCCGCGTCGTCGAGGTTCAGCGGCAGTCCGGGACCGTGACGGCGAAGCCGGAGGGTCCCTGGACGATCGCCGGCGCCACCGGCCCCGAGCAGGTGCTGCACCTGGCCGGCGGCGGCTCCTCGCCGCTGGACGGGCTGATGGCCGCCGGCATGGACACCGCGATGAAGCTGCGCCGCGCCGGGCTGGAGCCGGGGCGGATCGCCCGCCTCACCGTCCTGGTCGGCGAGATCGCCGGGCTGGTGCCGGCCGACGGTGACCTGGGCGAGGGCGACCTGGTGGCCACGCTGGATCCCCGCTCCCTGCTGCTGGCCCTCGCGCGCGCCGCGCGGCACGCCGGCGTCGACAACCCCCGGCTCTGGACCACCGCCGACGTGCGGGCGGCCCTGGAGGCGCTGCAGCTGCCGGGCCGGGGGCCCACGGTCGAGGAGCTGAACGGCGAGGCCTTCCCGTACTCGCCCTACGTCCTCCGCCGTCCGCAGCTGCTGACCCCGGCGGCGATGGCCGCCTCCCCCATGGTCGCCGCGCCGGGCACCGACGCGCCCGGAGCGCGCGCCGGCGGGGGCGCCGCGACCTACGACGGGGCCCCGTTCAGCGCCACGGCCGTGGCCCGTGCGGTCGCCGCCTCGGTCGCCTCCGCCCACGCCGCCGCGGTGGCGGCCGCGGCGCCCGGGAAGGTCGTGCCCGGGCCGGCCGGGCCGCGCGACACCGTCGAGGTGGGCGGTGCGCCGGCCCCGCCGCGCACCGGCACCCACGCCGACGACGGCGCCGACGCCGCCCCCGGCGAGGCGGACCGCGAGGGGGGTGACCCGGCGGCGCCGCGAGGCCCGCGCACCGCCGTCCTCCCGGTCGCACCGCCGGCCGCGCAGCCGCCCGTCCAGCCGGCCACCCCGCCACCCACCGGGCAGCCGGCGGAGAAGCCCGCCCGGCCGCCGCTGTCCGGGGCCTGGGGCGCCACCGCCACCGCCTCCGGCCGGGCCGAGGAGCGGGGATCCGGCAGCGGCCGGCGGGTCGCCGCGCTGGTCGCGGCCGCGGCGGCGCTGGTGGTCGCCTGCGTCCTCGGTGCCGGGCTGCTGCTGGGGGGCGACCCGCCCGTGGAAGGCGCCGCGGGCGGCGGCGGGGTCCCGGCCGACGACGCGGTCGCGACCGGCCCCGTACCGGGGGAGGTGCGCGAGGTGGACGGCACCACCTACACCGTGCAGGCCGTGCAGGTCGACGACACCTGCGCCGCGCACGCCTACGGGGAGGTGGCCGGGTTCTTCGCCGCGAGCGACTGCGTCGGGCTCTCCCGGGCGCTCTACTCGACGGAGGTGGAGGGCGCCCCGGTGGTCGTCTCGGTGTCGCGGGTGGCCATGCCCGACGACGCCGCCGCCCGCGAGCTCCGCGCCCTCACCGACCGCGACGGCAGCGGCAACGTCAGCGATCTGCTCCGCGAGGGGGTCACCTACGCCGGTGGTCCGGCGAGGCTGCGGTCGGCGCAGTACGCCAGCGCCGTCTCGGGGTCCACGGTCACCGTCGTCGAGAGCGCGTGGGCCGGCGCGGCCGCCGGCAGCGACGCCGCGGTGGACCAGGTCGCCTCCGACGGTCTCGCGCTCCCGGTGCCGCCGCTCGGGTGACGGCCCCGAACGGCCCGGAACGGCCTGGTCCGAGGCTCGCCGCGAGCGGGCGAGCGGTGCGGGGGACCGGCGCCCATCTCACGGGGTCGCGGTCGCGGCCGCCCAGGCCATCGCGCGGAGCAGCTCGGTCATCGTGGGCCGGTCGAGCCGGCCGGCGCTGTGCGGGGTGGAGTTGATCAGCCCGAAGACGGCGTGCGCGCGGGCGCGGCAGGCCGCCGCCGGCGCCTCCGGGTGCACCCGGGCCAGCACGGCCACCCACACCTCGACGTAGCGGCGCTGCAGTCGCCGCACCTGGGCGGCCTCGGCCTCGGGCAGGGAGGTGAGGTCCCGGTCGTGGACCACGATCAGGGCCGGGTTGTCGAGTGCGAATTCGACCTGGAAGCCGATCAGCGCGCGCAGCTGGTCGGCGGGATCGCCGCCCGCGGCCGCCACCCGCTCCCGCCCGCCGTCGGCCAGCCGGGCGCTGATGCGCAGCAGCATCTCGGCGAGCATCGCGTCCTTGCTGGCGAAGTGCCGGTAGATCGCCGGCCCGGTCACCCCGACCGCCGCACCGACGTCGTCCACCCCCACCGCGCGGGAGCCGCGCTCGGCGAACAGCCGTGCGGCGGCCTGCAGGATCTGCTCCCGCCGGGAGGGTCGGGCGGCGTCGGCGTGCAGCGCGCTGTCCTGGGCGGGGGAGCCCTGCTCCAGCCCCGTGCCGGCCGACGTCATGCGACGGATGCTAACCCCGCGGGTGAACGTCCGTTAACCCCTCGATGGGGAGGGGTGGACCGCGACGGTGAACCGTGGTTAACCTCTGCGGCGTGGATGCACCGGTGCTCTCCCACGCCTCCCCGGCCGACCCGGCAGGCGCCGCCCGCAACGCCGCGGCGCACGCGGAGCTCGTCGCCGACCTGGCCGGCCAGTTGCGCGCCGTGGCCCTCGGCGGCGGTGAGCGGGCGCGCGAGCGGCACACCGCCCGCGGCAAGCTCCTGCCCCGCGAGCGGGTCGATGCACTGCTGGACCCGGGCAGCCCCTTCCTCGAGCTCTCGCCGCTGGCCGCGCACGGGCTCTACGACGGCGAGGCGCCGGCCGCCGGGATCATCACGGGCATCGGCCGCATCTCCGGGCGGGAGTGCGTCGTCGTCGCCAACGACGCCACCGTCAAGGGTGGCACCTACTACCCGATGACGGTGAAGAAGCACCTGCGCGCGCAGGAGGTGGCGCTGCAGAACCGGCTGCCCTGCATCTACCTGGTCGACTCCGGGGGCGCCTTCCTCCCGATGCAGGACGAGGTCTTCCCCGACCGCGAGCACTTCGGCCGGATCTTCTTCAACCAGGCGAACCTCTCCAAGGCCGGGATCGCCCAGATCGCCGCCGTCCTGGGGTCCTGCACCGCCGGTGGTGCCTACGTGCCGGCGATGAGCGACGAGGCGGTGATCGTCCGTGAGCAGGGCACGATCTTCCTCGGTGGCCCGCCCCTGGTGAAGGCCGCGACCGGCGAGGTCGTCACCGCCGAGGACCTGGGCGGGGGAGACCTGCACAGCCGGGTCAGCGGGGTCACCGACCACCTGGCCGACGACGACGCGCACGCCCTGCAGATCGTCCGCCAGATCGTCTCCACGCTCGGCCCGCGCGAGGCCCGCCCGTGGGACGTCGAGCCAGTCGAGGAGCCCGTGCACCCCCCGGAATCGGTCTACGAGGTCGTGCCGCCGGATCCGCGCACGCCCTACGACGTCCGGGAGGTCATCGCCCGGCTGGTCGACGGCTCCCGGTTCGCCGAGTTCAAGCCCCTCTACGGGCAGACGCTGGTCACCGGCTTCGCGCGGCTGCACGGCCACCCGGTCGGCATCATCGCCAACAACGGCGTGCTCTTCGCCGAGTCCGCGCTCAAGGGCGCGCACTTCATCGAGCTGTGCGACCGCCGGAAGATCCCGCTGCTGTTCCTGCAGAACATCACCGGCTTCATGGTCGGCCGCGACTACGAGGCCGGCGGCATCGCCAAGCACGGCGCCAAGATGGTCACCGCGGTCGCCTGCGCCCGGGTACCGAAGCTGACCGTGGTCATCGGGGGCTCGTTCGGCGCGGGGAACTACTCGATGTGCGGCCGGGCGTACTCGCCCCGGTTCCTCTTCACCTGGCCCAACTCGCGCATCTCGGTGATGGGCGGGGAGCAGGCCGCCTCGGTGCTGGCGACCGTCCGCCGCGACGGGATCGAGGCGCGCGGCGGGGAGTGGCCGGCCGAGGAGGAGGAGGCGTTCAAGGCGCCGATCCGCGACCGGTACGAGTCGCAGGGGCACCCGTACTACGCCACCGCCCGGCTCTGGGACGACGGCGTCATCGATCCCGCGCAGACCCGCACCGTGCTGGGCCTGGCTCTCGCCGCCTGCGCCAACGCGCCGCTCGAGGACGTCGGCTACGGCGTCTTCCGGATGTGAGGGACTGATGTTCGACACCGTCCTGGTCGCCAACCGCGGCGAGATCGCCGTCCGCGTCATCAGCACGCTGCGCGCGATGGGCGTCCGCTCGGTCGCCGTGCACAGCGAGGCCGACGCCGGCGCGCTGCACACCCGCCTCGCCGACGTCGCCGTCCCCATCGGGCCGGCGCCGGCCGCGCAGAGCTACCTCTCCATCGAGCGGGTGCTCGAGGCCGCCGCGCGCACCGGCGCGCAGGCGATCCACCCCGGCTACGGCTTCCTGTCGGAGAACGTCGACTTCGCCCGCGCCTGCGAGGAGGCGGGGATCGTCTTCATCGGCCCGCCGGTGGGCGCGATCGAGGCGATGGCCGACAAGATCCGCGCCAAGCAGACGGTGATGGCCGCCGGGGTGCCGGTCGTCCCCGGCCGCACCGAGCCCGGCATGAGCGACGCCGAGGTCGCCGACGCCGCCGTCGCCGTGGGCTTCCCGGTGCTGCTCAAGCCCAGCGCCGGCGGGGGCGGCAAGGGCATGCGGGTGGTGCGCTCGAAGGACGAGTTGCCGGACGCGATCGCCGGCGCGCGGCGCGAGGCGAGCGGCTCCTTCGGCGACGACACGCTGCTCGTGGAGCGCTACGTCGGCAACTCCCGACACATCGAGGTCCAGGTGCTGGGGGACGCCCACGGCACGGTCATCCACCTCGGCGAGCGCGAGTGCAGCCTGCAGCGGCGGCACCAGAAGGTGATCGAGGAGGCGCCGTCCCCCTTGCTCGACACGGCGATGCGCGCCTCGATGGGCCGCGCCGCCGTCGAGGCGGCGAAGGCCGTCGGCTACACCGGGGCGGGCACGGTCGAGTTCATCGTCGACGCCGACCGGCCGCGCGACTTCTTCTTCCTGGAGATGAACACCCGGCTGCAGGTCGAGCACCCGGTCACCGAGATGGTCACCGGGCTGGACCTGGTGGAGCTCCAGCTGCGCGTGGCCGCGGGCGAACCCCTGCCGATCGACCAGAGCGACGTCTCCCTCGACGGGCACGCCATCGAGGCCCGGCTCTACGCCGAGGACCCCGCCCGCGGTTTCCTGCCCCAGGCCGGCACCGTGCTCGGCCTCGTGGAGCCGACGGGCCCGGGCATCCGCGTCGACAGCTCCCTGGCCGTCGGCGGTCGGGTCGGCACCGACTACGACCCGATGCTCGCCAAGATCATCGCCTGGGCCCCCGACCGGGAGACCGCACGCGCGCGCCTGGTGGGGGCGCTCGGGCACACCGCCGTCCTCGGCGTGACCACCAACGCCGCCTTCCTGCGGGCGCTGCTCGACGACGCCGACGTCGTGGCCGGGGCGCTCGACACCGGGCTCATCGAGCGGCGCGGCGAGGAGCTGACCGCCGTCGGTGAGCCGTCTGCGCACGTCTACGCGGCCGCGGCGCTCGCCCTGCTGGTCGAGTCCGAGCCGGCCGGCCCCGTCGTGGACCGCTGGGACGTGCCCGACGGCTGGCGGCTGGGCGAGCCGGCGTGGACGGTGCGGCGCCTCCAGGTGGCGGGTGCGGATCCGCTGACCGTCCGCGTGCGCGGCCGGTCTGCGGACGCCGAGGTGGCCGTGGGCGACGCGGCGCCGGAGCCGGCCCGGGCCGTCCGCGACGGCGACAGGCTGGCGGTGACGTTCGCCGGGCGCTCGTCGTCCTACGCGCTGGTGCACCACGGCGGTCAGGTGTGGCTGGCCGCCGAGGGCCGGGTCACCGCGCTGCGGGAGCACGAGCGGCTGGCGTCGACCGCCGGGCAGGCCGGGGGTGACGGCGCCGTGACCTCCCCCATGCCGGGGACGGTGACGGTGGTGCGGGCGTCCGTCGGCGACGAGGTGGAGGCGGGCACCCCGCTGCTCGTCGTCGAGGCGATGAAGATGGAGCACGTGCTCACCGCCCCGGTCGCGGGGACGGTGGCCGAGCTCGCAGTGACGGCGGGCCAGACGGTCGCGCTGGACGAGCGGCTGGCGCTGGTGACCCCGGCGGCCGGGCCCGAGCAGCAGGAGAACTGATGTTGGACTACCGGCTCAGCGACGAGACCGAGACGCTGCGGAAGACCGTGCAGGAGTTCGCTCGGGAGGTCATCGCCCCGCAGATCGGGGAGTTCTACGAGCGCGACGAGTTCCCCACGGAGATCGTGCGGCAGATGGGCGAGCTGGGGCTGTTCGGCCTGCCCTTCCCCGAGGAGTACGGCGGCGCCGGGGGCACCTACTTCGACCTGTGCGTGGCGCTCGAGGAGCTGGCGCGGGTGGACAGCTCGATGGCGATCACCGTCGAGGCCGGCGTCTCGCTGGGCGCCATGCCGATCTACCGGTTCGGCACCGAGGAGCAGAAGCGGGAGTGGCTGCCCCGGCTGTGCACCGGGGAGGCGCTGGGCGCGTTCGGGCTCACCGAGCCCGGTGGCGGGTCGGACGCCGGGGCGACGCGCACCACCGCGCGCCTGGAGGACGGGCACTGGGTGATCAACGGCTCCAAGGCGTTCATCACCAACTCCGGCACCGATCTGACGGCGCTGGTCACCGTCACCGCCGTGACGGGTACCAAGCCGGACGGCAAGAAGGAGATCTCGGCGATCATCGTGCCGTCGGGGACGCCGGGCTTCACCGTCGGCCAGCGGTACTCGAAGGTCGGCTGGAATGCCTCGGACACCCGCGAGCTCTCCTTCGACGACTGCCGCGTGCCCGAGGAGAACCTGGTGGGGGAGCGGGGCCGCGGCTACGCGCAGTTCCTCTCCATCCTCGACGAGGGCCGGATCGCCATCTCCGCGCTGTCGGTCGGGCTGGCGCAGGGCTGCGTCGACGAGTCGGTGAAGTACGCAGCCCAGCGGGAGGCCTTCGGCCAGCCCATCGGCCGCAACCAGGCGGTGCAGTTCATGATCGCCGACATGGAGGTGCGGGCCTCCACCGCGCGGCTGGCCTACTACCGGGCGGCGGAGAAGATGCTGCGCGGCGAGCCGTTCAAGCGCGAGGCCTCGATCGCCAAGCTCTACAGCTCCGAGGTCGCGATGGACAACGCCCGCTACGCCACCCAGGTGCACGGCGGGTACGGGTTCATGAACGAGTTCCCGGTCGGCCGCTTCTACCGCGACGCGAAGATCCTCGAGATCGGTGAGGGCACCAGCGAGGTGCAGCGGATGCTGATCGCCCGCGACCTCGGCGTCGGCTGAGCGCGCGCGGGTCGACCTGCCGCGTCAGCGCCGGGCGAGCTCCGCGGCCAGGGGGTCGAGGCCGAGCTGGCCCAGCGCCAGGACGTCGCGGTGCCACTGCGCCAGGTCGAAGGCGTCGCCCGCGCGCCGCCGGGCCTCCTCGCGGCAGGTCAGGAACACCCGCTCACCCACCTTGTAGACCGGCGCCTGCCCGGGCCAGCCGAGGTAGCGGTGCAGCTCGTCCACGCGCATGGCGTCCTCCATGCTCACGTGCCGGCGCAGGAAGGCCAGCGCCACGTCGTAGTCCCAGCGCGGGCCTGCCGCCGCCCCTGCGGGGATCGGCAGGTCCAGGTGCACCCCGATGTCGAGCACGACGCGCGCGGCCCGCAGCTCCTGGGCGTCGAGCATGCCGAGCCGGTCGCCCGGGTCCTCGAGGAAGCCCAGCTCCCCCATCAGCCGCTCGGCGTAGAGCGCCCACCCCTCGGCGTTCCCCGAGCAGGAGCAGAGCACCGCTGCCACCGGTTGAGCCGCTCGGCGTCGTGCACGGCCTGCCCGATCTGCAGGTGGTGGCCCGGCACGCCCTCGTGGAAGACGGTCGTGGTCTCCCGCCAGGTCGTCATCTCCTCGACGCCCTCGGGCAGCGACCACCACATCCGGCCCGGGCGGCTGAAGTCCTCGCTGGGGGCGGTGTAGTAGACGCCCTCGCCCGCGGTCGGGGTCAGCCGGCCCTCGATGCGGCGCACGGGCTGCGGGATGTCGAAGTGCACGCCGTCGAGCGCGGCCACCGCCCGGTCGGCGGTCTCCTGCAGCCAGGCCTGCAGCGCCTCGCGGCCCCGGATGATCCGCGCCGGGTCGGCGTCCAGCGCCGCCATCGCGCCGGCCACGCCCTCACCAGGCGCGATCACCTCGGCGACCCGCTCCTTCTCGGCGACGATGCGGGCGAGCTCCGCCCAGCCCCAGTCGTAGGTCTCGTCGAGGTCCAGCCGAGCGCCGGTGTGGAAGCGCGACTCGACGAGGTAGCGGTCGCGGCCCACGCCGTCGGCCGACGGCGCCAGCGGCAGCAGCACCCGCTCGAGGTGCCCGGCGAACCCGAGCAGGGCGCCCGACGCCCGCTCGGCGCCGTCGGCCAGGTCGCGGCCCAGTGCGCTGCGCGGCTCGACAGGCGCCTCGCGGGCCAGCCGGGTGAAGAAGCCGGGGCGCTCGGGTGTGCCGGCCCACTGCCGCGCCCGCTCCGCGGCCAGCCGGATCTGCCGGGCGGTGGAGACGCGGCCGCGGTCGGCGGCGTCGTCCAGGCCGCGGGCGTAGCCGAGCAGCGCCGTCGGCATCGCCGCGAGCCGGACCGCCACGGCGGACCAGTCCTCGTCGCACTCGGTGGGCATGAGGTCGAAGACTTCGCGGAAGTTCTGCAGCGGGCTGTCGACGGTGTTCAGGTCGGCCTGCGCGTAGCCGGCGTCGTAGCGGTCGAGCTCCGCGCCGAGCCGCTCGAGCATGGCGCTGCGCGCGATCTCGTCCCGGCGGTCGACCGGCTCGAGCGCCTCGGCCTGCGCGCGGGTGCGGCGCAGCAGCTCGGCGTGGGCGGCGTGGCCGTCGCTGCTGAGGTCGGGCCACCGGTCGTCGTGCCCGCGGACCCCGATGTAGGTGGCGACCACCGGCTGCGCCGCCGCGTATCTCTCGACGAAGCCGTCGGCGAGCTGGTCCAGCGGCGACGGCGGGCGCGCGGAGGAGGCGGTCACCCGCTGACGCTATCCCGGTGACTGCTCTCGGCCGTCAGTGCGCGGCGGGCGCGCGCTGCGGGACCGCGACGCTGAGCAGGACGACGGAGTCCTCGTCGGCGTGCAGGCTGTGCCGGCGGGCCAGGATCGGCGCCACGTCCGAGCCGCTCAGCTCGTCGGTGTGCTCGCCGGCCAAGAGCCGCACCCGCCCGCGGAGGACCAGCAGGCTCGCGAGGCCGGGGCTCTCGTGCTCGGCCAGCTCGGCTCCGCCGCGGAGCGCGATGACCGTCTGGCGCAGCCCGTCGACCGGGTGCGGCAGGGCGCGTGCCGCGCGGCCGGCGTGCTCGGAGCGCGCCCGGTCGAGCAGCTCGTCGGCGAGCGCGCTCAGGTCGGTCGTCGTCGCGGGATCACTCATGGCCCGAGGCTAGGCACAGCGCCGCGCTCAGGCGGTGACGTCGATCAGCACCTTGCCGACGGCCCCGTCCTGCACCGCCCGGTGCGCGGCGGCGGTCTCGGCGAGCGGGTGGACGTGCAGCGGCAAGCCGGCGTCCTCCCCGACCCGGATCGCGCCCTCGGCGACCGCGGTGGCGACGTCCTCGATGCCGAGGACCTTCGCCCGCTCCGGCTCGGTGTAGACGAGCACGAACTGCCAGCGGGCGTTGGGCGTCATCTGGGCGCGCACCGGCACGGTCACCTCCGCGCCGCCGTCGTCGGCGTACATCGCGACCGCCCCGTGCATCCCGATGACCTGCGCATCGACGGCGGCGTTGACCGCTGCCGAGACCTCGACGATCGCGTCCACACCCTTCGGCGCGAGCTTCCGCACCTCGGCGACGACGTCCTGCTGCTTGTAGTCGACGACGTGATCGGCGCCGGCCGCGGCGGCCAGCCGCGCCTTGCGGGGGCTGCTCACCGTGGCGATGACCGTCGCGTCGGCCCACCGGGCGAGCTGGATGGCGGCGTTGCCCACCGCGCCCGCGCCGCCCTGCACCAGCACCGTGTGCCCGGTGAGGGCACCGGCGCCCAGCCGGTCGGGCAGCGACTCTCCCACGGTGAGGCAGCGGTGCGCCGTGAGGAACGGGATGCCGAGGGCGGCGCCGAGCTCGAAGGGGGTGTTCTCGCCCAGGAGGACGACGTGCCGCGCCGGGACGACGGTGTACTCCGCGGCGGTGCCCCACGGCCGCTGCCAGGCGGCCTCCCAGATCCACACCCGCTGGCCGAGCATCGCCGGCTCCACGCCCTGGCCGACGGCGTCGACGGTGCCCGAGCCGTCCTGGTTGGGCACCTGCCCGTCCGGGCCAGGCTGCGCGTTCGTGCGCGACTTCCAGTCAGTGGGGTTGACGCCGGAGAAGGCGACGCGGACGCGCACCTCACCGGGGCCGGGCTCGGGCACCGGGCGGTCGATCAGTTTCAGGACGTCGGGGCCACCGGGCTGGGTGTAGGAGATCGCGCGCATCGGGGTCCGCTACCCGGTCCCGTCCGAGGCACACCGACGCGCATAGGCACGGGGAGTGGTACGGTTTCTCGTACCACGTGCCGATGGAGGGTCCATGTCCGTCACCGCCAGCGAAGCCCGTCAGCGGCTGTTCCCGCTGATCGAGGAGGTCAACGCCGACCAGGTCGCCGTCGAGATCGTCTCGAAGCGCGGAACGGCATTCCTCGTCTCCGCCGACGAGTACCACTCGCTCAAGGAGACCGTGCACCTCCTGCAGTCACCCAGGAACGCCGAGCGCCTTCGCGAGAGCCTGGCGGAGGCGGCCGACGGGAAGGCTGAGCCGCACCAGCTGGTCGAGTGAGGATCGTCTTCACGACCCATGGCTGGGACGACTACACGAGCTGGACGGGCGACCGGAAGACGCTGGGCCGGATCAACCGTCTCATCACCGAGGCCGCCCGGGACCCTGCTGCAGGAGCGGGCAAGCCTGAGCGCCTCCGTGGGGACCTCTCCGGCTGCTGGTCGCGCCGCATCGACCAGGAACACCGCATGGTCTGCACCGTCCGCGGTGACGACCTCGTGATCCTGCAGGCGCGGTACCACTACTGACCGGGCCCATCGGCCCGATCAGCCGGGCGGGGCGTCGTCGTCGGTGGGCCACTCCGGGATCGGCAGGCCGGAGGCGGTCAGCAGCCGCTCGACGGTCTGCTCGACCACCTCGTCGGTGGGCGGCACGCCGCCCGGCGAGGCCATGAGGCCCCGCACCGCCGCCGGCTCCAGCTCCGTGCCCACCGCGTCCCGCACCCACCGGGCGAACCCCTCGGCCTCGGCGTCGACGTCCACGGGCGCCGAGGCGTCGGGCTCGTCGAAGTAGATCCGCGGCTCGTAGCCGAGGAAGAAGCGGCCGCCGGAGGCGTCGGCGGCGCGGTAGTCCACGGTCGCGATGTCGCTGTCGTGCACGTCGACCATCAGGAACGGCACCGCGGTCGGCCGCCCCGTGCGCCAGCGTCCTTCGCTGTAGACGAGCGTGCCGAAGTAGCCCATGGACGGAGGCTACCGACGCCCGGGGCCGGCAGCCCCGGGCGCCCGAGCCGGAGCCGCACTGCCGCGCTGGCAGCCCCGGTGTCGGAACCCGCGCCGGCGACCGGCCCGTCGTGCGGCTCCCCCCACTACCCTCCGGCGATCCGGGTGGCGCTCCTGCGGGAGCCGGGGGCGAGGAGCCAGACGTGGACGGACGGCGGATGCTCAGGGCGCTCGTCGTCGGGATCGCGGCGGCGGTGCTCGGCGGAGTGGTCGGGGCCGTGCTGACGCGGGGGCTGATGCGGCTGGTCGCGCTCGTGGCCGGAGGCGACCCGGCCTTCAGCTGGACCGGTCTGGCGTTCATCGCGGTCTTCTACATCGTGTTCCTGGCTCCGGGCGCCGTCGCGCTGGCCTGGGGCCGGTCCCGTTGGTCCCAGGCCGTGCTGGCCCTCGGCGCCGTCGCCATCCCGGTCCAGGCGGCGGGCATCGCGCAGAGCGACCTCGAAGGCGTCGGTCCGCTCGGTGCCGGGCAGTGGACCGCGCTCACCGCGCTGTTCGTGGCGATGGCAGTCGTGTACGCGCTCCAGGCGGTGCTCGTCTACCGGCTGGCACGCTCAGGCGCGGCTGATCGAGGGCGTGAGCCGGCGGCGCGGCTCACAGCTGCGTGAGCGACCCCGGCGGCAGGTTCACCACGATCGCCTCCTGGCTGCTGCGGGCCAGGACCACGACCGCCTCCTCCTGCCCGGGGTTCTCCTCGCGGTGCGGGGTCCACGGCGGCACGAACACGTAGTCGCCCGGCTCGGGGGTGAGTCGGACCTCCTCGCCGTCCCGGGCGAAGACGAACACCGGCCGGCCGGAGACCACGTAGATGCCGGTCTCGGAGTCGCCGTGGTGGTGGTTGGCCGAGGCGGTGCCGGGCGCGACGTGGGCCTCACCCATCCAGACCTTCTCCGCACCGACGCTCTTCCCGGACACCGCCTCCTTGCGGGTCATGCCGCTGCTCTGCCCCGTGTCGGTCGAGAGCTCCGCCGCGCGGACGTGGCGCAGCGGGGCGTGCCAGTGGTCGGTGCCGTCGAGTGCCATGGACGGACGCTAGCGCTGGTCGGCCGTGCGCGGCAGGCGGGACCATCAGGGGATGCTGCGCAGGGTGCTCACGGGTGCGGCCGTCGTCGTCCTGCTGTGCACTCTCCTGGTGACCCTGCTGTGGGCGTTCCAGCGCCGCCTGGTCTACCTGCCCGACGCCGGACCGCTCCCGCCGGCGGGGCAGGCGGTGCCGGGCGCGCGGGACGTCGTGCTCGAGACCGACGACGGCCTGCGGCTGGGCGCCTGGTTCGTCCCGGGCCGGACGCCGGATGCCCCCGGGGTCCTGGTCACCAACGGCAACGGCGGCCACCGCGGCATGCGGGCGCCGCTGGCGCGGGAGCTGGCGGACGAGGGGCTCGCCGTCCTGCTCTTCGACTACCGCGGCTACGGCGGGAACCCGGGCAGCCCGAGCGAGGAGGGGCTGGCGCTGGACGCGGAGGCGGCGCGGGAGTTCCTGATCGGGGACGGCGGGGTGCCGGCCGACCGGCTCGTCTACTTCGGGGAGAGCCTCGGCGCGGCGGTCGCGACCGGGCTGGCGGTGGAGCACCCGCCGGCCGGGCTGGTGCTCCGCTCCCCGTTCGTGGACCTCGCCGCCGTGGGGAGCGAGCACTACCCGTTCCTGCCGGTGCGGGCGCTGCTGCGCGACCGCTACCCGGTGGCCGAGCAGGTCCGCCGGATCGAGGTGCCCACCACGGTGGTGTACGGCAGCGCCGACTCGATCGTCCCGCCGGCGCAGAGCCGGGCGGTGGCCGACGCCGCCGCTTCGCTGCACCGTGTGGTGGAGGTCCCGGGTGCCGACCACAACGACCTCGTCCTGCTCGCGGGGGAGGAGGTTGTCGCGGCGGTGGTGGAGCTCGCCGCCCTCGACGCGGGGTGAGTACGCCTCATGTGGGTGGTGGCATCGGGCAGCCTGTCCGTCGTGAAACTCGCCCAGAAGGCGGCTCCAGGGACACCAGCACGCGTGTCCTGACACCTGCGCCGGAGCGCGACCGCGAGGTGCACCTCTGCTCGACGGGCCCGCTCCTTCGCTCCGACAACTCGTGGGCATCAGAACGTTTCAAGGCTGCACGAGCGGAGCACATGTCCGGTGCGGTCCGTACCGAACGACGCTCTGCCCCCGCGCGATGGTGGCTGCCGCCCCTCACCCCTGACCCGCGTGGAGGACCCATGGCCAAGAGCACCCGTTCGAGCATCCAGACAGCCCAACAGCCCGCCTCGCCGCCAAGCCAGCCCAGTCCAACGCAAAGTGGATGGATCTTGGTTGCGATCGTCGCCATCCTGGCATCCCTGATGGCAGTGACGCTGTGGATCACCCGAGATGTCAATCAGGCGACACAGATGGTCGCGCCGATGGCCGTGATCCTCGTCCTTCTGGGGATCGGCCGGTCGACCCGGCACTGATCGCTCGACGCTGACGCCCGCCCGGGAGGCCTCCCGGGCGGGCGTCAGTCTTCCGTCGTCGAGACATGGGGTCCCAGTCGGACCCGCGACAGTCGCTCAGTCATCGGGTTCCTCCTCCACATCGACACCGGTGGGCGTCGTCCGGAGGGCCCTCTGCCGGAAGGGCAGCGATCAAGATCACAACTTGCATCTGCCGTGTCGAGACTCGTCGTCACGAGGAGGGCGGCAGCCGTGGCACCTGTTCGAAGGCTTTGTCCGGCTGTCCCTGAGCGGCCCACTCGGGGGCAGTTGATCGACCTGCTTGACCGTCTCGATGAGCCGTTCAGCGGTCGGTGAGCGCCACCCGGACGCCCAGACCGATGAGCACAGTTCCTGTGACGCGCTCGATCGCGACACGTACGCGGTCCCGGGACAGCAGCCGACCGAGAGCGCCGACGGCGAGCGAGAACGTCCGCCACCAGAGCACGGCCACGCCCAGGAAGACGGCTGCCAGCACGCCGGTGGTGAACGCCGGCTCTCCGGGAGACACGAACTGCGGGATGAGCGTCAGGAAGATGAGTGCGATCTTGGGGTTGAGCAGGTTGGTGATGAGGCCCTGCCGGAAGGCCGCCTTCCGCCCCAGCACCGTCGGCGCGGGCGCCTCGGTGGGCGTGGAGGCTGCCGGGTGCTTGCGCGAGTGCCACAGGGCCATGACGCCCAAGTAGACCAAGTACGCGGCGCCGACGAACTTGATGACCATGAAGGCCGTGGCCGACGCGGCGAGGATCGCGGCCAGGCCGATCGCGGATGCCGTGGCGTACGCGGCGATGCCCGTGCAGCAGCCCAGTCCTGTCCACCACGCCATCCGGACGCCGCCCCGTACTCCGTTGCGTAGGACGAGGGCCATGTCCGGTCCGGGGGTCAGCGTGAGAACCGCGACTACGGCGAGGAAGGGCAGGAGCTGAGCTGGCACCGAGCCACTGTAGGCAGCGCCCCGGTTCCCTTGGCTGTGGCGCTTCCAGGCGATGGCAGGGAGATTGCGAGATCTGTCTCCGAAGCCGCCTCCAGGGCCAACGTTGCCGGATGCGCTGCTGGTGCTCCTGTTGCAGGTGTATTCGCCTGACCCAGGACGGGCCGCTCAGAGACACAGCTGATTGCCACAGGCGTTCCCGCGGGCGGTCGCATCTGCGGAGTCAGTCCGGCCTGTCCATCCTCATGTGCCGTACTCAACGCGGGGCGATCGAGAGGGTCAGCCGGGCGCGGCCCTCCTCGGAGCGGGCGGTGGCGATCCGCTCGGCCGACGGCGTGCCGTACTCGGTGGTGCGCTGGCGGGCGGGGCGGCCGATCGCGGCGGCCATCGCCTCGAGCTCGGCGATGGTCTTCAGCGACCCGTTCTCGCTGCCGGCCATGCGGCTGATCGTCTCCTCCATCAGCGTGCCGCCGAGGTCGTTGGCCCCGCCCTGCAGCACCGCCTGGGTGCCGGTGTCGCCGAGCTTCACCCACGAGGTCTGGATGTTGCCGATCCGCCCGTGCAGCAGCAGCCGCGCGACGGCGTGCACCGCCCGGTTCTCGCGCACGGTCGGCCCGGGGCGGGCGACCCCGGCCAGGTAGATGGGGGAGTTGTGGTGGACGAACGGCAGCAGCACGAACTCGGTGAAGCCGCCGGTGCGGTCCTGCAGGGCGGCCAGGGTGCGCAGGTGGGCGACCCAGTGGGCCGGGGTGTCGACGTGGCCGTACATCATCGTCGACGTCGTCGGGATGCCGACCTCGTGCGCGGTGCCGATGATCTCCAGCCAGGTCGCCGTCGGCAGCTTGCCCTTGGTGAGCACCCAGCGGACGTCGTCGTCGAGGATCTCCGCGGCCGTGCCGGGGATCGAGTCGAGGCCGGCCTCCTTGAGCCCGGTGAGGAACTCGCGGAACGGGAGCCCGGTGCGGGCGGCGCCGTTGACGATCTCCATGGGGCTGAACGCGTGCAGGTGGATGCCGGGCTGGCGCTGCTTCACCTCCCGTGCGAGGTCGAGGTACGCGGTGCCGGGCAGGTCGGGGTGGATGCCGCCCTGCATGCAGATCTCGGTCGCCCCGGCCGCCCACGCCTCGTCGACCCGGTCGCCCACCTGGCTCATCGAGAGCGTGTAGGCGTCGGCGTCGGTGCGCCGCTGGGCGAACGCGCAGAACCGGCAGCCGGTGTAGCAGACGTTGGTGAAGTTGATGTTCCGGTTGACGACGTAGGTGACGTCGTCGCCGTTGACGTCGGCCCGGACCGCATCGGCCAGCGCGCAGAGGTTCTCGAGGTCCGTGCCGTCGGCACCCAGCAGCGCCAGGTACTCCGCGTCGGAGAGCCCCGCCGGGTCCTGCTCGGCGTGCAGCAGCGCCGCCAGCACCTCGCGGTCGCCGGCGGACAGCGCGGTGGACCGCCCGTCGCGGGCCGACGTCGTCCGGTCGCGGAGCTCGGACCAGTCGCCGTAGACGGCGTCGAAGTCGCTGCGCCGGTCGGCCGTCCGCCCGACGGTGTCGACCTCGACGTGCAGGTCGACCCGGCCCGAGGAGGTCCACGCCTCGTCCGGCTCCTGCCAGGGCAGCCCGACCGGGATGCGCCCCTCGACCGCCAGCCCGTCGGGGCCGGCGAGCGCGGTGACGTGCGGGCGCACCCGCGGGTCCAGCCACGGCTCGGGCTGCAGGACGTAGGGGGGCTGGGCGGCCAGCCGCTCGCGCAGCTCGAACCCCGCGTAGTCGGAGAGCTTGGCCAGCTCCTCCAGGTTCGGCCACGGCCGCTCGGGGTTGACGTGGTCCGGGGTCAGCGGCGAGACGCCGCCCCAGTCGTCCACCCCGGCGCGGAGCAGCAGCCCGAGCTCGGTTGGGTCGCTCAGGTTCGGCGGCGCCTGCACCCGCGCCTTCGGGCCCAGCAGCAGCCGGGTGACGGCGACGGCGGCCACGTACTCCTGCAGATCCAGGTCCTCGTGGGCCTGCATGGCGGTGCGGGGCTTGGCGCGGAAGTTCTGGACGATGACCTCCTGCACGTGGCCGTGCCGCTGCGCGGTGGCGCGGATCTGCAGGACGGCGTCGACCCGCTCGGCGTAGTCCTCGCCGATGCCCAGCAGCACGCCGGTGGTGAAGGGGACGGCGGAGCGCCCGGCGTCCTCCAGCACGCGGAGCCGGAGCGCGGGCTCCTTGTCGGGGCTGCCGAAGTGCGGGCCGCCGGGCTGGGACCACAGCCGGGTCGCCGTCGTCTCCAGCATCATCCCCATGGACGCGGCCACCGGCTTCAGCCGCTGGATCTCCTCCCACGAGAGGACCCCGGGGTTGAGGTGGGGCAGCAGCCCGGTCTCCTCCAGCACCCGGATCGCCATCGCGCGCAGGTAGCCCAGCGTCGAGTCGAAGCCGTGCGCCTCGAGCCACTCGCGGGCGACCGGCCAGCGGTCCTCGGGGCGGTCGCCGAGGGTGAACAGCGCCTCCTTGCACCCCAGCGCGGCGCCGTCGCGGGCGATCTGCAGCACCTCGTCGGGGGAGAGGTAGGGCGGCTTGCCCTGCGCCCGCAGCTGCCCGGGCGTCGTCACGAAGGTGCAGTAGTGGCAGCGGTCGCGGCAGAGGTGGGTGAGCGGGATGAACACCTTGCGGCTGTAGGTCACGACGCCCGGCCGCCCGGCGCTCGCCAGCCCCGCGTCGCGGACGCGGCCGGCGGCGGTCAGCAGCCGGTCCAGCGGCTCGCCGTCGCCCAGGCCACGGGCGTGCAGCAGGGTCTCCGCCTCGGTCGCGTCCAGCGAGACGCCCCGTTCGGCGCGGACCAGGGCGCGGCGGACGGCGGACTCGGATGGTGCAGGCAGAGCGCTCATAGCGGGTCCGACGCTAGCCCGCGGAGCTGACGACCGGGCTCCCCGCCCCGTCGACGTGGCCGCGACTGCGCGGACATCGGGCTGTCGGCGGCCGCGGAGACCGCGTCTTCCGCGCCTCGGCGGCCCGGGCCCGACCGGCGCAGGGAAGGGCGGTGGAAGCTCGCTCTCTGCCCCGTCCCGGTGGGCAGAGAGCGAGCATGGCCGGACCCCCGGCCGTCCAGGCCCGGAGCCAGCGCACCGCGGCGGCTCAGATGTCGCGGCGCTGGAACGAGAGCGCGGTGAGCCCCCAGACCACGGCCACCCAGACGGCGGCCCAGAGCAGGTAGACCGGGGTCGGGGCGGCGTCGCTCAGGAAGGGGAAGCCGCCCTCGGGCCCCATCTGGATCAGCGCGCCCGGGTCCTGGAAGGCGTTCATCGCGCCCCGCCACAGGCCGTCGGTGGGCAGCAGCACCCGCGACACGGTGCCCACCCGCTCGACGCCCTCGTTGCCCAGCGCGCCGCCGATCCCGCCGACCACGCCGGCCACCCAGGTCGCCCCGAAGAGACCCACCGCGACGATGCCCGACGCCATCGGGGAGATGACGCTGGAGAGCAGCAGGGCCAGGGTGAGCAGCACGACGGTCTCGGCCGCCAGCAGCGCGAGCCCGGCGGCGGGCGAGGGCGGCCAGTAGCCGACCACCCCGCGCACCACGAGCAGCTGGGCCAGCCCCGCCAGGACGACGTAACCGCAGCCGAACGCCAGCAGGCCCAGCCACTTGCCCAGCAGCACCGAGGACCGGCGCACCGGGCGGGCGAGCACCGCCAGCGCCTGGCCCGACTCAACCTCCCCGGCGAGCGTGGGGCCGGCCAGGAACGCGGTGCCGATCGCGGCGACCAGGCTGAAGCCGAACATGATCAGGTTGAGCAGCAGCGACGCCACGAGGCGGGCCTCGCCACTGGTGAGCGTGCCGAGCTCGGTGTCCAGGCCGATCAGCCGCGAGAAGCCCCAGCCACTGAGCGCCAGCAGCACCACGGTGAGGGCCAGCAGCGCCCAGACGACCTTGCGCCGGGCGGCCTCGCGCAGGGTGAGCCCCGCGATGGTCAGCGCGATCACGGGGCCGCCTCCTCGTGGCGGAGGACGGCGAGCAGCCGCTCCTCGAGGCTGATCCGCACCGGCTCGACGGCGTGCACGCGTACGCCCAGGCCGACGAGGTCGCGCACCAGGTCGGGCACGGTGACGCCGTCGTCCTCCGACCCCAGCGCCACGGTGAACCAGTCGCCGCTGCGCGCCAGCGAGCCGGCCGCCCGCAGCCGCTCCTCGACCCGCTGGTCGACGTCGCCGAGGCGGAGCCGCACCTCCCGCTGACCGAGCAGCTCGGCGAGCGTCCCGGACGCGGCCACCTTGCCCTCGTCCAGGATGACCACCCGGTCGCACACCCGCTCGACCTCGCCGATCAGGTGCGAGTTGAGCAGGACGGCGACGCCGCGGGCCTTCAGGGAGAGCACGAGGTCGCGGACGTCGACCCGGCCGATCGGGTCCAGCGCGCTGGTCGGCTCGTCCAGGACCACCAGCTCGGGCCGGGCGACCAGCGCGACGGCGAGCCCGAGCCGCTGCTGCATGCCCTTGGAGAAGCCGCCGACGCGGTCACCGGTCCGCTCGCCCAGGCCGACCGTCGCCAGGCACTCCCGGCGCTCCGCGGGCGGGACGTCGGTGCGGGACAGCTTGACGTGCAGGTCCAGCACCTCGGCCGCGGTCAGCCACGGCTGGTAGCGGAACAGCTCGGGCAGGTAGCCGACGGCGCTGCGGGAGCGGGGGTCGGCGGACTCCCGGCCGAGCAGCAGCACCTCGCCGGCGTCCGGCCGCACGAGGCCGAGCAGCATCTTGATGACGCTGGTCTTCCCGGCGCCGTTGGGGCCGAGCAGCCCGACCACCTCGCCGCGACCGACGGTGAACGAGACGTCGTCCACGGCGGTCCGGCGTCCGTACCGCTTGCGCAGCCCGGAGCACCAGACCGCCGGGGACGGCGGCAGGTCGGTGAGCGTCGCGCCCGCCGTCCCCGCCGCCGTCGACCCGGAGCTCATGCCGGCGACCGTAGCGGCGTCAGCCGAGCTCACGGGCGACCGACAGCAGCTCGTCGGCGGAGAGCGTCCCGGCGACGCCGGTCATCACGCCGTCCTCGACCCACACCACGCCGGCGAACAGGCCGTTGCGGCTGGTCAGCACGGTCGCCTCGACACCGTCGACGTCCGCGGTGGAGGAGGTGACCAGCTCGGCCGGCACCGGCAGGGGCAGCGTCGCGCCGTCCGCGGAGAGGTCGCGGAGCTGTTCGGCGAGCCCGGCGGGCAGCCCCGGCAGCGACAGGAGGTAGTCGCGCACCGTCTCGAACGGCACCCCGGAGGACTCCACGCGCGGCGCACCGACCCGGGCCACGACCAGCGTCGGCACGCCGGTCGGCTGCGCCCACATGGCCGCGACGCCCGGCCCGGCCTGCAGGCGCAGCGAGCTGCCGTCGAGCCCGGCGGGCACCGGCGGCAGGTCCTCGCCCTCGGCGGCCGCCGCCTGCGCGGCCTTCTCGGCGGAGAAGGTGAAGGTGGCCTCGAGGACGTCCGCGGCCTGGTAGGTCGGGTCGCCGGTCACGCCCTCGGGCAGCTCGGCGACCTCGGGGACGTCCAGCCCGGTCCGCTCGCGCGCCGCCTCGGCGTCGGCCACCTGCTCGGGCTCCGGCGCGCGGACGACCTGCAGGTCGCCGTAGGCGGAGAGGTCGGGCACCTGCACGAGCTCGGTGGCGCTGACCTCCACCGGCTCGACCTGCTCGGTCGAGAAGATCGGCAGCCAGTCGTTGGCCGCGGCGACGCCGGCGCCGGTGAACAGCACCACCGCGCCCAGCGCGGCGACGGCAGGCCGGCGCACCGCGGTCCGCCAGCCACCGCGCCGCGCCACCGCCGGGCGGGCGGCCTCCGGCGCGGTGTCGGCGGCGGCCGCGGCCGAGAAGCGGGCCCAGGCGGCGTCGGTGTCGACGGCGACCGGCGGCCCCAGCGCGGAGCCGACCAGGTGGGCTTCGCTGCGGGCGCGCTCGAAGGCGGGGCGGCAGGTCGCGCAGGCGGCGACGTGGGTGCGGTCGGCGTCGGTCACGCCGGCCGGCTCGTCGACGAGACGGCGCAGGACGCCCTCACTCGGGTGACGCATGGCGGTTCAGCTCCTTGAGCAGCACGGATTCGGCGCGGCGCACGGTGGTGCCCACGCTCCCGGGGGACATGTCGAGGGCGGCGGCGACCTCGGCGTAGCTGAGGCCGCTGTGCCGCAGGACGAGCGCGGCCGCCTGCTTGTGCGGCAGCCGCCCGAGCGCCGCCCGCACGGAGCTGCGCTCCTCGCGGGTGATGACGTCCTCGGCGACGTCGGGGACGACGGTCGGGCCGCCGTCGCCTGCGATCTCCTCGCGGGCGCTGCGACGGCGGCCCGAGCGGAGCACGTTCAGCGCGGTGTGGGTCGCGGCGACGGCCAGCCAGCCGCCGGCCTCGTCGGCCGGCACGGTGGACCGACCGAAGGAGAGGAAGACCTCCTGGGCGACGTCCTCGGCCTGGTCCCGCGAGCCGAGCACCCGGGTGGCCACCGCGACGACCCGCGCGTAGTGGTCGCGGAAGACCTCCTCGAGGTCGGCCCGGACGCCGACCCGTGACCGTGGCATGCGCACGCCCCGATCAGTGCGGGGCCGGGCCGCGCCGCGCACCCCGGGCAGGGAGAGGGCCGCGGTGGCCGACGGCCGTATCAGGTCCACACCCGTACAGCACCGCCGGCGCCCGGGATGTGACAGCCGACGGCGAGTACTGCACCGCCGGTCTCACGGCCGCGCCGGCGACCGGCCCGGGGCGTCCAGGTACCGGCCGCGGTGGCGCAGCAGCGGGCGGGCGGTCGTGTCCTGCACCGCGGCGTCGTCGACGGCGAGCAGGGCCAGCACGTGGTCCCCGGCCTCGACCAGCCGCTCCAGTCGGCAGTCCAGCGCGGCCAGCCCGCCGGTCAGCACGATCGCCCCGCTGCCGGCCGCCCGCGTCCAAGGCACCGACTCCAGCAGGTGGCGGGCGCTGGGCCGGCCGGCGGAGGCGAACCGCGAGGCGACGATCGCGTGCTCGGCGGCGAGGACGGTCAGCGCGCAGGCCCCGACCGCCTCCAGCACCTCGGCCGGGTAGCCCTCGGCGCTCAGGCCGACGGCGACCAGCGGAGGGGAGGCGGAGACGCTCATGACCGAGCTGACCGTCGTCCCCACGTCGTCGATGTCGTCCCGCACGGTGAGCAGGCAGACGCCGGCGGCGTGCTGGGCCAGGGCGGCGGCGAACGCCGCGGGGTCGACCGGCATGGCGGCCAGTCCAGCACACCCCCCAGGATGGGCCGGTGACCGAAGCCGAGCGCACGTACGACGTCGTGGTCCTGGGAGCGGGGTCGACCGGGGAGAACGTCGCCGACGTCGTGGTGCGGGGCGGGCTGTCGGCGGTGCTCGTGGAGCCCGAGCTGGTGGGCGGCGAGTGCTCCTACTGGGCCTGCATGCCGAGCAAGACGCTGCTGCGCGGTACCGAGGTGCTCGCCGAGGCGCGGGCCGTGGACGGCGCGGCGCAGGCGGTCACCGGGGAGCAGGACGTGGCAGCCACCCTCGCCCGCCGCGACTCGTTCACCTCGCACTGGGACGACTCCGGCCAGGTGGAGTGGGTGCACGGCGCCGGCATCGACCTGCTGCGTGGCAGCGGCCGGCTCGACGGCGAGCGGACCGTCGTCGTCACCGCCGAGGACGGGACGACGACCCGGCTGACCGCGCGGCACGCCGTCGCCGTCTGCACCGGGTCGAAGGCCGCCCTACCGCCCGTCGACGGGCTGGCCGAGGTCGAGCCGTGGGGGCCGCGCGAGGCGACCAGCGCCAAGGGGGCGCCGGCCCGGCTGCTGGTGCTCGGCGGCGGCTACGTCGGCTGCGAGATGGCGACGGCGTGGCAGGCGCTCGGCTCCCGGGTGACGCTGCTCCAGCGCGGGGACCGGCTGCTGCCGGGGCTGGAGCCGCAGGCCGGCGACGCCGTCGCGGCGTCGCTGCGGGACTCGGGCGTCGACGTGCGGCTGGACACGGAGGTCACCGCCGCCCGGCGGGACGGCACCGAGGTGGTGCTGACGACGGCGGACGGCGAGGTGCGCGGCGACGAGGTGCTGGTCGCCACGGGCCGCTCCGCCCGCACCGCCGACATCGGGGCGGAGACGGCGGGCCTGGAGCCGGGGGAGTACCTCCCGGTCGACGCGACGCTGCGGGTCGAGGGCATCCCGTGGCTCTACGGGGTGGGCGACGTCAACGGGCGCCGTCAGCTCACCCACATGGGCAAGTACGAGGCGCGTCAGGCCGGCGCGGCGATCGTCGCCCGGGCACGTGGTGAGCAGCTCGACACCTCGCCGTGGTCCCCGTTCGTCGCGACCGCGGACGACGTCGCGACGCCCTCGGTCGTGTTCACCTCGCCGCAGGTCGCCGCCGTCGGGCGCACCGCCGCGGAGGCCGCGGATGCCGGGTTGCGGCACCGCGTCGTCGAGTACCCGATCGGCAAGGTCTCCGGTGCCGCGGTCTTCGCCGACGGGTACACCGGTACGGCGATCGCGGTGGTGGACACCGAGCGGGAGGTGCTGCTGGGGGTGACCTTCGTCGGCCCCGCGGTCGCCGAGCTGCTGCACGCGGCGACGATCGCGGTGGTCGGGGAGGTGCCGATCGCGCGGCTGTGGCACGCCGTCCCCGCCTATCCGACGATCAGCGAGATCTGGCTGCGGCTGCTGGAGACCTACCGCGGCTGACCCCCCTCACCCCAGGCCCGTGGCCGCCGCCCCGTCCGCGTACGGCTGGGGTCGCGACCGCGGCGCACGGGCGGGCCCTCGCGGGACCTGACCCCGGCGACGGCCGCGCGGAGGTCCGTGCTGGAGTGGGCCGTGCAGTTCGACCGCTCCGCGCGTTCCCCCTGGCGCCGCTACATCGCTCTCGGCGACTCGTTCACGGAGGGGCTGAGCGACCCCGACCCCGAGCGCCCCGGCGAGTTCCGCGGCTGGGCCGACCGGCTGGCCGAGCACCTCGCGGCCGCCGCGCCCGGCGCCGACGTCGAGTACGCGAACCTGGCGATCCGCGGGCGGCTCCTGGCCCAGGTGCTCGCCGAGCAGGTGCCGGTGGCCCTGGAGGCGCAGCCGGACCTGGTCAGCCTGGTCGCCGGCGGGAACGACCTCATGCGCCCGGGCGCCGACCCCGACGAACTGGCCGCGCAGCTGGAGTCCGCGGTCGTCCGCTTCCGCGCCGCGGGGGCCGACGTGCTGCTGGCCACCACCGCCGACACCCGGAACACGCCGATCCTGCGCCGGCTGCGGGGGCGGATCGCCGTCTTCGACGCCAACCTGTGGTCGATCGCCGCGCGGCACGGCGCCGCCGTCCTGGACCAGTGGGGCGCGGCGTGGATCCAGGACTTCCGGCTGTGGGACTCCGACCGCATCCACCTCACGGGCGAGGGGCACCGGCGGATGGCGCTCGCCGCCGCCGCGGCGCTGGGGCTGCCCGGTGCCGACGGCGAGGACTGGCGCACCCCGCTCCCGCCGCAGCCGCCCCGCGAGCTGCGGGCGGCGCTGGCCGAGGAAGCCGCGTGGGTGCGCGGCTTCGTGGCGCCGTGGGTCGGCCGGCGGCTGCGCGGCCGCTCCTCCGGCGATGGCAGGGTCGCCAAGCGCCCCGTGCCCCTGGCTCTCCCTCGGGGGTGACGCGCTGGAACGGGTGACGTGCTGGAACGGCCCTCCTGCAGGGCCCCGCCGCGAGCGTGCGAGCAGTGGGGGGCAGGAGAGTCCTTCTACTGGTCGGGGTCGGCGAGGTCGTCGAAGAGCGAGCCGGCGCCGAACCGGCCGGTGTCGACCCGGTCGTGCCCCTCGGGCGTCGACGGCGGCCGCTGGCGGGGGAGCCCGAGGGGCGTGGGCGGCTCCGGCAGCAGCTCACCGGCGACGTCCTCGGCCGGGGCCTGGGTGACCTCGCCGATGAGCACCTCCGCCGGGCTGGGCAGGGGCGCGGGGCGGCCGAAGGCGTAGCCCTGGGCCATGGCGCAGCCGTGGTCGAGCAGCCAGGCGGCCTGGTCGAGGTCCTCGATGCCCTCGGCGATGACCTGCAGCCCCATGCCGCGCCCGAGCTGCAGCAGCCCGTGCACCAGCGCGGCGGTGGAGGGCTGGGTGACGACGTCGGCGACGAAGGACCGGTCGATCTTCACGGTGTGGATGGGGAGCCGGTGCAGCGCGGTGATCGCCGAGTACCCGGTGCCGAAGTCGTCGAGCGCGAGGGTCACGCCCTGGTCGGTGACGACGGCGACCGAGTGCAGCGTGGCCTCGGCGGCGAAGAGCGCCGTGGACTCGGTGATCTCCAGCTCCAGGCGCTGCGGCGGCAGCCCCGACTCCTCGAGCGCCGCGGCGACCAGTTCGCTGAAGCCGTCCTCGGCCAGGTGCCGGGCGGAGATGTTGACGTGCACCCGGAGGTCGTCGGCCCACGTGGCGGCGTCCAGGCACGCGCGGCGCAGCACCCAGGCGCCGAGCTTGGAGGTGAGCCGGTTGTTCTCGGCGACGTCCAGGAAGACGCCGGGCGGCAGCAGCCCGCGGGTCGGGTGCTGCCAGCGGATGAGCGCCTCGTAGCCCAGCAGCGTCTCGTCGGCCAGGTGCACGATCGGCTGGTAGAAGAGCCGCAGCTCGTCGTTGTCGAGCGCGTGGCGGAGCTCGGTCTCCAGCTGGAGCGCGTCCACGTCGCTGCGCGAGAGCGCCCCCTCGTGCACCTCGATGCGGGCGCGCTGGCCGTCGGCCTTGGCCTTGCTGAGCGCGCTCTGCGCCTGGCGGAGCAGGTCGTCGGGGGTCATGTCGGCGCCGAGGGTGAGCCCGACGCTCGCCGAGAGGGTGATCTCCCGGCCGTTCACCAGGAAGGGCTCGTCGAGCACGCCCAGCAGCCGGCCGGCCAGCGCGCGCAGCCCGTCCAGGTCCTCGACGTCCTCGGCGACCACCAGGAACTCGTCGGCGCCCAGGCGCACGGCGGTGTCCTCGACGCGGGTGCTCCACCGGAGCCGGTCCGCGAACTGGCTGAGCAGCAGGTCGCCGGCCTCGTGGCCGAGGGCGTCGTTGACCGCCTGGAAGCGGTCGATGTTGAGGTGCACCAGGCCGACCTGCAGGCCCCGGCGGCGGGAGAGGGCGACGGCGTGGCGCAGCCTGTCGGTGAGCGCGCGGCGGTTGGGCAGCCCGGTGAGCGGGTCCATGAACGCGCGGCGGACGGCGTCCTCCTCGGCGCGGCGGCGGTCGGTGACGTCGACCAGCGACAGGACGACGAACTGCGGCGTCCCGTTGTTCTGCCGCACCACCTCGTGGGACTGCACCACCCACAGCTCCGTGCCGTCGGAGCGGCGCAGCCGGCGCTCGCCGTCCAGCAGCAGGTTCGGGTCGAGCGCCGGCTCGTCCGGCGCCGGCTCCAGGCCGAGGTCGCCCACCGGTGGGTCGTCGGGGTGGGCCAGCAGGTCGACGTGCCGGCCGGCCAGGCTCTCGGCGGTGCGGCCGGTGAGGGCGCACATCCGCGGATTGGCCACCAGCACGTGACCGTCGAGGTCGACCAGGGCCTTGGCGATCGGTGCGCTGAGGAACAGGGCCTGGAACAGCTGGCCCCGGTCGGCGAGCAGCGTGTCGATCGCCCGCAAGCGCTGCCCGGCGCCACCGCCGGGCGTGCCCGGGGAGCGGGGCATCTCGGGTGCGGGGAGGCTCACCGGCACAGCGTCACGCATCGCAGGCGAGAAGTGACGGAAGCCGTTCACGGAGAGTCGTGATCGCCCCGTCACACTCCGTCGCACCGGGTCACACCCGTCCCACCGGTCGCGCGCGTTCCGCGGACCTGCCATGCGCGGTGGGAATCCGGGCCGCCCCCCTCGCGCTGCTGGGGCAGACATCGACGAAAGGACCCAGTCGTGGACAAGCGGATCGGCTTCCTGTCCTTCGGCCACTGGCAGCCCATCCCGGGCTCGCAGGTGCGCACCGGGCGGGACGCCCTCGTGCAGAGCGTGGAGCTCGCGGTGGCCGCCGAGGAGCTGGGGCTCGACGGGGCCTACGTGCGGGTGCACCACTTCGCCCGGCAGCTCTCCTCGCCGTTCCCGCTGCTGGCCGCGATGGCGGCCCGCACCCGGCGGATCGAGCTCGGCACCGGCGTGATCGACATGCGCTACGAGAACCCGCTCTACATGGCCGAGGAGGCGGCGGCGACCGACCTGCTCGCCGACGGGCGGCTGCAGCTGGGCGTGAGCCGTGGGTCGCCGGAGACGGCGCTGCGCGGCTCGGAGGCGTTCGGCTACGTGCCCGGCGAGGGCAGCAGCGACGCCGAGCTGGCGCGGCAGAAGACGGCGCTGTTCCTGGCGGCGGCCTCCGGGCAGCCGGTGGTCGACGCCGACCCGCGCATGACCGGCGGGGCGTCCGGTCGGCTGGCGGTGCAGCCGCAGTCGCCGGGGCTGGCCGAACGCATCTGGTGGGGCTCGGGCACCCGGGCCACGGCGGAGTGGACGGCGCGGCAGGGGCTGAACCTGATGAGCTCCACGCTGCTGGTGGAGGACACCGGCGTGCCGTTCGACGAGCTGCAGGCCGAGCAGATCGCGCGCTACCGCGCCGCCTGGGCCGAGGCGGGGTGGGAGCGGGAGCCGCGCGTGTCGGTGAGCCGGAGCGTGCTCCCGATCAACAGCGACCTCGACCGGCAGTACTTCGGCAGCGGCCGGGACGGCGAGGACCAGGTGGGCATCCTCGAGGGGGTGCGGGCGCGCTTCGGCAAGAGCTACACCGGTGAGCCCGACGTCCTCGCCGAGGAGCTGGCCAAGGACGCCGCCGTCCGGGAGGCCGACAGCCTGCTGCTCACCGTGCCCAACATGCTGGGTGTCGAGTACAACGCGCACCTGCTGCGGACGATCGTCGAGCACGTCGCCCCCGCGATCGGCTGGGTGCACCCGGACCAGCGCGCCGCCTGAGAAAGGACCCCGTCCTCCCCGCCCTTCGCAGGCTCGGGGCGGTCCCCTGGACGGGGCCGCTGGCGGCGGGCGGGTCAGCGGAGGTCGAAGCCCAGGTCGAGCACCGGCGCGCTGTGGGTGAGCGCGCCGACCGCCAGGTAGTCGACACCGGTCGCCGCGACCTCGGCGGCCCGCTCCAGCGAGAGGCCGCCGCTGGCCTCCAGCCGCACGCCGGTCCCGCGCACCAGCTCGACGGCGGCGCGGGTGTCGGCGAGGGGGAAGTTGTCGAGCAGCACCAGCTCGACGCCGGCCGCGACCGCCTCGCGCACCTGGTCGAGGGTGTCGCACTCGACCTCGAGCGGGATGCCCGGCGCCGCCCCCCGCACCGCCTCCACGGCCGCGGTGATGCCACCGGCCGCGGCGACGTGGTTGTCCTTGACCAGCGCGGCGTCGCCGAGCGCCATGCGGTGGTTGACCCCGCCGCCGCAGCGCACGGCGTACTTCTCCAGCGCCCGCAGGCCCGGGATCGTCTTGCGGGTGTCGCGGATCGCCGCGTCCGTGCCCGCGACGGCGTCCACCCAGCGCCGGGTCAGGGTGGCGACGCCGGAGAGATGCCCGACGAGGTTCAGCGCCGTCCGCTCCGCCGTGAGCAGTGACCGGGTGGGCCCGGCGGCGGTGAGCACGGGCGCGTTCGTGCGGGCGGCCATGCCGTCGGCCGCGTGCAGCGTCACCTCGACGTCGTCACCGCCCACGATGGCGAACACCGCGGCGGCCACCGGGACGCCGGCCAGCACGCCCGGCGAGCGGGGCACCACGTCGCCGGTGGCGCGGGCGCCGGCGGGGACGGTGGCGGTGGTGGTGACGTCGGGGCCGAGCGCGAGGTCCTCGTCGAGGGCGCGGCGGATCACCCGCTCGACGGCCTCGGGCTCCAGGCCGCCGTCGCGGAGGACGTCGGCGAGCTCCGGTCGGAGCGGGTGCCACCCGGTCATGCCACTCCCTGGGTCTGGTCGGCCGCGGTCAGCGGCACGGTGCGGGTGTGCAGGTGGCCGGCGCCGTCGATGCGGTGGGCCAGCCGCACCTGCCACTCGGGCCGGGTGCCGGGGGCGTCGGCCCGCCGGTGGCAGCCGCGGCTCTCCGGGCGGGCGAGCGCAGCCGTGGCCAGCAGCGTCGCGACGGTGTGCGCCGCCGTCGCCTCGACCGCGGCCAGGTCCAGCTCGTCGGTGCGGGGGGTCGCGGCGAGCACTCCGGCCAGCTCGGTGAGGCCGGCGGCGGTGCGCAGCACGCCGGCGTGCCGGCTGGTGGCGACGCCGATCGCCGCGCGCGCGGTGGGGTCGACGGCGCCAGCGGCGAGGGTCCGGGCGGCGACGGGCTCGGCCGGATCGCCGCCGGGCAGCGTCGCGTCCAGCAGCGCGGCGCAGCGGCGGGCGGCGACCAGCCCCTCGGTGATCGAGTTGGACGCCAGCCGGTTGGCCCCGTGCACGCCGGTGCAGGCGACCTCGCCGACGGCGGACAACCCGGGGACGCCGGTGCGCCCGTCCAGGTCGGCGAGCACCCCGCCGCAGGTGTAGTGCGCGCCGGGTGCCACCGGCACGGGCTGGGTGACCGGGTCGACGCCGGCCTCCCGGCAGGCGCGGAGGATGCCGGGGAAGCGGCGCTCGAGGAACTCCGCGCCCAGGTGGGTCGCGTCCAGGAGGACGTGGTCCTCGCCGCTCGCGGCCAGGTGCGCGGCGATGGTGGCGGAGACGACGTCGCGCGGGGCGAGGTCGGCCAGCGGGTGCGCGCCGGCCATGACCCGCCGTCCGGCGCGGTCGACCAGGACCGCGCCCTCACCGCGCACGGCCTCGGAGACGAGCACCTGCTGCCCCGAGGCGCCCGGCCCCTGCCAGAGCACGGTCGGGTGGAACTGCACCATCTCGACGTCGGCGACCTCGGCGCCGGCACGCAGTGCGAGCGCCAGCCCGTCGCCGGTCGTGCCGGCGGGGCTGGTGGCGGCGGCGTACGCCTGGCCGTAGCCGCCGGTCGCCAGGACGACGGCGTGCGCGCGCAGGTCCCCGGCGTCGGTCAGGGCGCCGCCGGCGCAGACCCGCGCGACCCGCAGGCCCACGACCGTCCCGTCGGCGGCGCGCAGCGCGTCCAGGGCGAGGGTGTGCTCGAGGACCTCGACGCCGGCCGCGCCCAGCGCATCCACCAGCGTGCGGGTGACCTCGGCGCCGCTGGCGTCACCGCCGGCGTGCACGATCCGGTCGCGGCTGTGCCCTCCCTCGCGGGTCAGCGCCGGGCGGCCGTCGCGGCTCAGGTCGAGCCGCGCGCCGAGGTCCATCAGCAGCGCGATCGCGGCCGGCGCCTCCGCGACGAGCGTGGCCACGGCGGCCGGGTCGCAGAGCCCGGCGCCCGCGGTCAGGGTGTCCGCCAGGTGCAGCGCGGCGTCGTCGTCGGCACCGAGGACGGCGGCCAGGCCGCCCTGGGCCCACCGGGTGCTCCCGTCGCCGAGCGCGCCCTTCGTGACGACGGTGACCCGCCGCCCGGCGTCGGCCAGCGCGAGCGCGGTCATCAGCCCGGCTGCGCCGCTGCCCACGACGACGGCGTCGGTGACGGCGGTCCAGCCGGCCTCCGGCAGCGGGAGCGCGGGGACGACGGCGGGGGCGACCGGCGCGGTGCGGCGGGGCCCCACGGTCACTCGCCGACCAGCGAGGGGGTGCCGAGGGCGATCATCGCCTCGACCGCCGACCGGGCGCGGGCGGCGACCTCGGGGTCGACGGTGACCTCGTCGCGGCCCTCGCGCAGGGCGCGCAGCAGCTTCTCCGGCGTCGACATCTTCATGTAAGGGCACTCCGCGCGCGGGTTCACCGCCTCGAAGGCGGCAGCGGGGTTGGCCTGGCGGAGCTGGTGCAGCATGCCGATCTCGGTGGCGACGAGCACCCGCTTCGCCGTCGTCCGCCGGGCCTGGTCGAGCATCGCGCCGGTGGAGAGGACGTGCACCCGGTCCGAGGGCAGGTCGCCCTGGCCGACCATCCACAGCGCGCTGGTGGCGCAGCCGCACTCGGGGTGCACGAGCACCTCGGCGTCGGGGGCGTCCTCGATGCTCTGCCGCAGATCGGTGGGGGAGATGCCGGCGTGCACGTGGCACTCACCCATCCAGATGCGCATGTTCCGCCGCCCGGTGACCCGCTGGACGTGGGCGCCGAGGAACTGGTCGGGGAGGAACAGCACCTCCCGGTCGGCGGGGATCGACTCGACCACCTCGACCGCGTTGGAGGAGGTGCAGCAGATGTCGGTCTCGGCCTTCACCTCGGCGGTGGTGTTGACGTAGGAGACGACGGCGGCGCCGGGGTGCTCCGCCTTCCACGCGCGCAGCTGATCGGCGGTGATCGTGTCGGCCAGCGAGCAGCCGGCGGCGGCGTCGGGCACGAGGACTGTCTTCTCCGGGCTGAGGATCTTCGCCGTCTCGGCCATGAAGTGGACGCCGGCGAAGACGATCGTGCCGGCGGTGCTGGCCGCGGCGATGCGGGAGAGCGCGAGCGAGTCGCCCACGTGGTCGGCGACGTCCTGGATCTGCGCGGCCTGGTAGTTGTGCGCCAGGACGACGGCGTCCCGCTCGGCGGCCAGCCGGCGCACCTCGTCGCGCCAGTCCTGCCACTGCTCCGGCGTCCACTGCGCGCTGGTGGGGGCGGAGAGCGTTGCGGTCACCGGGACCTCCGGAGGAGTGGGTTTCGTACTGTGAGGCGAAAACCTGTGCCCGGAAACCTAGCATGGATTCCGTGACGTCCGTGTGGTCCTCGCCCGAGCGGCCGGCCTTCCCGCACCAGGCCCTCGCGGTGGTGCTGCAGGTCCGGTCCGCCCGGCTGCACGTGATGCTCTGGCGGCGCGCCAAGGAGCCCTTCGCCGGGGCGTGGGCGCTCCCGGGCGGGCCGCTCCTGGCCGACGAGACCCTCGGCGCCTCCGTGGGCCGGCAGCTGGCCTCGAAGGTCGAGGTCGCCCAGCTCGCGCACCTGGAGCAGCTCGAGACCCGCAGCGATCCGCACCGCGATCCGCGCAGCCGGACCGTGGCGACCGCCTACCTGGGCCTGGTCCCGGGTGACCTGGACCCGGTGCTGCCCGAGGACACCGCCTGGCACCCGGTCGACGCGCTGCCGGAGACCGCGTTCGACCACGGCTCGATCGTCGGGTCGGGGCTGGAGCGGCTGCGCGCGAAGCTCTCGTACACGAACGTCGCCTTCGCGCTGGCCCCGCCGACGTTCTCGATCGCCGAGCTGCGCGAGGTCTACGTCGCCGCGCTCGGCTACGAGGTGACCGCCACCAACCTGCAGCGTGTCCTGCTGCGGCGCGGCGTGCTGGAGGCGACCGGTGAGCTGGCGGCGCCCGGCCGCGCGGGCGGCCGGCCGGCAGCGCTCTACCGCTTCGTCACCACGACCCTCGAGGTGACCGACCCCTTCGCCGTCCTGAAGCCCCCGGTCGCGCGCTGACGGCACCGCGGCCGAGCGCTTGCCTGTGCCACAGCGCGTCCGACGGCGGCAGAGCCGTGATCACGAACGGGTGAACCTCGGGCGGGCCGGTTTGGTGGGGACGCCGAGGTGGCTATTCGCCGCCTCGACTGCAGACCGCAGACTGCAGGAACCGAACGGAGACGCGCGTGCTCATCCTTGGCCTGATCCTGCTCTTGCTCGGCTTCGTCCTGGACATCTCGATCCTCTGGACCATCGGGATCATCCTCCTCGTCGTGGGAGCCGTCCTCTACGTCCTCGGCGCCACCGGACGTGCGGTCGGAGGGCGGAAACACTACTTCTGACCTCCGCGGTGCAGGGCTCCCCATGGAGACCCGTACCGGCGACACGGCGGGACGGCGAACCCCCGGCTGCACCGAGCGGCCGGGGGTTCGCCGTCGTCCGGGCGCCCGGCGCTCCGCCGCCGACCGCGCGGCCGCCCTCGGTCATCGCGGCCGGGTCACTCGCCGGTGGCCCCGTCCAGGGCCTCCCGGATCAGGTCCGCGTGGCCGTTGTGCCGGGCGTACTCCTCGACCAGGTGCAGGAGGATCCAGCGCAGCGAGAAGGTGTCGTCGCGGCCCCACGGCCGGTCCTCGGTGTCCAGGGGCAGCCGGCGGGCGACCTCGCCGACAGCGTCGGCCGCTGCCCGCCAGGTCGTCCATGCCGCGGCCACGTCGTCGGCGGTGACGGTGGCCGGGTCGACGCCGAACTGCTCCTCGTGGTCCCGGACCACCCCGGGCCAGAGGTCGAGGGGCAGCCCGCCGAAGCCGACGAGCCAGCCGGTCTCCACCGCCGCGAGGTGGCGCACCATGCCCAGCAGCGTGAGCCCCGACGTGGGTACGGCGCGCGTGGCCAGTTGCTGCGGGGTGAGGTCGGCGCACTTCCACTGCAGCGTCTGCCGGTGGAACTCCAGGAAGCTCGTCAGCAGCGTCGCCTCGTCACCGGTCAGCGGTGGCTCGGTGCGGTGGTCGGCAGGTGTCATCGGGACCTCTCCTAGGGGGTCGAGGCGCGGGTGGGCCCGTCGCCGCGCATCCTGCGGCACGGGGGCGACGACCCGGGTGCTGGTCGCCTCGGCGGTCAGCCACCCACGGGCCCTGAGCGCGCACCGCTCGCCCGGCGGCGGAACCACGCCGAGCTCAGGACGGTCACCGTTCGACCACGTCGGTCCTCGCGGTGCGCCGCTGCTTCCGCACCAGGAAGGTGGCCAGGCCCAGGTTCGCGACGGCCAGCAGGACGAAGAGCACCGTCGCGAACGTGCCGCCGGACGTGCCCCACCCGCCGACGGCGAGCACCGCCCACATCGTGCCGAGGACGAAGTACAACGTCGGGCTCGGGCTCGGGCGTCTGGCGGATCTGTCCACGTGCTTTTCGTAGGTCACGCACCGCGCGAGGGCAAGGGGTCGCCAGCGATCGGCGGACCGGCTCGCCTCGCCCCGGCAGAGCCGAGTGACGCCGAGGGGCAGGGCGTCACGCGGGCACCGGCCCCATCCCGAACGGGTGGACGTGGCTCCGGGGATGACCTGTGCAGCCGCAGACGGCGGCGGCGACCAGGCATCGCCCTGCCCGGGGCGGGGCACAGGGATCAACCCGATCCGGACCGCCGGTGGAACGAGCCCCTGGGCCGCCCGCGACAGGGAGGCTCGACGGCGCGCCCGGCAGGACTCGAACCTGCGGCCAAGTGCTTAGAAGGCACCTGCTCTATCCGCTGAGCTACGGGCGCTCGGACGCCGATCATCGCACCGCCCGCCGAGGTGGTGACGGCGGTGGGCGCCGGCGTCGTCCACAGGGGGGAGCCGAGTCCACAGTTCCCGGGACGACCTCCCCGTCGCCGGGCACTGCGGCCAGGGTCGACGGCACACCGGCAGCGCGCCGGTCGCGCCGTCCGGCGCAGCACCCCCGAGGAGCACCGTGAACGACACCATCGTCACCGTCGTCGGCAACGTCGCCGACGACCCGCGCCGCAAGGTCACGCAGAACGGCGCGGTGACCAACTTCCGCATGGCCTCCACCGCGCGCCGGTTCGACGCCGGCCTCGGGCAGTACGTCGACTCCGGCACCTTCTGGATCGACGTCGAGTGCTGGAACGGCCTCAGCGGCAACGTCGCCGGGTCGATCAGCAAGGGCGACCCGGTGATCGTCCAGGGCGCCCTGACCACGCACAGCTGGGAGTCGGACAACGGACCGCGGAGCAAGCCGCAGATCCGGGCGTACGCCGTCGGCCCGAACCTCGCCAAGGGCATGGCGGTGTTCAAGCGCGACCGGTCCGGTCGGGCGCCCGATGCGGCCGCGGGGAACACCCCCGGCTCCCCCGCCGAGCCCGGCCACGACACCGAGCCCGACGCCCCCGTGGCCGGGTGGGACTACGTGGGGGAGGGTGCGGCGTTGTCCTCCGTGGACGGCCCCGATCCCTCGCAGGAGCCCGCGCACGCCTAGTTGCCCGGGCTGGGAGGATCGGAGGCGAGAACGTACGGGGTGGGGTCGCGACCCGCGGCCCCGCCCCCGCTCGCGAGACGACGGAAGGCTCGAAAAGCCAGTGGCTCAGTACATCTACACGATGGTCCGCGCGCGCAAGGCGCACGGCGACAAGGTGATCCTCGACAACGTCACCCTGTCGTTCCTGCCCGGCGCGAAGATCGGCGTCGTCGGCCCCAACGGCGCCGGCAAGTCGACCGTGCTGCAGATCATGGCCGGTCTGCAGCAGCCCTCCAACGGTGACGCGACGCTCGCGCCCGGCGCGACGGTCGGCATCCTGCTGCAGGAGCCGCCGCTGAACGAGGAGCTCGACGTCCGCGGCAACGTGGAGGAGGCGGTGAAGCCGCTCCGCGACGCACTGCGCCGCTTCGAGGAGGTCAGCGCGGCGATGGGCGAGCCCGACGCCGACTTCGACGCGCTGATGGCCGAGCAGGGCGAGCTCATGGAGGTCATCGAGAACGCCGACGGCTGGGAGCTCGACGCCCGCATCGAGCAGGCGATGGATGCGCTGCGCTGCCCGCCCGGCGACGCCGACGTGACCGTTCTCTCCGGTGGTGAGCGCCGCCGCGTCGCGCTGTGCCGCCTGCTGCTCGAGGCGCCCGACCTGCTGCTGCTCGACGAGCCGACCAACCACCTCGACGCCGAGAGCGTCGCGTGGCTGGAGCAGCACCTGGAGAAGTACGCCGGCACCGTCGTCGCCGTCACCCACGACCGGTACTTCCTCGACAACGTGGCCCAGTGGATCCTCGAGCTCGACCGCGGCCGCGCCTACCCCTACGAGGGCAACTACTCGACCTACCTCGAGACGAAGGCCGCCCGCCTCCAGGTCGAGGGCGCCAAGGACGCCAAGCGCCAGAAGCGCCTCAAGGAGGAGCTGGAGTGGGTCCGCTCCGGCGCCAAGGCCCGCCAGGCCAAGAGCAAGGCCCGCCTGGCCCGCTACGAGGAGATGGCCGCGGAGGCCGAGAAGTTCCGCAAGCTGGACTTCGAGGAGATCCAGATCCCGCCGGGCCCGCGCCTGGGCAGCGTCGTCGTCGAGACCAAGAACCTGACCAAGGGCTTCGGCGACCGGGTGCTCATCGACGACCTCTCCTTCACGCTGCCCCGCAACGGCATCGTCGGCGTCGTCGGCCCGAACGGGGTCGGCAAGACCACGCTGTTCAAGATGCTGGTCGGCGAGGAAAAGCCGGACGACGGCGAGATCAAGGTCGGCGAGACCGTCCAGCTCTCCTACGTCGAGCAGAGCCGCGGTGGGATCGACCCGAAGAAGACGCTGTGGGAGGTCGTCTCCGACGGTCTCGACCACATCAAGGTCGGCAACGTCGAGATGCCCTCGCGCGCCTACGTCGCCGCGTTCGGCTTCAAGGGCCCGGACCAGCAGAAGCCGGCGGGCGTGCTCTCCGGTGGTGAGCGCAACCGGCTGAACCTCGCGCTGACCCTGAAGCAGGGCGGCAACCTGCTGCTGCTCGACGAGCCCACCAACGACCTCGACACCGAGACGCTCACCAGCCTCGAGGGCGCGCTGCTGGAGTTCCCCGGCTGCGCCGTCGTCGTCAGCCACGACCGGTGGTTCCTCGACCGCGTGGCGACGCACATCCTCGCCTACGAGGGCGACTCGAAGTGGTTCTGGTTCGAGGGCAACTTCGCCGACTACGAGAAGAACAAGGTGGAGCGGCTCGGCCCCGACGCGGCTCGACCGCACCGCGCCACCTACCGCAAGCTCAGCCGCGACTGAAGAAGGACTCCTTCGCCCCCCACCGCTCGCAGGCTCGCGGCGGGGCCCTGCGAAGGAGCCGTTCCCTCGCCTCCCCTACGGCCGGTCCGGAGCACCTGCTCCGGGCCGGCCGTCGGCGTCTCCGGCCGGGATCGGGTCGACCGGTCCGGCGACCCCTGGTCCGGCGGGCCCGGCTTCCCTAGGGTCGCGCCACCTCGTCGTGCAGCGGCACGACCGCGACCGCACCGGAGCGCGCATGAGCCTGATGAGCATGGCCCGCGCCGAACGCGAGGACCTGCGCGCCCTCCTGACCGGCCTCACCGCCGAGCAGTGGGCCGCCCCCTCGCTGTGCGAGGGCTGGTCGGTGCGGGACGTGGTGGCGCACGTGCTCAGCTACGACGAGCTCGGTCCGCGCGAACTGGCCCGGCGGTTCACCCGCGGCCGGTTCACGGTGGACCGCACGAACGCCGTGGGGCTGAGCGAGTACGGGACGCGGACCCCCGCCGAGCTCCTCGCGCTCCTCGACGACCACCTCACGCCCGCCGGGCTGACCGCCGGGCTGGGCGGAGCGATCGCGCTGACCGACGGGATGATCCACCAGCAGGACATCCGGCGCCCCCTCGGCCTGCCCCGGCAGATCCCGGCCGAACGACTCGTGCCGGCGCTGCGCACCGCGCTGTTCTCCCCGACCCTGCTGGGCGCGGTCCGCGTGCGCGGGGTGCGGCTGGTGGCCACCGATCTGGACTGGGCCTTCGGGCGCGGTCCGGAGGTCGGCGGCACGGGAGAGGCGCTGCTCATGGCGGTGGCCGGCCGCCGGGGCGTCGTCGAGGAGCTCTCCGGACCCGGCCGGGAGCGGCTGGCCCGGCGCCTCCCCGGATGACGCCCGGCCCTGGTGCCCGGCCGCCGGCGGGTCAGCCGAAACGTTCGACGAAGCGGCGCTGCCACGGCGTCTCCACCGCGCGGCGCCGGTACCCGCGGCGGACGTACTCCACGGCCTCCCCAGGTGGGACGCCGTCCAGGACGGCGAGGCAGGCCAGGGCCGTCCCGGTGCGCCCGGTGCCGCCCCGGCAGGCGACCTCGACCCGCCCCTCGGCGGCGCGGTCCAGCGCCGCCTCCAACGAGGTCCGCAGCTCGGCCGGGTCGGCCGGCAGCCCGAAGTCCCGCCAGCGCACCCAGCGGCTCTCCCACGGGACGACCGGTGGGCGGCCGACCAGGTAGACGCCGAAGGTCGGCTCCGGGCCGCGCGGGACCCGGCGCAGCCCCCGTCCCCGCACCCGCCGCCCCGACGGGAGCACCAGCACCCCCGGCTCGTCCGCGGCCCAGGACCCCACGCGGCCACGCTAGCCCGGGCGGACCACCGCCCCGGCGCCGCGCAGAGACGGGCGTAGGGCAGGGTGGCGGTGTGAGGCACACCGTGCACGTCCCCATGCGCTGGTCGGACATGGATGCCTACCAGCACATCAACAACGTCGCCTTCCTCGGCTACTTCGAGATGGCCCGCGTCAACCTCTTCTTCGAGCAGCCGACCCACGACGAGCGGACCGGCCTGCGGCGCGGGCTCGTCGTCGCCTCCCACGAGATCGCCTACAAGCGGTCGGTCGTCTACGACCGGGATCCGCTGGAGGTGCAGGTGTGGGTCGCCGGCGTGCGCGCGGCCGCCTTCACCTGCCACTACGAGCTCTTCGACCACGGGCAGCTCGCCGTCACCGGCAGCACCCTGCTCGTGCCGTTCGACTTCGGGCTGAACCGGCCGCGCCGCCTGACCGCGGAGGAGAAGGAGTTCCTGGCCCGCTGGAGCGACGAGCCGGCCGGCTGACCTGCGAAGGGGGCCGGCGGGCGGTAGCGCTCTGCCCCGCCGGGGTGGGCAGAGGGCGAGCGTGCGGGGACCGGGTGGTGGACCGGCCGACCCGCAGGACGACCGGGCCGAAAAAAGTGGTTCCCCGATCGCCGCGGCGGGGGCAGGGTGTTCCCCGCGGGGGCGGTCGGCCCGGCGCGCGGGCCCGGCCGGCACGGGCTCCCTCGTCCCCGGCCGGGGATGCGGGGGAGGCCGCCACCCAGCGGAAGGACCCCCGCCATGACCTCCACCGAATCGGCCACCCAGCCGCCCGCGCCGAGGATCCCCCCGGAACCCGGCGGGGGCACCGCGGACCTCGTCGAGCGGCTGTTCGCGGCGGTGCTGGCCACCCTCGACGTCCAGACCGCGTACCTCGGCGACCGGCTCGGCTACTACCGGGCGCTGGCCGACGGCGGGCCGCAGACCTCGGCCGAGCTGGCCGCCCGGTGCGGGACGGCCGAGCGGTACACCCGCGAGTGGCTCGAGCAGCAGGCCGTGACCGGCTTCCTCACCGCGACCGATCCCGCATCCGATCCTGGCGACCCACGGGCGCGCCGCTTCGCCCTGCCCGCCGCCGCGGTGGAGCCGTTCACCGACGAGCTCAGCCCGAACCACGTCCTCCCGCTGGCCCGGCTCCTGGTGGGCCTCGGCAAGCACGTGGACGCGCTGGCCGAGGCGCACCGCACCGGGGGCGGGGTGAGCTGGGCGGAACTGGGCGACGACGTCCGCGAGGCCCAGGCGGCGGCGAACCGGCCCCTGTTCCTGGGGGCGCTCGGGCGCGAGCACCTGCCCTCGGTGCCCGAGGTGGACCGCGCGCTGCGCGCCGGAGGCCGGGTCGCCGACGTCGGGTGCGGCGAGGGCTGGTCGGCCATCGGCATCGCCCTGGCGTACCCGACGGCGACCGTGGACGGCTACGACGTGGACGCCCCATCCATCGAGGCCGCGCGCCGGCACGCCGCCGAGTCCGGGGTGGGCGACCGGGTCCACTTCGAGGTGGCGGACGCCGCCACGGTCGGCCGGGACGGCACCTACGACCTCGTCACCGCCTTCGAGTGCATCCACGACCTGCCGCGGCCGGTCGACGTCCTCGCCGCCATGCGCCGGCTCGCCGGCGAGGACGGCTACGTGCTGGTCATGGACGAACGGGTGGCGGAGACCTTCGGCGCCCCGGGGGACGACGTCGAACGGCTCATGTACGGCTACAGCGTGCTGTGCTGCCTCGCCGACGGGCTCTCCTCCCAGCCCTCGGTCGGCACCGGCACCGTGATGCGCCCCGACGTGCTGCGCGGGTACGCCCGCCAGGCGGGCTTCGCCGACCTGGAGGTGCTCCCGATCGCCGACGACTTCTTCCGCTTCTACCGCCTCGTCGGCTGAGCGGACGACCGGGGAGGTCAGCCGTCGACGTGGCGGGGCACCGGCCGGCCGGCGCCGGTGGGTGCCCCCCGCCGGGCGGCCTCGTCCTCGGGCACGAGGCGCACGACGGCACCCTCGGTGATCACCGCCCGGCCGAAGACGGCCGCGTTGATGCCGCCGCGGTGCACCATCGCCTTGACCAGCTTGAGCCCGGTGAGCCGCTCCAGGTGCGTGCACGGCGGGCAGCGCTTCATCCCGAACAGCAGCGCGTCGCCCACGGCGAACCAGCGCCCCACCAGCGCGGGGAGGTCGATCCCGGTGGTGACGAGGTTGCGCCGGGTGTCCGCAGTGGTGAACGTGCCGCCCACCTGCTCCGCCACCGCCGCGACGTCGTCCCGGTCGATCAGCGTCAGCTGCTTCTCCAGCTCCGGGTACTGCGCCCAGGTCCCACCGCCCAGGGCGTAGCGGTCCCCCTCCAGCCCGGTCCCGGGCAGCAGCCGTGCCGAGGGGAGCCGGCGCAGCGGGGCCGCGGCCTCGGGCGTCGACCAGATCTCCAGCAGGGAACCAGCGTCCATCGCGGACCTCCGGGCTCAGGCGGCGGCGGGGGTGCGGCGCCCCCGGGCCGGGGGGACGTCGTCGGCGCCGCGGGCGTCGAGGGCCTCGCTCACCGTGTGCGCCATCTGCAGCAGCTGCACCAGCAGCGGGGTCACCGTGGTCCGGATGCCGCGGATCCCGCGCGCCGAGCCGCCCCGCGCGGCCTGGGCCTCCCGGATCCGCTCGGCCCGCTCGGCCAGCACGGGGATGAACCGCAGCGCCATCGAGACGACCAGCCCGATCCGCGCGGGCCGCACCCCGAGCACGCGCAGGGGCGCGCACAACCGCTCGATGACGGCCACCATCTCCGTCACCCGCGTCGTCGCCGTCACCACCGCGGCGGCCAGCACGAGGGCGAGCAGGCGCAGCACGGTCAGGGCCGCTGTCGGCAGGTCGCTGAACAGGGTGTGGAAGACGAGGAGGCCCGCCAGCCACCACCGCACCGTGCGGGCCTGCCGGCCCAGCACGGCTGCGGGCAGCCGGGCGACGCCGAGGCCGACCGCGACCACCCCGAGCAGGGCGGCGCCGACCACGGGCAGCGTGGGCACCGCGAACAGCAGCACGGCCAGCGCCGCGAGCGCCAGCAGCTTGCCCCCGGCGGGCACGCGGTGGACCGGGCTGCGCCGCGGCACGTAGAGGGCGAGGGTCATCGCCCCTCCATCAACGTGCGGTAGGCGGCGATCGCCGTGCGGGGCGCGGCGTCCTCGACGATCCGGCCGCCGTCGACGACGAGCACCCGGTCGAAGCCGTCGAGCAGGTCGAGCTGGTGGGTGACCACGACGACCTGCTGCTCCAACCCCTCGATGACCCGGGCGACCCGCCGCGCGTTGACCAGGTCCAGCAGTGTCGTCGGCTCGTCGAAGACGACGCGGGCGGGGCGCATCACCAGCACGCCGGCGATCGCCAGCAGCTGCTTCTGGCCGCCGGAGAGCAGGTGCGCGGGGTGGTCGGCGTGCCCGGCGAGCCCGTACCGCGCCAGCACCTCGGCCACCCGTTCGGCCCGCTCGGCCGCCGGGACCCGCTGGTTCTCCAGCCCGTACGCCGCGTCCTCGGCGACGGTGGGGTGCACGATCTGGGCGTCGGGGTCCTGGAACACGAAGCCGACGCGGCGGCGGACCTCGCGCACGGAGGTTCGGGTGTCGAGGCCGTCGACCAGCACCTCCCCGGACGTCGGGACGACCAACCCGTTGAGCAGCCGGGCGAAGGTGCTCTTCCCCGAGCCGTTCGCGCCGACGACGCCGACGCGGGCCTCGGTCAGTTGCAGGTCGACGTCGGTGAGAACCGGGCGGTCGCCGTAGCGGTGGGAGACCCCGCGCAGCTCGATCCCGCGGGCGGGATCGGCGACGGCGTCGGGCCGCGGCTCCGGCCGGCGGAACCTCACCGGGCGGCGACCTCCCGCTGCGGTCGCTCGATGACCGGGTAGCTGCGGCGCACCTGAGCGGCGATCGCCGCGGCGATGAAGGCCTTGACGGCGTCGCCGGGGAGGAACGGGAGGGCGCCGGACACGATCGCCTCGCCCAGCGACAGGTTGGCCACGGCGGCGAGCACGGGCACACCGATCAGGTAGACGACGACCATCCCGCCGACGACGTTGAACAGCACGCCCCAGGCGACGTTGTATCGGGCCCAGAAGCGCTCGGTGAGCCAGCCGGTGACGAACGCGGCCAGCGGCCAGCTGAACAGGTAGCCGGCGGTCGGGCCGGCGAACACGGCGAGGCCCCCCGTGCCGCTGGCCAGCAGCGGCAGGCCGATCGCCACCAGGACCAGGAACAGCAGGACGGCGAGGAAGCCGCGACGGGCGCCCAGCACGCTCCCGGCCAGCATCACGCCCAGGGTCTGCGCGGTGATGGGCACCGGTCCGATGGTGACCGCCGGCAAGGTCCCCAGCACGGCGATAACGGCCGCGAAGAGGGCGGTGTAGGCCAGGTCCCGGGTCTTCATGTCAGCTCCTGCGGTGCGCCGGTGGGGAGGCGTCGCCGGCCCGGCGTCACCTGCGGCAAGGTACCCGAGCGCCCGTGGGCGCCCGGAGGCCCGTCCGTCAGGCCTGCAGCCAGACCGCGGCGTCGTCGGGCACCTTCCCGTCGTCGACCGGGGTGCTGCTGAGCAGCACGCGGCCCTCGGGCAGCGGCACGGGCGCCCCGGACATGTTGACGAAGCAGGTCAGCCCGCCGGAGCGGCGGAAGGCGACGCAACGGTCGGGTGACTGCACCCATTCCAGGTCCTCGCCCCGGAACAGCGGGGACGAGGCGCGCAGGGCCAGCGCAGCTCGGTACAGCGACAGCATCGAACCGTCGTCCGCGCCCTGCGCCTCCGCGGTGAGTGCGCCCCACCCCTCGGGCATGGGCAGCCACGTCTCGGCCGCCGACGAGAAGCCGTAGGACGGTTCGTCGCCCGACCAGGGGACGGGGATGCGGCAGGCGTCCCTCCCGCGCTCGGCGCCGCCCGAGCGGAACCAGATGGGGTCCTGCAGCACCTCGTCGGGCAGGTCGACGTCCGGCATGCCCAGCTCGTCGCCGTTGTAGAGGTACGCCGCACCGGGCAGCGCCAGCTGCAGCAGCGCGGCTGCGCGGGCCCGCTGCGTGCCGAGCTCGCCGTCGCCGTAGCGGGTCACGTGCCGCGGTCGGTCGTGGTTGGACAGCACCCAGCAGGCCGGCGCCGGGGTGCCCTCCACCGCGGCGAGGGAGTGGGTGATCGCGTCGCGCAGGCCCTCGGGGGTCCAGTCGGCGGTGAGGAGCTTGAAGTTGAAGGCCAGCTGGAGCTCGTCCTCCCGCAGGTACTGGGCGAGCCGGTCGTCGTCGGAGACCCACACCTCCCCGACCGCCATCGTGCCGGGGTACTGGTCCAGCACCGCCCGGATCCGGCGGTGGACGACGTGCACGCCGTCCTGGTCGAACCGGTGGTCACCGGGACCGTGGTCGTCCAGCAGCCCGGTGTCGTCCATCGGCACCATGTCGGGCAGCCCGTCCGGCTTGGCCATGCCGTGCGCGACGTCGATGCGGAAGCCGTCCACCCCGCGGTCGAGCCAGAACCGGATCGTCTCCTCGAGGTCGGCGACGACCTCGGGGTTGGCGAAGTCCAGGTCCGGCTGCTCGGGGGCGAAGATGTGCAGGTACCACTGCCCGTCGGGCACGCGGGTCCACGCCGGGCCGCCGAACACCGACGGCCAGTTGTTCGGCGGCTCGCTGCCGTCCGGTCCGCGCCCGTCGCGGAACAGGTAGCGCGCCCGCTCCGCGGAGCCGGGGCCGGCGGCCAGCGCCGCCTGGAACCACTCGTGGTCGTGCGAGCTGTGGTTGGGCACCAGGTCCACGGTGACCCGGAGGCCGAGCGCGTGCGCCTCGGCCAGCATCGCGTCGAACTCCGCCAGGTCGCCGAAGACGGGCTCCACGTCCCGCGGATCGGCGACGTCGTAGCCGTGATCCGCCATGGGGGAGGGGTAGAACGGCGTGATCCAGAGGGCGTCGACGCCGAGGTCGCGCAGGTACGGCAGCCGCGACCGGATGCCGGCCAGGTCGCCGACGCCGTCACCGTTCCCGTCGGCGAAGCTGCGGATGTAGACCTGGTAGAAGACCGCCTCGCGCCACCAGTCGGCGCCGGACGTGCGGAAGGGGGACGGCTCGGTGCTCACCGGGCTCCTCTGGACGGGTACGTGCGGGGGTGAGGTGCGCGCCCGGGTCCCGGCGAGGGGACCGGCGCGGCGGGGGGCCGGCTCGTGCGTCGTCGCTCCGAGCGGCGCTGCAAGCCTACGGTGACGTGCTCACCGGTTCTGCATGCTCCGGGCCGCCATCTCCAGGTAACCCCACAGCGTCGCGTCCTGCTCGGGCGGCAGCCCGAGGGAGTCCACGGCGTCGCGCATGTGGGTGAGCCAGGCGTCGCGCTCGACCGGGCCGATGGCGAACGGCGCATGGCGCATCCGCAGGCGGGGGTGGCCGCGCTGCTCGGAGTAGGTGGTCGGCCCGCCCCAGTACTGCTCGAGGAAGCCGCGCAGGCGCGCCTCGGCGCCCTCCCAGTCGTCCTGGGGGTACATCGGCTGCAGCACGGGGTCGGTGCGGACGGCGGCGTAGAACCGCTCCACCAACCGGCGGAAGGTCTCCGCGCCCCCGACCTCGTCGTAGAAGGTCCGCGCCGACGGCAGGGACCGCCTCGACTCGCTCATGCCCCGGATGCCCCCTCGGCCTCGATCGCGGCGTCCGCCCGGTTACGCGTCCGCCGATAGGCCCTCAGCGCCGGGGCGACCGCGATCATTCCGAGCGCGCCCGACAGCGCGACCACGACGGCGGGCCGGAGCCCCTCGGCGGCCAGGCCCGCGGCGAGGGCACCGATGCCCTGCACGCCGGCCAGCCCGCTGGCGGCGACGCCGAACGCGCGCCCGCGGTAGGCGCTGGGCACCGCCTGCACGAAGGCCACGTTGAGCGGGATCGACCAGGCCGCGCCGAGCCCGGAGAGGAACAGCATCCCGACCAGGACCCAGAACGGCACTGCGCCCGGCCCCATCGCCGCGGCGACCACGCCGCCGACGAGCACCGGCCCGAGGGAGAAGGCCACCAGCGGGACGACGAGCCGCTCGCGCCGCGCCGGCGGGACGAGGCGGGCGATCACCAGCCCGCCGATCGTGACGCCCAGCGGGTTGGCCGCCAGCAACACGCCGACCGCCGTCGCACCCTGGCCGAGGGAGTCCACCAGCGGCGCGGCGATGCCCTCGGAGGCGTAGACGAAGCCGGTCGTCACCCACAGCACGCCGACGATCGCGAGCAGGCGGGGGCTGCGCCGGATGAAGCGCAGGCCCTCCGCGGTGTCCCGCCACAGCGATCCGGGGCTGCTACCTCCCTCGGACACCGGGGCGGGCCGCGGCTGGAGCCGGGCCCAGAGCCAGATCGCGGAGACGATGAAGGTGGCGGAGTCGATGAGCAGGGCGGCGGACGGGTTGAGGACGGCGACCAGCGCACCACCTGCCAGGAAGCCGCCCACCTGGGCCAGCTGCAGCGTGATGCCGGTGAGCGAGGTCGCGACGGCGTACCGGTCGCCGTCGAGGACGTCGGCCATGAGCGCCGAGCGCGCCGATTCGAACGGTGGCGCGCACAACCCCACGACGAAGAGCAGGGCCAGCAGGACCGGCAGCGGCATGCCCGGGATCGCCATCAGGGCTACCAGCACCGCTCGTGCGACGTCGGTGGCGATGAGCACCCGGTGGCGGGGCAGCCGGTCGGCGAACGCGGAGAGCAGCGGGCCGCCGAGCAGCCAGGGCAGGTGGCTGATCGCGAAGGTGAGCGCGGCGAGCAGGGGCGAGGAGGTGCGGTCGTAGACCAGCACCGTCAACGCCACCCGGGCGAGCTCGTCGCCGGCGGCGGAGAGCAGGTAGGTGCCGAACAGCGGCCGGAACTCCCCGACGGCGAAGACCTCGCGGAAGGTGGCCTGGCGGACGGTGCCGCCCTCGTCGCGGCCGTCCGGTGCGGCGGCGGTCACCGTGCTCCCGGCCCGGCGCGGTCGGCGGCGCGCGACGCGCCGTCGGCGGCCAGCACGGTCGGTGATCCGGTCATTACCGGAATCATTTCAGGCGGGAGCGGCGGAGTCTGCACCGCCGACCGCGCGTGTCCTCCCCGTGACACGGTGACCGGTCAACCGGTGAGCCCCGTGTGCGCGGCGAGGAAGGCCAGCTGGTCGGCGGCGAGCCCCACGGTGCGGCTGACCGCGCGGGCGCCGTGCCCGACCGAGGTCTCACGGCGCAGCACCACCGGGGCCTCCGCCGTCGTCGCGTGCTGCAGCGCGGCGGCCAGCTTCCGGCCGTGCAGGGGGTCGACCCGGGTGTCGGACTCGAACGTCGTGAACAGCACCGCCGGGTAGGCGGTCCCCTCCCGCACCGCGTGGTACGGCGAGTAGCCCAGCAGCCAGCCCAGCTCCTCCGGGTCGTCGGCGGTGCCGTACTCGTCGTTCCAGGTGCGCCCCAGGCCGAAGCGCTCGTAGCGGACCATGTCCAGCAGCGGGGCGCTGCAGACGACGGCGGCCGCGAGGTCGGGGCGCTGGGTCAGCGTGGCGCCGACCAGCAGACCGCCGTTCGACCCGCCCATCACGGCGAGCTGCGCGTGCGTCGTCCACCCCTCGGCCACGAGGTGTTCCCCGGCGGCGGCGAAGTCGTCGAACACGTTCTGCTTGCGCCCCCGCATGCCGGCGCGATGCCACTCCTCACCGTGCTCCGAGCCGCCGCGCAGGTTGGCCACCGCCCAGACCCCGCCCGCGGCGACCCAGGCCAGCGCCTGCGCCGTGTAGGCCGGGGTGAGCGAGACGTTGAACCCGCCGTAGCCGTACAGCACGGCCGGGCGGGGCCGGTCGGGCGCGCCGGTGCCGGAGAGGACGAAGAGGTGCACCGGCGTGCCGTCCTGCGACCGCGCGTGCGTCTCGACGACGGTCAGCTGCGGCACGTCCCCGGCGACGTCGGCGGACTCCCACGGCGCCAGGCGCTCCGGCACCGCCGCGTCCCAGCGCAGCACCGACGGCGGTGTCGCGTAGTCGGTGTAACCGACCCAGGCCGCGGTGCCGCCCTCGGGCGGGGCGCTCACCCCGGAGATGCTGCCCGGGCCGGGGGGCGCCACGTCGGAGATCCGGCCACCCCCGTCGCCCGCCCACAGGGAGAGCCGGTCGGTGGCGTCCACGGCGTGCACGGCCAGCACCTGCAGGGCGCCGTCCGGTGCGTCGACGAGCGCCGCGTCGGAGAGCACGGCGCCCTCCTGCTGCGGGACGACGTCGGTCCACGCCTCCGCTGCCCAGGTAGCCGGGTCCTCCGGGTCGGCGACCGCCAGCCGCCAGCGCGGGGCGCCGCGGTCGCTGAGCAGCCAGAGCCGCCCGTCCCGGGCCACCCAGGCCGCGGTCTGGGCGTCGACGCCGCGCTGCAGCTCCTGCAGGGCGCCGTCGCCGGACAGGTCGGCGAGCCAGACGTCGTCGCGGGGGGCGGTGCCGGCCGACGCCGAGACGACCAGCCACCGGCCGTCGGCGCTGGTGCGGACGCCGTAGTAGTTCGTCGGGTCCAGGGCGGGTGGGTCGAAGGTGCCGCCGTGGACCAGCACGTCGTCCTCCACCGGGGCACCGACGCGGTGGCGCCAGACCCGGCGGTGGAACTGCTCCTCGCCCGCGGGCACCTGGTCGGGCGCGAGCCGGCGGACGTAGAACAGCTCCTCGCCGCCCGGCAGCCAGCCGACGGGGGAGTAGCGGCAGCGGTCGACCGGTCCGTCCAGCACCTTCCCCGTGGCGACGTCGAGGACGTACAGCCTCGACTCCTCGTCGCCCCCGGTGCTCACCTGGTAGGCGAGGCGGTCGCCCTCCCACGAGGGCGACCACGCGTCGAGCGTCGTCGTCCCCTCCGGGTCCAGCTCCATCGGGTCGACGAGCACCCGCACGGTCCCGTCTGCCTCGCGCACCCGCAGGACGGCGTGCTCCTGACCGGGGTCGCGCCGGGTGGAGAAGGCCCGCCCGCCGCGCCACACCGGCACCCCGACGGCGCCCGCCCGCACGAGCTCCCCGAGCCGCGCGGCGAACCGGTCGCGGGCGGGAAGGGCGGTGAGCACCTCGCCGGCCAGGCGGTCCTGCTCCTCCGACCACTCCCGCGTGCGGGGGTCGGCCGGGTCCTCCAGCCAGCGGTAGGGATCGGCGACGCGGTGGCCGTGGAGCTCCTCGACCAAGTCCAGGCGCGGGGCGTCCGGGTAGCGCATGCCGGGCACGCTAGTCGCCGCCAGGGACACGACCGGGGCGCCGCGGGAATTCCCAGTGCGCCGCACGGCGGTTCTCGGGTCAGAATGGGGCTGCCCGCGGGTCGTGCAGCACCCGGCGGTCCGGGGCGTCCGGAGGTGATCCGTGCCGCGTTCCGCGCCCGGGTCGACGTCGGCGGGTCACCCAGGCCCGCGGCGCGACCCCGTCCCGCCGCTCGTCCCCGTGCCCGCGCGCGCCACCACGGGCGCCACCCTGCTGCTGAACGCGACGTACGAGCCGCTCTGCGTGGTCTCCAGCCGGCGGGCGATCGTGCTCGTGCTGACGGAGAAGGCGGAGTCGGTCGACGTCGCCGCCGACGTCGTGCACGCCGAGACGCTGAGCCTGTCCGTCCCCGTCGTCGTGCGGCTCACCCGCTACGTCCGCGTGCCGTACCCGGCGTCGGTGCCGCTGTCGCGCCGGGCGGTCTTCACCCGCGACGGGCAGACCTGCGTGTACTGCGGCGGCTCGGCCACGAGCATCGACCACGTGGTGCCGCGCAGCCGCGGCGGCACGCACACCTGGGACAACGTCGTCGCCGCCTGCCGCCGGTGCAACCACACCAAGGCGGACCGGTCGCTCGCCGAGCTCGGCTGGAAGCTGCCCCGCCCGCCGAGCACGCCCAGCGGCGCGGCCTGGCGACTCCTGGGCCACCGCACCGTCGACCCCCGCTGGCGCGAGTGGCTGGGAGTGCCGGAGAGCGTCAGCGCCTGAGAGGACCCCCGTGCCCCCCACCGCTCGCACGCTCGCGGCGGGCCCCTGCACGGGGGCCGCCCCGTGAACCCCGCCGTGGCGCGGCGGCTCTGGGCGCTCGCCGAGCCGTTCCACGCGCTCACCTACTTCGCAGACGAGGCGCGGACCGCCTTCACGGAGGCGGGGCTGCGCGGCTTCTGGTCCGGCTACTTCGCCGGCCGCGCCGCCCCGCTGGGCGCCGTCGGCCCGGAGGTGGTGACGGCGGTCTTCGTCAACTTCGCGCCGGCGTTCGTGGCCCGGCGGGTGCCCGCGGTGTGGGCCGACGCCACCCCGGCGGCGGCGCTCGCGGCCCGCCTGGCCGGGGTGGACGCCGCCGTGCGCCGGGTGCTGGGGGAGGCCTGGATCGGCTCGGCGGTGTCGCTCGAGGCGGCGCACCTGGCGGCGGCGGCCGCGGCCGCCGTCGACCTGCCGGGGCGCCCGCTGGCGGCCGCGAACACGGCGGTGGAGGTGCCCGGCGAGCCCCACCTGGTGCTGTGGCAGGCCCTCACCACGCTGCGCGAGCACCGGGGCGACGGGCACGCGGTCGCGCTGGTGCAGCGCGAGGTCGACGGCGTGCAGGCGCACGTGCTCGCCGCCGCGGCCGGGCGCTCGGACCGCGGGTGGCTGCAGAAGGCGCGCGGCTGGGACGACGCGGCGTGGGACGGCGCCGCCGCGGCGCTGACCGATCGCGGCTGGCTGGCAGGGGGTGAGCTCACCGCGGAGGGGTGGGCCGCGGTCGCGGCCGTCGAGGCCGACACCGACCGGCTGGCGGCCGGGCCGTGGCGGGAGCTCGGGGACGACGGCTGCACCCGGCTGGCCGAGCTGCTGGAGCCGCTCCGCCGCGCTGTCGTCGCCGCCGGGGACTGGCCGGCCGGCAACCCGATCGGCGTCCCCGAGCCCTCCTAGGTGACGCGAGCGCGCTCGGCGGGGAAGGCCTCGTACGAGCGGTCCTCGAGCACGTCCCGGAAGCGGGCCATCGCGTCCCACGCGTCGACGAAGCGCGTGTAGAGCGGCGCCGGTCCCAGGCGCACCCGGTCGGGGGTGCGGAAGTCCGGCACCACGCCCCGGTCCACCAGCGCCTGGGTGAGCTGCCACGCCCGCGGATGCGTGAAGGTGACGTGCGCGCCGCGGCGGGCCGCCTGCCGCGGGGAGGCCAGCGCCACCCCGTGCGGTGCGAGCCAGGCGTCGCCGAGGGCCACGACGAGGTCGGTCATGGCCCGGCCCTTCGCGGCCAGGCGGTCGATCCCGGCCTCGGCGACCAGCGCCGCGCCCACCTCGACGGCGGCCATGCCGAGCACCGGCGGCGTCCCGGTGCCGAAGCGCTCGATGCCGTCGGCCGGCACGTACTCCGGCCCCATCGCGAACTGGTCCCGCTGGCCGAACCAGCCCTGGATCGGCGACCGGAGCCGCTCCTGCAGATCGCGGCGGACGTAGAGGAAGGCCGGCGCCCCCGGACCGCCGTTGAGGTACTTGTAGGTGCAGCCGACGGCGAGGTCCGCGCCCGAGGCGTCCAGGCCGGTGGGGACGGCGCCGGCGGCGTGCGAGAGGTCCCAGAGCACCAGCGCCCCGGCGTCGTGGACCGCGCGGGTGACGGCCGCGACGTCGGCGAGCGCGCCGGAGCGGTAGGCGACCAGCGACAGGACGACGACGGCGACCCGCTCGTCCAGGGCGGCTGCGAGCACCGCCGGGTCCAGCCCCTCGTCGATGTCGGCCGCGACCTCCCGCACCGCCATGCCGCGCGCCGCCGCGACCCCGGCGACGACGTAGCGGTCGGTGGGGAAGTCGTCGGCGGTGCACACGAGCACGTCGCGGCCCGGCCGCGCCTCGGCGCCGGCGACCAGCAGCTCGTAGAGGTTCACCGTGGTGGAGTCGCCGACCAGCACCTGACCGGGGCCGGCCCCGAGGACGCCCGCCCCGAGCTCGTCGCCCAGCCGCGTCGCGGCCCCGATCCACTGCGCCCACGAGCCGACCAGCCCGCGCGCCCACTCCTGCTCCACGACGCGGGCCACCGCCGCCGGCGTCGCCAGCGGCATCCGGCCGAGTGAGTTGCCGTCGAGGTAGAGCAGCCGGTCAGGGCCCTCCTCGTCGGCGCCGGCGAACCGGCCGCGGAAGGAGGCCAGCGGGTCGGCGGCGTCGAGCTGCTCGGCGTGCGCCCGGGTCGGTTCCACCCCGCCACTGTGCACCGCGCCCACCCGGCCGCCGCGGCCCCGTGCCGGATGCGCGGGGGCTAGCGTCGCCCCGTGACCGCGCTGCACGACCTCACCGCCCTCGAGCAGGCCGCCGCCGTCCGCGCGAAGGAGGTCAGCCCGACCGAGCTCGTGCAGCACGCGCTGGCCCGCATCGACGCGCACGACAGCGGGCTCGGTGCCTTCATCACCGTGACCCCCGAGCGGGCGCTGGCCGGTGCGGCGGCCGCGGAGGCCCGGCTGCGGGAGGGCGGGGAGCTGCCGCCCCTGCTCGGCGTCCCCACCGCGATCAAGGACCTGCACAACACCGCCGGGGTGCGGACGACGTTCGGCTCGGCCGCGCTGGCCGACTTCGTGCCCGCCGTCGACGACGCGGTGGTCACCCGGCTCGCGGCCGCGGGCACGATCAGCGTCGGCAAGACGAACACCCCCGAGTTCGGCTTCCCCTGCTACACCGACAACGCTCTCGTCGGGCCGGCGCGCTCCCCGTGGGACACCTCGCGGCTCGCCGGCGGCTCCAGCGGGGGAGCGGGCGTCGCCGTCGCCGCCGGGTTCGTGCCCTTCGCCCAGGGCAGCGACGGCGGGGGCTCCATCCGCATCCCGGCCAGCATCAACGGCCTGTACGGCATCAAGCCGACCCGTGGCCGCATCAGCAACGCGCCCTACGGCAGCGAGGTGACCGGGTTGGGCACCAGCGGCCCGCTGGCCCGCACCGTGCGGGACGCGGCGGTGATGCTCGACGCGATGGCCGGCCCCGAGATCGGCGACCCGTTCTGGGCCCCGCCGCTGCCGCCGGGCGAGACCTTCCTCGGCTGGGCCGACCGGGAGCCCGGCCGACTGCGCATCGGGCGCTACACCGAGTCGGCGATGCCCGGGGTGGAGCTCGAGCCGGAGGTGGCCGAGGCGTTCGAGGACGCCGCCCGGCTGCTGGAGAGCCTCGGGCACGTCGTCGAGGACGTCCCGACCGGGCTGCTGGACCCCGCGGTGCTGCCCTCCTTCGAGCGGGTCTGGGCGCTCAGCGCCACCACGCTGCCGGTCCCGGCCGGGCGGGAGGAGCTGCTCACGCCGCTGACCCGCTGGATGCAGGAGCGGGGACTCGCCCTGTCGGCGCGGGACGCGATGCAGGCGATGTTCGCCCTGCGCGTCTTCTCCCGGCAGTTCCTCCGCGCGACCGCGGGCTACGACGTGCTGCTCGCCCCGGTGCTGACCATGACGCCCCGGCCGATCGGCTGGTTCGGGGAGGACGGCGAGGGCGGACCGGACTTCGAGCGGCAGAAGCGGTACGCCGCCTTCACCGCGCTGTTCAACGTCACCGGGCAGCCGGCGGTCAGCATCCCGCTGCACTGGCCGGCCGACGACCTGCCGGTCGGGACCATGCTCGTGGGCCGTCCTGCCGACGAGGCCACGCTGGTCTCGCTCTCGGCGCAGCTGGAGGAGGCGCGGCCGTGGGCGCACCGGCGCCCCGCCGTCTGGACCGACAGCCGATGAGGACGGCGACGTCCCGGTAGGTTGTCGGGTGTGACCGTCGCCGAGACCCTCCTCGTCTACGCCGGAATTCCGCTCGCCGTCGTGCTGGTGCTGGCGTTGCTGACCCTCAGGCCCGGCGCCGACCGGCGTCCCCGGTACAAGCCCGGCCAGCCGTGGAACCACGCCCCGGTCTGGTACGAGCCGCACCCGGCGCACGTCGGTGGCGGCCACGGCCCGGCGCCCGCGCACGGCCCGGCTGCCGTCCCGGGCAGCGGCACCTCCGCGCTGGGGTCGTCGATGTACCCGGAGCAGCCGGGCGAGCGGGCGCTGGACTCCGAGTCGGGGGCCGGCCTCGCGCTCGGCGACGGTGCCGGCGGCTCGCACAGCCGCGGTGCCACCGCTGCCCGCATCGCGCCGCCGGCGGGCCCGCTGGGCGGCGCCCGCGGGACCTGGTGACGGTGCCCTGATGACTCTCCCCGACGTCCCGACGACCATCCCCGGAGGCCGGCGATGACCCGCGCGCCCGAACTCAACGCCCCCCGCACCGGCACCGATGTCGGCGACACCCTCCACCCGCGCACGGCCGAGGGCCGGCTCGACGAGGTGTTCAGCTTCCGCGAGCTGGCCCGCCTGGACGAGGCGCTGACCATGTCCTCCCGCGAGACCGGGCTGCGCTTCACCCTCTACGTCGGGGAGCTGCGCACGCCGACCCGCGCTCACGCCGAGGAGCTGCACGCCCGCTCGGGCGACCACCCCTCCGACGCGGTGCTCATCGCCGTCTCACCGGGCCAGGGCGTGGTGGAGGTCGTGACCGGCGCCGGCGCCGCGCGCCGGCTGCCCGACCGCGCCTGCGCCCTCGCGGTGCTCTCCATGACCAGCGCGTTCGCCAACGGCGACCTGGTCGGCGGCATCGTCAACGGGCTGCGCCAGCTGTCCGACCAGGCCGGGCACCCCGCCGGGCTCCGCACGCACTGAAGAAGGACCCCCTGCCCCCCAGGGCTCGCCGGCCCGCCGCGGGCGCCTGCAGGGGGCCGGACGGAGGCGCCGCACCTTCGGGGTGTGGCGCCTCCGTCGTCTCTCAGCTGCCGGCGGCGGCGTCCCGCTCCCGGGCGCGCAGGGCGCGGGCGATGCCGTCCCGGCCCTCGAACACCAGCCGGCGCAGCGCGGGCGGCTGCTCGGCGTCGGCGAGCCAGGCGTCGGCCGCCGCGATGGTGCGCGGCTCCACGATCGGCGGGAACAGGTACTGCACGGCGTTCTTGGCGATCTCGCCCGGCCGGCGGTCCCAGAGCGGGCGGATGTCGGCGAAGTAGCGGTCGACGTACCCGGCGGTGAGCTCCCGCTGGGCCGGGTGCCAGAACCCCTGCAGCACCGCCTCGTGGACGGCGTTCGGGATGGACTCGTCGGTGAAGGCCCGCTGCCAGGTCTCCTCCTTCGACTCCGCCGTCGGCCGCAGGGCCCGCGCCGTGGCCGCCCGACGGATGCCGGTGGCGGTGGCGTCGCGCTCGGCCTCGGCGTCGATCTCCGCGTCACCGGCCGCGCCGATGGCGACGAGCCCGTGCAGGAACGCCCAGCGGGCGTCGGCGTCGACGACCAGGCCCTCGGGGACGCGCGAGCCGTCGAGCAGCCCGCGCAGCGCCGCCGCGTGCTGCTCCGTGCGGGCAGCGCTGGCCAGCGTGCGGGACCACAGCAGCTGCTCGTCGCTGCCGGCCGGGGCGGCCTCGAGCGCGGCCAGCGCGTGGTCGGCGAGCTGCGCCCAGCCGGTCGGCGCCCAGGCCGGATCGGCGAACGAGGAGAGCGCGCTCTGCACCCGGGCCAGCAGCGACTGGATGACGCTGCTCTCCGTCTCGGCGCCGATGCCGGCCAGCACGAGCTGGACCCACTCACGGGCCGGCAGCTCGGCGTCGCGGGTCATGTCCCAGGCCGCGGACCAGCACAGCGCGCGGGGCAGCGAATCCGGCAGCGCACCGATCCGGGAACGGAGCGTGGCGAGCGACTTCTCGTCGAGCCGGATCTTGGCGTAGGTGAGGTCGTCGTCGTTGACCAGCACCAGGTCCGCCGCCGGGTGGCCGACCAGCTCGGGCACGTCGGTGCGGGCGCCGGCGACGTCGAGCTCCACGCGGTGGCTGCGGGTCAGCCCGTCGGGGCCCTCGCTGTAGAGCCCCACGGCCAGCCGGTGGTTGCGCAGCACCGGGTGCTCGACGACCGCCGACTGCTCGATGGCGAAGCTCGTGTAGCGGCCGTCGTCGCTGAGCTCGAAGACCGGCCGGAGCGTGTTGACCTGGCTGGTGCGCAGCCACTGGTCGGCCCACTCGGACAGGTCGCGGCCCGAGCTCTCCGACAGCGGGCCCAGGAGGTCGGCCAGCGTGGTGTTGCCGTACTCGTGCCGTCGGAAGTAGCGCTGCACGCCGGCGAGGAACTCGTCGCGGCCGACGTAGGCCACCAGTTGCTTGAGCACCGAGGCGCCCTTGGCGTAGGTGATGCCGTCGAAGTTGACCTCGACCGCGGCGACGTCGGGGATGTCTGCAGCGATCGGGTGGGTCGAGGGCAGCTGGTCCTGCGCGTAGGCCCAGGCCTTCTCGGTGTTCGCGAACGTCGTCCACGCCGTCGTGTACTCGGTCGCCTCGGCCTGGCACAGCGTGCTGATGTAGGTGGCGAAGGACTCGTTGAGCCACAGGTCGTCCCACCACCGCATGGTCACCAGGTCGCCGAACCACATGTGGCCGAGCTCGTGCAGGATCGTCTCCGCGCGGCGCTCGTAGCGGGCCCGGCTCACCTTCGAGCGGAAGACGTAGTCCTCGAGGAACGTCACCGCGCCGGCGTTCTCCATGGCCCCGGCGTTGAACTCGGGCACGAAGAGCTGGTCGTACTTGTCGAACGGGTACGGGTAGTCGAACACCCGGTGGTAGAAGTCGAAGCCCTGCTTGGTCACCCGGAAGATCTCCTCCGGGTCCAGGTACCGGGCCAGCGACGCCCGGCAGTAGAGCCCGAGCGGGATGCCCTCGTGCAGGTCGGTGACCTTGGCGTACGGGCCGGCGATGAGCGCCACCAGGTAGGTGGAGATGCGCTTGGTGGGCGCGAAGTGGGCCAGCTGCGAGCCGGCCTCGCCCGCCTCGATGGTGCGGCCGCCGGTGTTGGAGATGACCTGCCAGTCGAACGGCGCGGTCACGTGCACGGTGAACGTCGCCTTGAGGTCGGGCTGGTCGAAGCAGGTGAACATCCGCTTGGCGTCGGCCGGCTCGAACTGGGTGTAGAGGTAGACCTGCCCGTCCTCGGGGTCGAGGAAGCGGTGCAGGCCCTCGCCGGTGTTCGAGTAGCGGCAGTCCGCCGTCACCACCAGCGTGTTGGTCTCGGCGAGGCCGGGCAGCGGCAGGCCGCCCTCCTCGGTGTAGGTGCTCACGTCGAGCTCGGTGCCGTTCAGGGTCGCCGAGTGCACCGTCTCGGCGACCAGGTCGATGAAGGTCTCCGCGCCCGGGCGGCGGCAGGTGAACTCGACGGTCGTCGTCGACCGGAACGTGTGCTCGCCGGGGTGCCCGGCCCCGTCGGTGACGTCGAGGGAGATGTCGTAGCTCCGGACGTCCAGGAGCTCGGCGCGGGCGGCGGCGTCGGTGCGGGTCAGGTTGGGTACGGCCACGCCGGGAAGCTTGTCATGCGGGGACGACGCCGGCGCCCGCCGTCCACCGGCCGGGAACAACCGGACCGCGCCGGGACTTGCCTGACCGCAGACGGTCCGGGCACTCGGCGACCCGGGCCACCGCAGCGAGGAGCAGAGATGACCGAGGCAGTGCAGAGCGCGCCGGTGAAGGCCCGCGTCGACTTCTGGTTCGACCCGCTGTGCCCGTGGGCCTGGCTGACCAGCCGCTGGGTGCTGGAAGCCGCCAAGGTTCGCGACATCGACCTGCACTGGCACGTCATGTCCCTGGCGGTGCTCAACCGCGGGCGCGACCTGCCCGAGGACTACCAGCAGATGATGGAGCAGGCCTGGGGCCCGGTGCGGGTGGCGATCGCCGCCGCGCAGGAGCACGGCGACGAGGTGCTCGGCGACCTCTACACGGCCATGGGCACGCTCCGCCACCACGAGGGCCGCGAGCTGGGCGAGATCATCGCGCCGGCCCTGGAGCGGGTCGGGCTGCCGGCGTCGCTGGCCGAGGCCGCCACCTCCACCGAGTACGACGAGGCCCTGGAGAAGAGCCACCACGCGGGCATGGACCCGGTCGGCGAGGACGTCGGGACGCCGGTCATGCACATCGACGGCGTGGCGTTCTTCGGCCCGGTCATCAGCAAGGTGCCCACCGGTGAGGACGCCGGCAAGGCCTTCGACGGCGCCGTCCTGCTCGCCAACCTGCCCGACTTCTGGGAGCTCAAGCGCACGCGGCTGAGCGGCCCCGACATGGACTCCGTCCCGGCCGACGCCCTGGAGCTCACCCGGTAAGGACCCCCGACCCCCTCGTCCCTCGCACGCTCGGGACGAGCCCCTGGTTCGGTGGCCGTCCCAGTACGTCACGGGTGGGGTGCGGCATCCTGTCGGGATGCCGCACCCCACCCGCCAGCGCATCTTCATCTCCGGCGCCAGCTCCGGCCTCGGCGAGGGCATGGCCCGCCGGTTCGCCGCCATGGGCCGTGACCTCGCCCTCTGCGCCCGCCGGGTCGACCGGCTGGAGGCGCTGCAGGCCCAGCTCCGCGCAGCGCACCCCGGCATCCGGGTCGAGGTGGCCGCGATGGACGTGGACGACGCGACCTCGGTGCCCACCGTCTTCACCGACCTCGCCGACCGCCTCGGCGGCTTCGACCGCGTGATCGTGAATGCCGGCATCGGCGCCGGGAAGTCCGTCGGGACCGGGGGCGCGGCGGGCAACCGTGCCGTCCTGCACACCAACGTGCTCGGCTCGCACGCGCAGTGCGAGGCGGCGATGGAGCTCTTCCGCCGCCAGGGGATGGGGCACCTGGTGCTGATCTCCTCGGTGGCCTCCGTCCGGGGGATGCCCGGCAGCCGGACCGCCTACGGCGCGAGCAAGGCCGCGCTGAACTCCCTGGCCGAGGGCATCCGCTCCGACGTCTACGGCTCGCGGATCGTCGTCTCCACGATCCTGCCGGGCTACATCGCGACCGACATCAACGTCGGCCGCCGCGGCCCGCTCACCGTCGGCCTCGACAAGGGCGTCAAGGCGCTCGTCGAGGTGATCGAGCGGGAGCCGGTGCGCGGGTACGTGCCGGAGTTCCCGTGGCGCCCGGTCGCCGCGCTGCTGCGCGTCCTGCCGCTGTCGGTCGTCCGCCGCCTCACCGGCTCGTGAGCGGCCGCCCGGCGGCGACCGCCATCGTCGCCGCCGGGTAGGGCCCCGGCCCGCCCTGGCGCAGGGCGGTCAGGACGGCGAGCAGTTCCTCCCGCTGGGCACCGACGAAGCCCGCGTCCACCACCGCGCCGTGCCCGGGCACCACCGGGCCGCGGGCCAGCGCGTGCAGCCGGCCGAGGGTGGCCGGCCAGTCCGCCGGCCAGGAGTCCTCGAAATCCGGCGGCGCCCCCTGCTCGACCAGGTCCCCGGCGAAGAGCACGGTCGCGTCGTCGGCGGTCTCCACCTCGACCACCAGGTCGTGGTCGGTGTGCCCCCGGCCGAGGTGCCGCAGGACCACCTCGCGACCGCCGACGTCCAGCACGGCGACGTCGTCGACGAGGCGGTCCGGCGGGTCGATCGGGGCCGCCCGGAGCAGGGCGGCCTCCTCGGCGCCCAGCGTGGCGACGACGGCGGCCCGCTGTGCCTCGCCGTCGGCACGGAGGGCGGCCGCGCAGCCCCGCGAGCCCCACACCTGCGCCGGGCGGAAGGCCGCGTTGCCGAAGCAGTGGTCGTAGTGGGCGTGGGTGTTCACCACGGTCCACGGGTGCGGCGTGACCGCGCGGACGGCCGCCACCAGGTCCGCCGCCTCGCCGAGGTGCGACCGGGTGTCGACGACGAGGCAGGCGCCCTCGCCCAGCACGAGGCCGCAGTTGAGGTCCAGGGAGCGGTGCCGGCGCACCAGGACGCCCTCGGCCACCTCCTGCCAGCCGGTGCTCACCAGGTGATCCGCATCGGCCGGCCGCGGGCGTCGAGACGGCCGTCGCCGACGTACTCGGCGCGCCCCTCGGCCAGCCGCTGCGCGAGCCCGCGGGCGGTGATCTTCGGGTCGCGCACCCGGTCGTCCAGCGCCCGGAAGGCCAGTTCCGGGTGGACCTCGTGCACCCGCGGGTCCGGCGGCTCGCCGAGGGCGTCGTCGAGCGTGCGGATCGACGGCACGAGGAACCACGCCTGCTTCGACAACGCCTTGCCGGACGCCTCCACCGAGAGCCGGCACGCCTCGGCGTAGTCGGCGGCGTCCAGCACCGGTCGCAGCGGCGCCGGGAAGACCGAGCTGCCGGCCCGGCCCAGCAGCCGCCGCGCCGCGACGTCGCAGCCGCGCGACCCGTCGGCGGAGAGCCCGATCGGCATGTCGACGGCGACGACCTCCACCCCGGGTACCGCGAGCGCCGCCGCCGCGTCGGGGAGGGCGAGGAGGGTCACCCCACCGTCGTCCAGCAGCGCTCCGGCCCAGGCCCCGCGCCAGCCGTCCAGCCCCAGCACCGCCACATCGGGCAGCCTGTCAGACTCCCCGGCATGCGCGTCTTCATCGGCACCGACCACGCGGGCCTGGAGTTCAAGGAGCACCTCAAGCAGGCGCTCTCCGAGGCCGGTCACGAGCCGGTCGACTGCGGCGCGTTCGAGTACGACGCCCAGGACGACTACCCGCCGTTCTGCTTCGAGGTGGGGGAGCGGACGGTCGCCGAGCCCGGCACCCTCGGCGTCGTCATCGGGGGCTCGGGCAACGGCGAGCAGATGGCGGCGAACAAGGTCCCCGGTGTCCGGGCCGCGCTGGTCTGGAACACCGCGACCGCGCGGCTGGCCCGCGAGCACAACGACGCGAACGTGGTCTCCATCGGCGCCCGCCAGCACAGCGACGAGGAGGCCACGGCCCTGGTCCTGGAGTTCCTCGGGACGCCGTTCAGCGGCGACGAGCGGCACGTCCGCCGCATCGGGCTGATCACCGACTACGAGCGCGACCGGCACCGCCCGGCGGGCGGCCTGCCCACCCGCACGCAGCACCCCTGACCCGTCCCGACGGCGGGGCGGCCCGCGCCGCCGTCGGGAAGCTGGACGGCCGGTTGTGAATGACCATGCACGGTCATGCATACTTGTGCCGTGTCCAAGGTGCTCACCTCCCTGCCCGTCGGCGAACGCGTCGGCATCGCCTTCTCCGGTGGTCTCGACACCTCCGTAGCGGTCGCGTGGATGCGCGACCGGGGGGCGGTGCCCTGCACCTACACCGCCGACATCGGGCAGTACGACGAGCCGGACATCGCCTCGGTCCCGGGCCGGGCCACCGCCTACGGTGCGGAGCTCGCCCGCCTGGTCGACGGCAAGGCCGCCCTGGTCGAGGAGGGGCTCGCCGCGCTCACCTGCGGCGCCTTCCACATCCGCTCCGGTGGCCGCAGCTACTTCAACACCACCCCGCTGGGGCGCGCGGTCACGGGCACGCTGCTGGTCCGCGCGATGCTCGAGGACGACGTCCAGATCTGGGGCGACGGCTCGACCTTCAAGGGCAACGACATCGAGCGGTTCTACCGGTACGGCCTGCTGGCCAACCCGGCGCTGCGCATCTACAAGCCGTGGCTGGACGCCGACTTCGTCACCGAGCTCGGCGGGCGCACGGAGATGTCCCAGTGGCTGGTCGCCCACGGCCTGCCCTACCGGGACAGCGCCGAGAAGGCCTACTCCACCGACGCGAACATCTGGGGCGCCACGCACGAGGCGAAGACCCTCGAGCACCTCGACACCGGCATCGAGACCGTCGAGCCGATCATGGGCGTGCGGTTCTGGGACCCCGCGGTCGAGATCGCGCCCGAGGACGTGACGATCGGCTTCGCCCAGGGGCGGCCGGTGACGATCAACGGGGAGGAGTTCGGCTCCGCCGTCGACCTGGTGCTGGCGGCCAACGCCATCGGCGGACGGCACGGTCTGGGCATGTCCGACCAGATCGAGAACCGGATCATCGAGGCCAAGAGCCGCGGCATCTACGAGGCGCCGGGCATGGCGCTGCTGCACATCGCCTACGAGCGGCTGGTCAACGCCATCCACAACGAGGACACCCTCGCCACCTACCACTCCGAGGGTCGGCGGCTGGGCCGGCTCATGTACGAGGGCCGCTGGCTGGACCCCCAGGCGCTCATGCTGCGGGAGTCCCTGCAGCGCTGGGTCGGGATGGCGGTCACCGGCGAGGTGACCCTGCGGCTGCGCCGGGGCGAGGACTACTCGATCCTCGACACCGCCGGCCCGGCGTTCAGCTACCACCCGGACAAGCTGTCGATGGAGCGCACGCAGGACTCGGCCTTCGGGCCGGTCGACCGCATCGGGCAGCTGACCATGCGCAACCTCGACATCGCCGACTCCCGGGCGAAGCTCGAGCAGTACGCGCGGCTGGGCATGGTCGGGGGCGCGCCGTCGCACGTGGCCATCGGCGCGGCCCAGGCCGCGGCGACCGGGCTGATCGACGTCACCGAGGAGGGCGGCGCCGAGACGATCGCCTCCCGCGGTCAGGTGCCGGCCGACGAGGAGCTGCTGGACCGGGCGGCGATGGAGGCCGGGACCGACTGAGGAAGGACCTCCCTACCCCCACACCTCGCAGGCCCGGCGCGGGTCCCTGCAGGGAGGCCGTTCCAGCACGTCACCGGGCTCGGCGCGGGCTCGCTTCAGAAGCTGTCGGGGCACCAGGGCGTGACCGGCCAGCCGAACGCCGTCGACGCGAGCGTCACCGCCCCGGGGCTCACCTCGGTCACCCGCCCCGCCGCCTGCAGCCCGGCCAGCGAGACGCCGCCCAGGTAGGCCGCCGAGAGCTCCTCGATGCCCAGCACGATGTCGGGGTCGCGGTCGGTGCGGCCGCAGTAACCGCCGGCCGGGTGCCCGGAGAGCCGCCAGCGCCCCTCGTTCCAGGGGCAGAACGGGTCCCGCACCTCCAGCACGAGGTCGATGGGCGCGGGGTAGCGGCGGGCGGCGAGGGCGCGGTCGACGTCGACCAGCCGCACCCAGAGCCCGTCGACCGGGGTGCTGTGCAGCGCGCGGGCGTCGGTGACCAGCCAGCGCAGCGGGTCGTCGGGCGAGGCGGCCTGGTACTTCACGGTGCGGACCAGGTCGATCGAGAGCAGCACCTGCCACAGCGCGGCGTAGGCCGGGGTGCTGGTCGCCCGCACCTCCTGGACGATCACCGTGCCCTCGGGCTCGCCGGCGTCGCTCCAGGCGCCCTTCACCCGGTAGGCGGCGTACCCGGTCACCGTGCCGTCGGCCTCCCGGTGCAGCAGGTACCGCCGCGCGGACGCGCCCTCCCGGCCTGAGGGCTCGTCGCGCAGCTGCCGGTCCCACCACCGGTCGTCGCGCACCATGTTGCCGGGCACCCAGCGGTGCACCGCGCCGTGCACGGCGACCGCGGCCGGGCGGTACTCCTCGACCGGCACCTGCTCCACGCGGCCGGTGCCCAGGTCGACGTCCGGGCGCAGCCGCAGCCGCTCCGTGCGGCCGGAGAAGCGGGCCTCCCGGGTCGCCGGCGCGTACCCGAAGCGGCCGTAGATCGGGTACTCGGCCGCCCACAGCGCGGCCACCGGCTCGCGCTCCTGCTCGTGCAGCTCCGTCAGCTGCCGGCGCATGATCGCGGTGAGCACGCCCCGCCGGCGCCGGGTCGGGGTCACGGTCACCCAGGTGACGCCGGCGCAGGGCACCAGCGCCCCGGGGACGGCGAGGGTCCGGCTGTAGATGCCGGCGGTGGCGACCACCCGATCGCCGTCCCACATCGACAGCGACCGCTCCAGCTCGGCGACCGAGGAGGGCCTCTCGGCGAAGGACGGCGGCGCCTCCTCCGCGAAGACGTCGTGCATGGCGTGGGCGAAGGCCGGCCACTCGTCGGGGGTCACCGGGCGCAGCCGGGCGTCGACATCGGTCACGTCGACGTGTCTACCGGGCCGGTCCGACGGACCGCCAACGAGTTCGGCGCCGCCCGCGCAGGCAGCCGGGCAGCCGGCGCCCGCCGCCGCCGGGCCCGTCCCGTCGGGCGGCCGGTCCGTGGCCGGGTCGTCCCGGACGGAGTGCCGTGGTCACCCCGGCGCGGAACGCTCCTCGGCCCGCCGCCAGCGTGTCCGGCGACCCGGCCGCGGCGCGACCCCGTCTAGGGTCGGTGCCGTCACGCCGACGTCGACGTGCCCGTCCGGTCGTCGGCGCCCCGACCGACGGAGGCCCCACGTGCGCTCTCGCACAATCCCGCTCGCGCTCAGCGCCGCCCTGCTCGCCGGCTGCACGTCGTCCGGCGACGAGGAGCAGCCGGAAGAGGCCCCGGTCGCCGAGGCGGTCACGGCGGCACCCGGCGAGTTCCTGACGGTGGTCGCGGACGAGGACCCGGTGGCGACGGCGGTGAGCACCAGCCGCGCCTTGTACGGCTCCTCCGACGTCACCGTTCTCGCGGACGAGGACGACCGCGCCGGTCTGCTGCTGGGGGCGTCGGCCGCGGTCGCGATGGGCGTCCCGCTGCTGGTCACCGGTGGTGCGGAGACCCCGGAGCCGGTGATCGGCGAGCTGGAGCGGCTGGGCACGGGCACGGTGCTCGCCGTCGGCGACGCCACGCTGTCCGGCTCGGGCGTGGACGTGGTGGCGGTGGCGGCCGACGCCGAGGCGGTGGCGGCGGCGACCGGCGTCGACCTCGCGGACGGCGAGCCGGTCCCGGCCGACGGCGACGCCCCGGCCGTGGCCGCGCTCGACCCCGAGCAGCCCACCGCGCTGCAGCCGGAGAGCGGCGGAGGCGCTGCGAGCGAGCCCGCGGAGGAGACAGCGGAGGACGGGTCGCCCGGGGAGCTCCCCGCGACCAGTCGCCCCGAGCCGCTCGAGGACACCGTGGTGCTGGCCTCCGGCGAGCCCGGGTCGCTGGCCGCCATCGCGACGGCCCGCGCGGCCGGCGCACGGGTGCTGCTGACCGGAGGGACCACCGACCCGCGGGCGTCCGCCGACGTGGTCAGCGCGCTCGGCGAGGCGGACCCCGGCTCGGTCGTGGCGATCGGCCCGGGCTTCGCCGCCGAGGAGGGCCTGGACTGGAAGGTGGAGACCGCCGCCACCGGGGTGGAGCTGCCCGGCGGTGGGCAGACGCTCTTCCCGGGGAAGCTGCTCGTCGCCCTCTACGGCCACCCCGGCACCGCCGCGCTCGGCCTCATGGGGGAGCAGCCGGTCGACGCGGCCGTCGAGCGGGCGCGGGCCCACGCGGCGCCCTACGAGCCGCTGGTCGAGGAGACGGTGGTGCCGGCCTTCGAGATCATCTCGACCATCGCCTCCGCGTCGGCGGGGGCGGACGGCGACTACTCCGCCGAGGCCGACATCGAGCTGCTGCGGCCGTGGGTCGAGGCGGCGGGCGAGGCCGGCATGTACGTCGTCCTGGACCTGCAGCCCGGGCGCACCGACTTCGTCACCCAGGCGGAGCTGTACCGGCCGCTGCTCGAGATGCCGCACGTCGGCCTGGCTCTCGACCCCGAGTGGCGGCTGGGCCCGAACGAGGTCCACCTGCGCCAGATCGGCTCGGTGGACGTCGAGGAGGTCAACCGCGTGGTGACCTGGCTCGCCGACCTGACCCGCGAGAACCAGTTGCCGCAGAAGCTGCTGGTGCTCCACCAGTTCCGGCTGGACATGATCCCGGGCCGCGAGCGGGTGGACCTCAGCCGCGACGAGCTCGCCGTGATGGTGCACGCCGACGGTCAGGGCGGGCAGGGCGCCAAGCAGAGCACGTGGGCGGCGCTGCGGCGGGACGCGCCCGAGGGCCTGTGGTGGGGTTGGAAGAACTTCTACGACGAGGACATCCCGATGCTCACGCCGGAGGAGACGATCAGCCAGGTCGAGCCCGACCCCCAGTTGATCAGCTACCAGTAGCGCGGCGGTCACCGGCCGGCCGCCGGGCTGTCGGTCCCCGTCCCTACTCTCCATCGCGGATCCCCTGCACACCGTCACGGGGACCGTTCGATCGAGAGGAACCACCGGATGAGACGGCGGACCACGCTCTCCGTGGCGGCCACGGCCGCGGTGCTGACCATGGCGCCCCTGAGCCCGGCCGCGGCCGCGCCGCCCGCGGCGGACGACCTGACGCTGACCATGCTCGCCACCACCGACCTGCACGGCCGCGTGCAGAACTGGGACTACTTCGCCGACCGGACCTACTCGGAGAAGGCCGGTTTCGAGACCGGGCTGGCGAAGGTGGCCACGGTCGTGGACTCGGTCCGCGCGGAGCGGGGTGAGGAGAGCGTCCTCGTCGTGGACAACGGCGACTTCCTGCAGGGCACGCCGCTGAGCTACTACTACGCCAAGCAGGAGCCGGTCACCGAGACCCGCGTCGAGCACCCGATGGCGGCCGCGTTCGACGCCATCGGCTACGACGCGCAGGTCGTCGGCAACCACGAGTTCAACTACGGCCTGGACCTGCTCCGGGCCTACGAGAAGGACGTCGACCACCCGGTGCTCGGGGCCAACGTGCTCCGTGACGGCACCCCGCGTCCCTACCTGAAGCCGTACACCATCGAGACGATGCGGGTACCCGGCCACGAGCCGGTCCGGGTCGGCATCATCGGCCTGACCACCCCTGGCTCGGCCATCTGGGACAAGGGGAACGTCGAGGGCCGTGTGACGTTCCAGGACATGGTCGAGGCGGCGGAGAAGTGGGTGCCGGTCGTCGACCGCAAGGCCGACGTCGTCGTCGTCCTCTCCCACGCGGGCGTCGGCGGGACGTCGTCCTACGGCCCCGAGATGCCGACCGAGAACCCGTCGGACGTCATCGCCCGCACCGTGCCGGGGATCGACGCGATGGTGGTCGGCCACACCCACCGGAACGCCCTCTCCCAGGTCGTCGTGAACGAGGTCACCGGCGAGGAGGTGCTGCTCACCCAGCCCTACCGCTGGGGCGCCACCGTTTCCCAGGTGGACATCGAGCTCGAGCAGGTGCGTGGCGGGAAGTGGGAGGTCGTCGGCACCTCCGCGCAGGCGCTGAGCACCGCGGGGGTCGAGGAGTCGCCCGAGGTGCTGGCCGCCACGGCGGAGGCGCACGGGAAGACCGTGGCGTACGTCAACCAGGTGGTGGCGACCTCGGCGGAGGAGCTCTCCGCGCGCACCAGCCGGTACGAGGACACCGCGATCCTGGACTTCATCCAGGACGTGCAGGCCGACACCGTGGCCGCCGCCCTGGAGGGCACGGACCGGGCCGACCTGCCGGTGCTGTCGATCGCGGCGCCGTTCAGCCGGGACGCCGTCTTCCCGGCCGGTGACGTCACCATCCGCGACATCGCCGGCCTCTACATCTACGACAACACCCTGGAGGCCGTGGAGCTCACCGGGGCGCAGCTGAAGGAGTACCTGGAGTTCTCCGCCCGGTACTTCCAGCCGGTGCCGGCCACCGGGGACGTCGACCCGGAGACCATCACGAACGCCGGCGGTCAGCCCGACTACAACTACGACATCCTGTCGGGCGTTGAGTACGGCATCGACGTGTCGCAGCCGGCGGGCTCGCGGATCGTCGACCTCACGTACGAGGGGCAGCCGGTCGCGGACGACGCCCGGTTCGTCGTGGCGGTGAACAACTACCGTCGCAGCGGCGGCGGCGGCTTCCCGCACATCGCCACCGCTCCGGTGGTCTACAACGAGCAGCTGGAGATCCGGCAGCTGCTCATCGAGCGGGCGCAGGCGGTCGGCGTGATCGACCCGGCGGAGTTCTTCGTCGAGAACTGGCAGCTCGTGCGCGACGGCGAGCCGCTGCTGCCGTGACGCGCTGACACCGACCCGCCCCACCGGGTGGGAAGGACCGGGGCCCCCGGAGCCACGGCGCTCCGGGGGCTCCCGTCCTGTCGGTGGCCTGTGGTGTGCTGACCGGCACATCGATCCCGAGGGGTGGACTCCTGTGACCAGTGCCGTCATCGGTCCCGCGGAACAGCTCGACCCGCGGCTGCTCGAGCACCGCCGCGAGCTCACCGGGTACTGCTACCGCATGCTCGGCTCGGTCTTCGACGCCGAGGACGCGGTGCAGGAGACCCTGGTCCGGGCCTGGCGCGGCCTCTCCGACTTCGAGGGCCGGTCGGCGCTCCGGTCGTGGCTCTACCGCATCGCCACCAACGTCTGCCTCGACCAGCTCGCCGGCCGGCAGCGCCGCGCGCTGCCCATGGACCTCGCCGGCTCCCCGTACCCGCCGGTCCCCGCGTCGCTGAGCGGGCGCCGGCCGGCGACGGCCTGGATCGAGCCGGTGCTCGACCGCCAGGTCCTCCCCGAGGACGGCGACCCGGCCGACCAAGCGGTGGCCAAGGAGTCGGTGCGCCTGGCGTTCGTCGCCGCGCTGCAGCACCTGCCGCCCAAGCAGCGCGCCGTGCTGATCCTGCGCGAGGTGCTGCGCTGGAAGGCCGACGAGGTCGCCGAGCTGCTCGACACCACCGTCGCCTCGGTCAACAGCGCCCTGCAGCGGGCCCGGGCGACGCTCGCCGACGTGGGCGGCCGCCCGGCGCCGCGCACCCTGGACGACGACGCACGCGCGTTGCTGGCCCGCTACCTGGACGCCTTCGAGCGCTACGACATCGATGCCTTCGTGCAGCTGCTGCACGAGGACGCGACCCAGCACATGCCGCCGTTCGAGATGTGGCTGCGGGGCCGGGAGGACATCGGCGCCTGGATGGTGACGGAGCCGGCCAGCGCGTGCCGGGGGTCCCGGCTGATCCAGACCTCGGCCAACGGGACCCCGGCCTTCGCCCAGTACCGGCCGGCGGAGGGCGGTGGTCACGTGCCCTGGGGCCTGCACGTGCTGGAGATCGAGGACGGCCGCATCGCCCACATCTCCAGCTTCCTGAACCTCGACTGCGAGCTGTTCGCCGCTCTGGGGCTCCCCACGACGCTGTGAGCCCACGGCTCCGCAGCGGACGGGGGCTGACCCGGCCCGCGCCGCGTTGACCGGGTCGGCGGGGGAGTCCTGCGTCGGTACGGCCCGGCTGGAACACCAGCGGCATCCGCTGTGGCGCCGGGCCGCGGACGCCGCAGGTGGCTGGGCCGTGCGGAAGGCGGCGCGCCCGCTTCAGTAGTCAGCGCGTTCCCGCGGGAACGCCGGTGGTCACCTCGCGCCCGGTCCGGCGGCGGGACCCGAGCAGCACCCGCGCGACCAGGTGCGGGCGCATCAGCTCCTGCGGACGGGCGAGCATCCCGATGACCCGGATGAAGGCCGCGGCCACGACGGGATCGCGGTGCGCCGCCGGCACGAGGCGCTGCAAGTAGGCGGTGGTGAGCCGCCACGACGCCGGCCGCGGGCCGTCCACCTCCGGGTGCGCGAGGTCGGAACCCGTGGCGAGGTCCCACGCGTCCTGCACGGCCGGGCGCGCCGCCGAGAGCGTCCGGAGGCCGACGCCGTCCAGGCCGCGCGCGTCGAGGGCACGGCCGAGCTGGACGGCCTCGATGATCGCCACGGTCATGCCCTGCCCGAAGCGGGGATCGAAGGAGCAGACCGCGTCACCCGCGACGAGGAAGCCCTCGGGGAGCCCCCGGAGGCGGTCGTACCGGTGCCGCGAGAACGAGGGGAAGGCGACCCGGGCGGCGTCCCCGACCGGCTCGGCGCCTTCGACGATGCGTGCGAGGTCCCGGTTCCAGAGGCCGGCGGCGTAGTCGGTGAAGCCGGGCAGGTCGGCCGGCGGGCGCTCGCCGAGCATGCCGATGAGGGTGACGATCCACTTCCCGCCCTCGACGGCCAGCGCGGCCCCGCCCCGGCGCCCGTCGGGCGGCACGTCCACGAGCACGTTGCGGTCCCCGTCCAGCACCGCCGGATCGCGGCGGAACACCCGGGTGGTGTAGTGCACGTCGACCTTGAGGCGTTCTTCCGCCGGTGGCGGGTAGCCGAGCTCGGCCAGCCAGCGGGGCGAGGCGGAGCCGCGGCCGGTCGTGTCCACCACCAGGTCGGCGTCCAAGGTCCGCTCCTCCGCGGGATCGGCCTGGGACCGCAGCCGCACACCCGTGACGCGGGTCCGCTCCGCGTCCGCCGCCAGGCCGCGGGCGGCCCATCCGTCGAGCACCTCCACGCCGGCCAGCGCGCGGACCCGGTCGCGGACGACGCCCTCGATCAGCGGCCGGGTCGCCCCGGTGATGCGGAAGTCCGTGCCGGTCAGGTCCAGCCGGCCGCCGCCCATGTGGAAGCGCCACTCCGGCGCCTCGATGACGTGCGCACCGGCGGCGGTCAGGTCGTCCACGATCCCCGGCAGCAGCTCCTCCAGCCGGCTCAGGCCGCCCGGCACCAGCAGGTGGATGTGCTGGCCCTGCGGCACCCCCCGGCGGTCCTCCCGGCCGTCGGGCAGCCGGTCCCGTTCGACCAGCGTGACGCGCCGGAAACGCCGGGCCAGCGGTACGGCGTGCACGAGCCCGGCCATTCCGGCACCCAGCACGATGGCGTGTTCTCCGAGGTGGGGCACGGCTTCCTCCTGGCGGCAGCGGCTGCGGGTCTCCCACGCTAGGAACGGTGGGACCCCACCGGCATCGGCCAGACGGTGCACATCAGCGGGAGCTGACATGCACCGTCCTGTCCAGGACGGCTACACCAGGTGGTGCTCGTAGGCGTACGCCGTCGCGGCCGACCGGTTGGGCAGCGCGAGCTTCGTGAAGATGTTGTGCAGGTGCCGCGCCACGGTCTTGTCGCTGATCACCAGCTGCGCGGCGATCTCGCGGTTGGTGCGGCCGGCCGCCACGAGGCGGACGACGTCGAGCTCGCGGGGCGTCAGCCCGCTCGCGGGCGGAGGGGCGGAGAGGCGCTCCAGCTCCGGCGTCGCGCCGATCGACTCGAAGACGCTCCTCGCCGTGGTCACCTCCATCGCGGCCGTGTCCTCGTCACCCAGTCCGCGCAGCGCACGGGCGACCAGGACGCGGGTCCGCGCGGCCTCGTAGGGGGCCGCCAGCGCCGACCAGCGCGCCAGCGCGTCCGACAGATGCTCCAGCGCCGGTGCGTACCTGCCCTCGGCCAACGACACCCTGCCCCGGGCGCACGCGGCCGTGGCCCGCATGGCGCTGGTGCCGACGACGTCGGCGATACCGTCCAGCTGGTCGCAGGCGCCCCCGGCCGCCCCGACGTCCCCCGCAGTCAGCAGGATCTCCACGGCGGCGGCCAGCAGCTCCGCCCGCGGGCGAGGAGCGCGCACCTCGCCGACCACCCCGGGCCCGCCGAGGGCGGGCCGGTCGACGGCGCAGCGGACGGCGGCCACCGCGGCCTGCGTCCGGCCCTGGGCCAGCCGCAGCAGCGCGAGCCCGGGCTGCGGGTCGTGGCCGAGGGAGACCGCCTGCTGGAAGGCGGCCTCGGCAGCGGCGGGCTCGCCGCGCACGCGGTGCAGCTCGGCCAGCCGGTAGTACGCGGCTCCGGCCGCGAGGTCGGGTGGGTCCGACAGCCAGCGGCAGGCGCGCTGGGCCTCCGCGACCGCCTCCGCCCAGTCGCCGCGCCACTGGGCCAGCTCGGCGCGGTGCACCAGGCACTGCCCCCGGAACGGGACGAGGCCGGGCTGCGCCTCGCACCACCCGGTCAGCGCCGCCGTCCACTCCTGGGCCCGGCGCAGGTCGAGGACCTCTTGGCAGGCGAGGACCACGGCGCAGTAGACGATCCCGGAAGCGATCGGCGAGACCCGGCCGGCCTGGACGGCGATCATCGCCTCGTCGAGCTCCGCCAGCCCGCGGGCCGTCGCGCCGCTCCGCAGCAGCGCCTGGCCCTGCCCGAGGCAGCCGAGCGTCGCCAGGTCGACGTCCCTGAAGTGCCGGCCGGTCCTGGCCGCCTCCTCGAAGGCACGGCGCGCGGCCGCCGGATCACCGCGGTCCATCTCGCGCAGCCCGACCGGGAGCAGCAGGTACCCCCGTTCGGCGCACGCTCGCGGCGCCGTCTCCTCCACCACGCGCTGTGCACGGGCGATCCAGCCACCGCCCCGCTCCTCGGCGCCTCGCGCCATGACCAGCACCAGGCCGAGCCAGAAGGCGCACCGGACGGCGGCCAGGGCGTCGCCGCGGTCGGCGAACGCCTCGTACGCACGCTCCCACGCGCGCTCGGCGACCTCGTCCCGGCGGGTGAGGTGGGCGCTGAGCCCCAGCCGCAGCAGGTCCTCCGCATCCCGCAGCCCGCCCTGGTCGTCGGCGGCGGCCAGGTGCTCGTACGCCTGCTCCCACGCGCGGCGGTCGACCGCGGCGCGACCCACCTGGAGAGGGTCCATGGGTCCTGGCTACACCTCGGCCGGTGCTGCGGACAGGGTCTGCCGCGCGCGGGCAGACGTCGGGCCGCTGGGCGTCAGGACGAGGCGGAGCGGGGCTCGGGGGCCGGCGCCTCGTCCCGAGGGTGCACGGCCGGGCCGGCCACCGGGCAGTGCAGGCACTCCTCGATCCGCATGCGCTCGGCGCCGGACGGCCGCGCCGGGGTCTCCGTTCCGGCGTCGCCGAGCGGGCGGCGCACGTACGCGGCGGCGACCAGCGCGCCGGCCAGCAGCAGCCCGGCGAGGATGAACACCGCGGTCCGGAAGCCGTCGGCGAAGATCTCCGGGTCGGAGTAGTCGGCGCCGCCGAGCCCGGCCGCGACCGGGACGACCGCGACCGCGAGCAGCCCTGCCGCCCGGGCGACGGCGTTGTTGACGCCCGAGGCGACGCCGGCGTAGCGGTCGGCGGCGGAGTCGAGCACGGTCGCCGTCAACGGGGCGACCAGCAGCGTGAGCCCGGCGCCGAAGAGCACCGCGGCGGGCAGCACGTCGACGAGGTAGGAGGCGTCCGGGCCGATGCGGAGCATGAGCAGGACGCCGGCCGCCGACACCAGCGGCCCGCCGGTGAGCAGGGCGCGGGGCCCGATCCGCTGGGCGAGCGCCCCGACGCGGGCGGAGAACAGCAGCATGAGGACGGTGACGGGCAGCAGCGCGGTGCCCGCCAGCAGCGGGCTGAACCCGGACACCACCTGCAGGTGCAGCACCAGCAGCACGAACAACGCGCCCAGCGCGGCGTAGACGAACAGGGTCACGGCGTTGGTGGCGGAGAACTGGCGGTCGGCGAAGAGCGTCGGCGGGACGAGGGGATGCCGCGACCGCAGCTCGACGGCGACGAACACCGCCAGGGCGACCAGCCCCGCGGCGCCCCACAGCCAGGGGCCCGGGCCGGCACCCGCCTCGCCGGCGGCGGTGAGCGCGTAGGTCAGCGCGCCGAGCCCGGCGACGACGAGCACGGTCCCGGTCCAGTCCAGCCGCGGCGCGGCCGCCGGGTCGCGCGACTCAGGCACGTGCCGCACGGCGACGAGGACGACCAGCGCCGCCAGCGGCAGGTTGATCAGGAAGACCGCCCGCCAGCTCCACTCCACCAGCCAACCGCCGACGAACGGCCCGATCGCGGCGGCGACCCCGGACAGCCCGGACCAGGCCCCGACCGCGGCCGCCCGGTCGGGGCCGGAGAAGGACGCCGAGATGATCGCCAGGCTGCCCGGGGTGAGAAGGGCCCCGCCGATGCCCTGCAGGGCGCGCGCGGCCACGAGGGTCTCGATGTCCGGCGCCAGCCCGCACAGCAGCGAGGCGGCGGCGAACCAGCAGACGCCGACGACGAAGATCCGCCGCCGCCCGTAGCGGTCGCTCAGCGAGCCGCCGAGCAGGATGAGCGCGGCCAGCGTCAGCGTGTAGGCGTTGACCGTCCACTGCAGGCCGGCGAAGTCCGCGTTCAGGTCGGAGCCGATCCGCTCCAGAGCCACGTTGACGACGGTGGCGTCCAGCATCGCCACGCCCGAGCCCAGCACGGTCGCGAGGAGGACCCAGCGTCCCCGGGCAGTGCCCATGCGGAGGCCCGTGCCGGCCGGGGATGGCGCAGTCATGGGTCGTCCTCCTCCACCGCCTGCTGGCAGCATCGTCGTCCTGCAACACCCGCGGCGCCCAGTGATTCCCCTCGACCCCGCCGCGCCGGTACGGCCTTGGGGACTGCGGCCGGCGGCGCGCATCATGTCGGCATGTCGCCCCAGGCAGACCTCGTCATCGCCGCCGGCGAGGTGCCCGGCTACCTGGCGCCCACCGCCGCGCTCGTCGTCGCGGCAGCGGTCATCGGCTACCTCACCGCCCGGGCCCGGGTGGTGCCGATCGTCGGGTTCCTGGTGGCGGGCGTCCTCATCGGCCCGGCCCAGTTCGGTGTCGTCGACAGCAGCGAGGCCGTGGAGGCCGCGGCGGACATCGGCGTGATCCTGCTGCTGTTCACCATCGGCATCGAGTTCTCGCTGGAGCGCCTGGCCCGCGTCTGGACGTGGATCGCCGTCGCCGGCGGGCTGCAGCTGGCGCTCGCCACCGGCGCCGGGCTGGGGGTGACCCTCGCCCTCGGCGGCGACTGGCGCGACGGGCTGTTCACCGGTTTCCTGCTCGCCCTGTCGTCGACGGCGATCGTGCTCAAGCTGCTGGGGGAGCGGCGGGAGAGCTCCACCGTCCGTGGCCGGCTGGCGCTTGCCGTGCTGATCGCCCAGGACCTCGCGGTAGTGGCGATGGTGCTGGTCGTGCCGCTGCTCGGCCCGACCGCCGAGGGCGGCGGCTCGGCCGGGGGCGCGCTGCTGTGGGCCGTCCTCACTGCGGTGGGCGTCATCGTCGCCGTCCTGGTGCTGGCCCGCCGGGTCATGCCCGCCCTGCTGGACGTGGTCGCCCGAACCTGCTCGCCCGAGGTGTTCCTGCTCGCGATCGTCGCGGTCTGCTTCGGCACCGCCTACCTGACCGCCCTCGCCGGGGTGAGCGTGTCGCTCGGGGCCTTCCTGGCCGGCCTGGTGGTGAGCGAGAGCCGGGCCAGCACCCAGGCGCTCGCCGAGGTGCTCCCGCTGCAGATCGTGTTCAGCGCGGTCTTCTTCGTCTCCGTCGGCATGCTCCTCGACGTCGGCTTCATGCTCGCCAACCTTCCGCTCGTGCTGGGCGCCGCCGCCGGTGCCCTGGTGCTCAAGACGCTCACCACCGCCGTCGCCGCCACCGCCGTCGGCATCCGCTGGCGCACCGCCGCCGCGACCGGGCTGCTCCTGGCCCAGGTCGGCGAGTTCTCCTTCGTGCTGCTCACCGTGGGCACCGCGGCCGGGCTGGCGCCGCTCGGGCTCGCGGACGACGGCGCGCAGGTCGTCGTCGCCGCCACGGTGCTGCTCATGCTGGGCACCCCGCAGCTGGCCGCGGCGGCCGCGCGGCTCGACCGCGCACCCGTCGCGACCGCGGGAGGGCCCGGGGCGACCGACGAGGACGGCGCGCACCGGGACCACGTGGCGATCATCGGGTGGGGGCCCACCGCGCTGGGCCTGGCGGCCACCCTGCGCGACCGCGGGGTGGCCGTGGTGATGACGACGCTCAACCCCGACGGGGCGGCGCAGGCCGAGGCGGACGGGCACGCGGTGGTGCGCGGGGATCCGACGAAGGCGGAGATCCTGCGGCTGGCCGGGGTGCCCGCCGCCCGCCTCGCCGTCGTCGCCGAGGACGACCCGGAGCAGGCCGTGCGGGTGGTCACGGCGGCGCGGGCGGTCACGACCGCCCCCATCGTCGCGCGCCCGCTGGGTGCCGTCGACGTCGTCGAGCTGGCGGAGGCCGGCGCCGACCACGTCCTCGACCGGGACCGGATCTCCGGCCACGCGCTGGAGCGCGCCGTCCTCTCCGAGCTCGGGCACCAGGTGGCGCACCCGGACGCGCGGCGGACCGCCGTCGACACCACGCGGGTGGTCCGCTACGCCTGGCCGCAGGGCAGCGGCTGCGACCACGGGGACACCTCCCGGCCCGTGGTGCCGTGGGCGCACGGGTGCGTGGGCTGCCTGCGGGAGGGCACCGAGTGGGTGCACCTGCGCGTCTGCCTGGGGTGCGGGTACGTGGGCTGCTGCGACTCCTCGCCGCGCCGGCACGCGCGCGCCCACGCCGCCGCGGACGACCACCCGCTCGTCGCCTCGGCCGAACCGGGGGAGAGCTGGGCCTACTGCTTCGTCGACGACGTGACCGTGCCGGCGCCCGGTGGTGCCGCGCCGGAGGCGGAGGCCCCGGCCGCGCAGCAGTGACGTCGTGTTCTCGTCCCACTCGAACGTATAGCGCACCCCAGGGCTTGCGGCAAGACCCCGGTCGGGCCGCACACTCGCCCGCCGGGGACGGCTGACCGCGCGCGGACGGGCGCGGCGGCGTCCCCGGATCGGAGCCGTTCGTGACCGTGTCCACCCGTGCCTTCGACCTCCCCGGCCACCTCGCCGCCAAGGCCGACCCCGCGCTGATCGCCGCCGACGAGCGGCACTTCGCCCTGATCGCCGCGAGCCTCGCGCGGTCGATCGCCGAGCTCACCGAGCGGCTGGCCTTCGAGCGGGCGGCGCCCGGCGGCGCCGGTCAGGCGGCGCTGGACCGCGACCTGGAGGTGCACCGGCTCGCCACCCGCCTGCGCACCCTGCGCCGGTTCGGCCTGGACCTCTGCCTCGGGCGGGTGGTGCCCGCGGACGGCGGGGAGCCGGTCTACGTCGGGCGGTTGGGCCTCACCGACGGCGTCGGCCGCCGGCTGCTCGTCGACTGGCGTTCGCCGGCGGCCGAGCCGTTCTTCGCCGCCACCCACGCCGACCCGATGGGGCTGGCCAGCCGCCGCCGCTACCGCTGGACCCGCGGCCGGATCACCGACTACTGGGACGAGGTCTTCGCACCGGACGGGCTCGAGGGCCACGCCGCCCTCGACGACCAGTCCGCCTTCCTCGCCAGCCTCGGCGGGAACCGGTCGGCCCGGATGCGTGACGTGCTCGGCACCATCCAGGCCGACCAGGACGCGATCATCCGCGCCGGCTCCCGCGGCGCGCTGGTCGTCGACGGCGGGCCGGGCACCGGGAAGACCGTCGTCGCCCTGCACCGCGCGGCCTACCTGCTCTACTCCGATCCGCGTCTCGGGCACCGCGGCGGTGGCGTGCTGTTCGTCGGCCCGCACCAGCCGTACCTGGCCTACGTCGCCGACGTCCTTCCCGGCCTGGGGGAGGAGGGGGTGCGCACCTGCACGCTGCGCGACCTGGTGCCCGAGGGGGCCGGCGCCGCGCCCGAGGCCGACCCCGAGGTGGCCCGGCTCAAGGCATCGGCGCGGATGGGCGCGGTGATCGAGGCGGCCGTCCGCTTCTACGAGGATCCGCCGGCCCGGGCGACGACGGTGACGACGCCGTGGGACGACCTCCGGCTGACCGCCGCGGACTGGGCGGAGGCGTTCGGGGCGGTCGAGCCGGGCACGCCGCACAACGAGGCACGCGAGCAGGTGCGGGGCGCGCTGCTGGAGATCCTGGTGGATGCGCACGACGCCGACCTCGACCCCGACCAGGTGCGCGCCGCGCTGGAGCAGGACCGCGAGCTGCGGGCGACCTTCGACCGGGCGTGGCCGATGCTGGACGCCGGCGAGGTCGTGGGTGACCTGTGGTCGGTGCCCGCCTACCTGCGCCGGTGCGCGCCCGAGCTGAGCACCGAGGAGATGCGCCTTCTGCAGCGGACCGAGCCGCAGGCGTGGACGGTCGCCGACCTGCCGCTGCTGGACGCGGCGCGGATGCGGCTGGGTGACGCGGGGGCCGTGCGGCGCCGGCAGCGGGAGGCGGCCGTCGCGGCGCGGGAGCGCGAGCGCATGTCGGCGGTCATCGACGAGCTCATCGCGGCCGACGACTCCGATCTCCTGCTGATGACCAGCCTGCGGCACGGCGACCTGCGCGATGCCCTGGTCGACCAGGACGAGCTCCCCGCGGTGGACGCCGATCCGCTGGCCGGCACGTTCGCGCACGTCGTCGTCGACGAGGCCCAGGAGCTGACCGACGCGGAGTGGCAGATGCTGGTGCGGCGCTGCCCGTCGCGGAGCTTCACCGTGGTGGGGGACCGGGCGCAGGCCCGGCACGGGTTCCCCGAGCCGTGGGAGGAGCGGCTGCGCCGGGTCGGGCTCGCCGAGGTGCGCCGGATGTCGCTGACGGTGAACTACCGGACACCGGTGGAGGTCATGGCGGAGGCGGAGCCGGTGATCCGGGCGGTGCTGCCGGACGCCAACGTGCCGACGTCGGTCCGCAGCACCGGGGTGCCGGTCGCGCACGGATCGGTCGCGGAGCTGGGGTCGGTGCTGGACGGGTGGCTGGCCGCCCACGCCGAGGGGGTCGCCTGCGTGATCGGGGCTCCGGCGCTTCCGGAGCGTCCCCGGGTGCGGTCGCTGACGCCGTCGCTGGCGAAGGGGCTGGAGTTCGACCTCGTCGTCCTCGTGGACCCGGATGACTTCGGGACGGGAGTCGGGGGAGCGGTGGACCGCTACGTGGCGATGACCCGGGCGACGCAGCAGCTCGTCGTGCTCACGAGCCGGTGAGGTGGCTCACCCCTCGGTCGCCGCTGCCGGAGGCGGGGGTGCCGCCCGCCGGCGCGACCGGCGCAGCGGCACCAGGACGGCGGCGGCGACCAGGGCGACGACCACCAGCCAGGGCAGGACGACGCCGATCGCGACGACGGCCGCTCCGGTGACCGCCACGAGCGACCGCCACCCGGTGGCCAGCCCGTCGAGGAAGCCGTCCGGCCCGCCGGCGGGCGCGACGCCGAAGGGCTCCAGGTGCACGCGCAGGGTCGACAGCTCGACCTGGTCGGCCAGCGCTGCCCGCCGGGACTGCAGCGACTCCAGCTCCTGCTGCCGTTGGGAGAGCGCCTGCTCCGCCTCCAGCAGCGCCTCGGTGGTGGCGGCGTCGTCCATCAGGGCGAGCAGCCGCGCCACGGAGGACTGCAGCGCCGTGATCCGGGCGTCCAGGTCCATCGCCGCGGCGGTGACGTCGGAGCGGGACACCGAGACGCTGCCGACGTCGCCGAGCTCCTCCAGGTCGGCCAGGACGCCGGTCAGCGCCGCGGCCGGCACGCGCACCACGAGTGCGGCGACCGTGCCCTCGACCCCCTCCTGGACGGAGGTGGCATGCACGGCGCGCTCGTCGACGCGCCCGCCGGCGGACTCCACCAGCTCGCTCACCCGCTGCGCAGCCTCCGCCGGGTCGTCGACGGCGAGCGAGGCGTCCGCGGTGGTGACCACCTCCCGGTCGGGAGCGGCCTCGTCGCTGCCCGGGACGGCCGTCACGGGGGCGACCGCGCCCCCGGCGCCGTCCGCGCTGTCCGATTCCCCGCCGGAGGGACCGGTGCAGCCGACGAGCAGCACCAGGATCAGCGCGGCGGAGGCGAGGAGGCGCGTGGCAGGAACGGTGTCCATGCCCGGTGGACGGGGTGGCGGCGAGGATCGGTTCCCGCCGGTCAGCGGGGGGCGAACTGCGCCCGGCGCTCCGCGGGCACGAGGTCGGCGTAGTCGGGGTGGCGGTGGATCCAGCCGCGGATGAACGGGCAGAACGGGAGGACCGACGCGCCGTCGGCCCGCACGGCGTCGAGCGCTCCCCGGGCGAGCGCCGATCCCACACCGCGGCCCTCGAACGCCGGGTCGACGACGGTGTGGGTGAAGGCGACGGAAGACCCCCGTCGCCGGTACTCGGCGAACCCGGCCACCGTGCCGTCGACCAGCGCCTCGAAGCGGCCGGCCCCCCGGTTGTCCACGACGACGGGTGCACTGGTGGTCACGCCTCTCCCTCCGCCCGGGGCCGGGCACGACGAGCGGCTCCCGCCGGCCGGTCATCAACGGCACAATGCCGACGTCCCCACCTCTCCTGGAAGGGGCCGCCATGTCGGAGCAGCCTGCCGCCGCACGTCCACCGGAGGTCGCACCCCCCGGACGGCTCACCGTGGGCCAGGTGATGCGCCCCCCGGTCACGACCGTGGAGAGCGCCGCCCACCTCGCCGGCGCCGCCTATCTGATGAAACGGGCGCGGGACAGCGCCCTCGTGGTGCTCAGCGACCCCGAGAGCCGCCATCCTGTGGCGCTGCTCTGCGACGCCGACATCGCGCAGGCGGTCGCCGACGGCCGGAACCCGGAGGAGACCCGGATCACCGACCTGCACCGTCCCGTGCCCGCCACCGTCGGCCCGGACGTGACCGTGGTGGACGCCGCGGAGCTGATGCTGTCCGGCGGGCTGCAGCACCTGCCCGTGGTGGAGGAGGGGCGGCTGGTCGGGCTGGTCGACCTCACCCTCGTGTGCCGCGCCCTGCTCGGGCGGCCGGCGGCGTAGCCCGGGGGCGGTCACCGGCCGGTCACCGCCGGCCGTTCTCGACGAGCGCGAGCAGCACGCCGGCGGTCAGCCCGAAGGTGGCGTGCCCGACGACCCCGCGCGCGTGGCTCACCGGCGGGTAGGCCGTGAGCGTGGGCAGCGACGTCCCCTCGTCGACCAGCAGGAACGCCCCCGCACCGACGGCGAGCCCGGCGGCGAGCGGGCTCACCCCCCGCCGGACCAGGGCCGCGGCGGTGATCCCGTAGACCACCCCGAACGTCCGGTGCACGGCCACCCCGATGCGGCCCGCCGCCTCGTCGTCGAGGTCGCGGCCCGCGGCCGCGCCCAGCCGCTTGCCCAGTTGCACCAGCGCCCCGCCCGGGGCGATCTCCTCCTCCCGGGCCCGGGAGGCGTCGTCCTGCCGGCGGTGGAACCACGCCGTCGCGGCGTCCATGGTGCGGCTCGCGGCATAGCCCGCCAGCGCACCGCGCCACAGGTGGGCCCGGCTCACGCCGACCCCGCCGCGACCGGGTACGCCGCATGCAGGCGGCGCAGCGCGTACCCCGCGCTGAGCAGGGTGGAGACCATGAGGGCGACGAACACCCACGTCGCGGGGGAACCCCACCGCACGGCGTCGGGGTAGCGGGCCAGGACGACCAGCTCGAGCGCGCCGAACACCGCGTACGCCACCGCGGCCAGCCGGAGGCGGTCGAGGTCGCGGTCGCGCAGCGCCAGTGCGATGCCGACGCCGAACGCGAGGAGCCACGACCCGACCGCCCGGGCCGTCAGCGGGGTGAGCGCCCACGGCCAGAGCGCGGACCCCGTGCCCGGCGCGGCGAACAGGGCCGCGCCGACGACCAGGAACACCACGCCCTGCACCGCGAGCACCGCGGCCAGACCCGAGGGCAACGCCAGCCGGAGCGGCGGATCGGGGTACGGGAGCCGCTGTTGCCCGACGAGCATCGCGAGCATCCCCAACGGCACCACCAGGTAGACGGCGAGCCAGAACCAGGCGGCCGCGTTCGCCACCAGGCCCGGTGCCCCGAAGTGGAAGCGGTCCAGGTGCAGCAGGGTGGCCGCCAGGGTGAGGACGGTGAAGACCAGCACCGTGGCGAACGGGATGCGGACGTGCGCCCATACCGGGGTGCGCAGCGACAGCACGACGAGCACGCACCCGGCGGCGTACGCGGCGCCGAGGAACGCTGCGGTCGCCGGTGGGTCGATCGTCCAGGCGAAGTAGTCGGTGGTGCGCGACGAGCCGAGGAACAGCGCGACGAACGCCAGCAGGGTGAGAACGGTGAAGGCTTGCAGCATCAGGCGGGTGCCGGGGAGCACGGCGCGGGAGCCGAGCGGATCGGTCATGACCAGGCCTCGGTGCGGTGGAGTACCGGACGGGCGTCGAGCCCTACGTCCCTTGACCCCCGTGCGGTGACGCCCTAGGCATGCTATGTGGCTGCCGACGAGCCCGACAGCGGTTTCGCCCCGCGAGCGGCACTGGTCCTGGTCAGCCGGGACCCGCCGGTGCGCGACCAGGTCGGGACGGAGCTGGACAGACGCTACGGGGCCGATTACGCCGTGGCGGTCTGCGACGCGGAGGACCACGTCGGGCCCCGGGTCGCGCAGTTGCAGGAGGAGGGCATCCCGGTTGCGGCGGTTCTGGCGGGCCTGGGCCCGGCCGACCCCGACGGCCTCGACGTCCTGGCGCGGGCGGGTGGCCTGGCGCCGGGTGCGGTGCGTGCCTGCATCGTGCGGTGGGGCGATCTGGCGACGGCAGCGCCGATCTTCGAGGCGATCACGCTGGGCCGGCTGGACGGGTGGCTCTACCGCCCGGAGCGCCCCGGCGACGAGGACTTCCACCTCTCGGTGACCGAGCTGCTCGCCGAGTGGGACAGCCGGCAGGGCACCGGCTACGAGGCGGTGCAGGTGATCGGCGAGCGGTGGTCGGCCCGCTCGCAGGAGCTCCGCGACATGTTCACCCGCAACCGGGTGCCGGTCGGCTTCTACGACGCCGCCGCGCCGGACGGGCAGGAACTGCTGGCGGGTCTGGGGCTGGAGGAGCCCGCGCTGCCGGTCGTCGTCCTCCGGTTCCGGCCGGAGCTGCCGGCGCTGACCGACCCCAGCGCTATGGACATCGCCGCCGCGTTCGGGGTCCTGGAGGCGGTGGACGAGAGCACGCTCGCCGACGTCGTGGTGGTCGGTGCCGGGCCCGCGGGGCTCAGTGCCGCCGTGTACGCCGCCTCCGAGGGCCTGCGCACGGTGGTCGTGGAGCCGCTGGCGATGGGCGGGCAGGCGGGCACCAGCTCGCTGATCCGCAACTACCTCGGCTTCCCGCGGGGGATCAGCGGCAACCGGCTGGCGGCCAGCGCGTACCAGCAGGCGTGGTCGTTCGGCGCCACCTTCGTCTGGTCGCGCAGCGTGGTCGGGCTGTCGAGCACGGACGGGGAGCACCGGGTGCACCTCTCCGACGGCGCGAGGCTGCGGGCACGCACGGTGGTGGTCGCCACCGGCGCGGAGTGGCGGCGCCTGGAGGTGCCGAGCCTCGAGGCGATGCAGGGCCGCGGCCTCTTCTACGGCGCGGCCGTCAGCGAGTCACGGGCCATGGCGGGCAAGCACGTCCTGGTGGTCGGCGGGGGCAACTCCGCGGGGCAGGCGGCGGTGCACCTGGCCCGGTACGCCGCCCGGGTGACGGTCCTGGTCCGCCGCGGGCTCGCCACGACGATGTCGGAGTACCTGGTGCACGAGATCGACGAGGCACCGAACATCGACGTCCGCTCCCGGGTGCAGTTGGTGGACGGGTCCGGGGAGCAGGTGCTGGAGGAGGTCGTCGTCGAGGACCTCGACACGGGCGAGCGGGAGACGCTCCGGACCGACGCGGTCTTCGTGCTCATCGGGTCGAAGCCGGCGTCGGGGTGCCTGGGGCCGGAGGTGGCGAAGGACCGGGCGGGGTTCGTGCTCACCGGGCCGGACCTCGACGGCGCCTCCCCCGCGTGGCCGCTGGAGCGGCCACCGATGCTGCTGGAGACCAGCGTCCCGGGCGTCTTCGCCGCTGGTGACGTGCGGGCGGGCTCGGTCAAGCGGGTGGCCTCCGGGGTGGGGGCGGGGGCGATCGCCGTCGCGCTGGTGCACCAGTACCTCGCCTGGGCCGCCGCGGCCGCCGTCGGCGGGTGACCCCGGTGCCCGAGTTCGTGTTCCGGGACGAGTGGCGGGTCGCCGCGCCGCCTGCCGCGGTGCGGGAGGTCGTGCGCGCCGTCGAGTCGTGGCCGGAGTGGTGGCCGTCGGTGGAGAGTGTCACGCGGGTGCCGTCCGGCGACGGCGAGGTCTGGCGGTTCGTGTTCCGGACCCGGCTGCCGTACCGGATGGAGTTCGAGGCCCGGGTGCTGCGGGACGACCCGCTGCGCGGCGTGCGGACGACGGTCACCGGCCGGGTCGGGGGCGAGGGCCGGTGGGAGGTCGGGGAGGTCGACGGCGGCTCGGTCGTGGCCTTCGACTGGCAGGTGCGCCCGCAGCTGCTCTGGATGCGGGTGCTCTCGCCACTCGGGCGCCCGGTGTTCGTCTGGAACCACCGTGAGCTGATGGAGGAGGGCGGGGAGGCGCTGGCGCAGCGGCTGGGCACCCGGTTGCTGGCGCCCACGGTCTGCGAGCCCGAGGTGGCGCCGGCGGTGGTCGCGGCCGCCCTCTGGCCGGCCGCCCTGATCGGCATGTACCTGCTGGCCCGGCGGCGCGGTCAGGCCACGCCCGAGCCTGTCGGTCCTGGTTGTACATCCACGTAGGGACTCCCGCCTGGTCACATCGGTTCCCGCCTCACGTCGTGCGGTCCGACGCAGCGTGGCAGGGAAGGCCGCGCCGGTCAGCGACCGCGCTGGGGCCCGACGTTCGGGAACTTGTCGTTCGCCTCGCCCTCGGTCAGCCGGCGCGGGTCGTCTCCGTCGCGCTCGACGATCCACGCGGTGTCCGGGGAGGTGCCTTCGAGGGAGAGCGACCAGTACACGACCTGCCGGCCGTCGGGCGTCCACGCCGGGAACCACTCGTCGACGGCAGGGATCCCCGCGAGTCGGCGAACGTCGCGGCCGTCGGCCCGCATGGTGTAGAGGTCGCGGTCGCCTCCGCGGTTGCTGCTGAACACGATCGTCCGCCCGTCCGGCGAGTACTCCGCCCCGTCGTCGTCGACGCCGTCCGGGGTGTCGGTGAGCCGCCGCACATGCGTGCCGTCCGCCCGCATCCGGTACACCTCGGCGTTGAAGAAGCCGGCCCGGGTCGAGCCGAACAGGATGTGCCGGCCGTCCGGTGACCAGGCAGGGCTGTAGTCGCTGACGGTCGGGTCGGTCTCGGTCAACCGGGTCTGCCGCGTGCCGTCGGCGCGCATCCGGTAGATCTCGGTCTCCCCGCCGTCCCGGTCGGAGGCGAACACGATGTGCCGCCCGTCCGGCGACCACGCGGGGGAGAAGTCGCCGGCGGGGGTGCCCGGGGTCGCGCTGTTCCTCGTCAGCTGGCGGACCTTCCGGCCCTCGGCGTCCATGACGAAGACTTCCAGGTCCCCGTCCCGGTCGCTGACGAACGCCAAGCGCCGGCCGTCGGGCGACCAGACCGCGTCGTCGTCGTGGACGTCGTTGTGGGTCAGCTGCACGGTCCGGCCGTCCGGGAGGAGCCGGTAGATCTCGTTGTCGCCGTCGCGGTCGCTGGTGTAGACGACGTCGGGGAAGTCGTCCCCGGCATGGGCCGGTGCGGTCAGGAAGGGGACGGCGACGAAGGCAGCGGCGATGGCTGCGCGGATGCTCGGCATGCTGGGATCCCTCCTGATCTGCCGTGACCTCCCCGCTGGCCCGGCCCGGGAAGGCGGCCCCGCTGATGTCACCGGGGCGAGGCCCGAGGGTGGCCTTGCCGTGGGCTCAGCGGCAGCACTTCGTCGCGCGTCCAGGTCCTTGTCGGCGCTCCGTGGCGGGACGTCGCCATGTGAGCACTGCGGCGTGGTCGCCACACCTCGACGCGGTCTGGCTGTGTTCCCGCTCGCTGGGGCGGCTCTCGTCGTCGCCGGTCGTGCTGCTGGCCAGCTGGGGCGTGGCGGGCTAGCGTCCGGGGCACCAGGCCGCTGCGACTGCAGACCGGGAGCCCCGCCGTGCCCGCACACCGCATCTTCACCACCCCGTTCGCCAGCGTGTACCCGCACTACGTGGCCAAGGTCGAACGCAAGGGGCGTACCCGGGAGGAGGTCGACGAGGCGATCTGCTGGCTCACCGGCTACGACGCCGCGGGCCTCGCCGCAGCGCTGGAGGACGAGGTCGACTTCGCGACCTTCTTCGACCACGCACCGGCGATGACGGCCCACGCGGCGCTCATCACCGGCAGCGTCTGCGGAGTCCGCGTGGAAGACGTCGAGGACCCCCTCATGCGCAAGATCCGCATCCTCGACAAGCTCGTCGACGAGATCGCCAAGGGGCGGCCGATGACCAAGGTGCTGCGGAGTGGCCACGACAGCCGCCCCACGGTGGAGGCCCGCGCTACCGGGTGAGGCCGACCTCCGGGGACGCGCCCACGCTGTGAGCGGTGTCCGGTGAGCTCTCCAGCAGACCGGCGGCCCGCCACGCCGCGACGGTGTCGTGGACGTAGGTGTCGAAGGACCGCGGCTCCCGGCCGAGCAGCTGCCGGGTCGTCCGGAGCCCCCGGCGCGAGGTGGGCATGGAGATGCGGCGCAGCACGCGGAAGGACGCCGTCCAGTCGGCGAGACGCGGCCCGTCGAGGTAGCGGGCGAAGGTCCGCACCATGACCCCGTCGTCGTCCCCGAGGTAGACCACCGGTCGCCCGAGGGCCTCCGCCCACACCGCTGCGGACTCCCTGCCGCCGACGGAGCGCGGTCCGGCGACGTCGTAGGAACCGGGGGCCACGTCGCCGTCGACCAGCGCCCGGGCGGCGGCCTCACCGACGTCACGCAGATCGACCCGGTTGACGCCCTTGTCGCTGAGCGGCGTCACGAACCGGCCGGCGCGGATCTCCTCGGCGAACACCTCGTCGTTCTGCATGAAGTTGGACGGGGCCAGCATGATCGGGCGCAGCGGCGAGCGGGCGACGTCGCGGGCGAGGGCGATCTTCCCGCGGTAGTGCGGCAGGATCCGACCGAAGACGACGCGCAGCAGAGCCTCCTGCCAGCGCCTGCGGGCGTGGACGTGGACGCCGACGAAGACGATCCGGACGCGCTCGGCCTGGCACGCGGCCACGAAGCCGGCGGCGAGGGCACGCTCGTCGGTCTCGTGCGGCGAGACGTAGAGCGCCGCCCCGGCACCGCGCAGCGCCGCCCGCAGGGACGCGGGGTCGCGGAGGTCGCCGCGGACGCGTTCGACGCCGGCGGGCACGTCGGCGCCCTCGGGATCGCGGAGGAGAGCACGGACCGTGGCGCCGCGCGCGAGCAGGGCGGCGACGACCTGACGGCCGACCTGGCCGGTCGCGCCGACGACGAGGACGGGCGTGCCGGCCGGGAGCGGGCCGGTCAGGGGGGTACGGGACGGTGCCACGGCGGATGCCTCTCGGGTGCAGGGCCGGGTCCGTCCCGGCTGTGTGGACGAGCGTCGGTGGTGCCCCTTGTGGCGGACTTGTCCCTGGCTTGCCCCGGGTGCCGTGACGCGAGCCGACGAGGGCCCGGCCGCCCGATGCGCCGCGGTGCAGCGATGGAGTGCCGAGGGCTCCAGAGGTCGAAGTCCGCGTCCTGCGGTGTCGGCGCGGGCGTACACCCTGTGAACGGCGTGGCTGCCGTCGATGGGGGTAGAAGGCCCGGCATGTCCGACTTCGAGATCACCGCCCTGGTCCTGGCCGAGCACGAGGTCTTCCGGCGGGAGTTCACCGCGCTCGACGACCTGCCCGCCGACGAGCTCGCCGCCGCCTGGGAGGCGTTGCACGCCAAGCTCGAGGTGCACGCGGTGGCCGAGGAGAGGCTCTTCTACCCGCTGCTCGCCCAGGAGGCGGACGACGAGCAGGGGACGGCGGAGGGCGTGCACGACCACAACGAGATCCGGCACGCCGCGGCCGCCGTCGGGGAGCACGTGGTCGGCAGCGAGGGGTGGTGGGCGGCGGTACGGAACGCGCGACAGGTCAACGCCGACCACATGGCCGAGGAGGAGACGGAGTACTTCCCTCCCTTCCGAGAAGCCGTCGACGACGAGCAGCGGGAAGCCCTCGGCATGCAGTGGCTGGCGTTCCACGACGAGCACGAGCAGGCCGAGGGGTTGTCCGGCGAGGACGCGGAGGTGGCCGAGGTGATCGACACCGAGGTGCCCGAAGGGGACCCGTCGCTCTAGGCTGCCCCGCCCCCCGGACGCGGTCCTGGTACGTCGACGCGGCGAGCAGTTCGGCCTCGGACGCGAGAAGCTCCCGACGATCGACACGTGGTGCATCACAGCGGCGGCGGGGACCAGCGGTGGCGCGCCACTCATCCACCCTGCCCTCGCGTGAGGATGGAGCTTCCGGGCGTCAGGAGGCCGTCGTCGCGAGGTAGACGGAGTTCGTCGCCCTGCGGTCCTGCAGGGGGTTGGGGAAGCTGACGACCTCGGCGGAGACGTCCACGAAGACCCGCCGGAGCACGGCCAGGTAGTCGTCGTCGGGCGGGTCGTTCGACCAGAGCGCGAAGACGCCGCCCGGCCGGATGCGCGCGGCCAGGCGGCGGCTCCCGTCCACGTCGTAGAAGCCGGCGTCGCCCTGGGCCAGCCGGTGCCGGGGAGAGTGGTCGATGTCGACGACCACGGCGTCGAACACCCGGTCCGGCGCGTCCGGGTCGAATCCGGTGCCGTCGGTCATCGCGAAGAAGTCGCCGTGCACGAACCGGCAGCGATCGTCGCCGGTGAGCTCCGGGCCCACCGGCACCAGCCCGCGCTCGTGCCAGCGGATCACCGGCTCGAGCGCGTCGACCACCAGCAGCTCTCTCACGCGCTCGTCGGCGAGCACGGCCCGGGCCGTGAAGCCGAGCCCCAGACCTCCCACGACGACGTCGAGGTCGGAGCCGGGCAGGCGGGCGAGGGCCAGCCGCGCGAGCTCGATCTCGGCCACGGTGAAGAGCGAGGACATGAGGAACTCGTCGTCGAGCTTCACCTCGTAGATGTCGACGTCGCTGCCGGGTGCCCGGCGGCGGCGGAGGCTCACCTCACCGATGGGGCTGGGGCTCCAGTCCAGCTCTTCGAACCGCAGGCTCATGGCGGCCCGGTCCGGGAGCGGAGTTGCTGGGCCAGCTCACCGGCGAAGCTCTCCGCCACCTCGAGCTGCTTCCGCAGCGTCGTCACCCGCGCGGTGGCGGCCTCGTGGAAGCTCCGCAACCGGTCGAGCAGCTCGGGGCGGCCGGCGCCGTCGTCCTCGAGGTCGTGCAGCAGCTCGAGCAGTTCCTGCATCTCCTCCAGCGTGAAGCCCAGCGGCTTCATCCGCTTGACCAGGTCGAGCCGGGCGACGTCGGCCGCGCTGTAGAGCCGGAACCCGCCGTCGGAGCGCGCGGTGGGGACGACCAGACCGTTCTCCTCGTAGAAGCGGATCGTCCGCAGGCTCAGGCCGGTGCGCTCGGCGACCTGCCCGATCTGCATCAGGTCGCCTCGAGGAGTTGCTGTCACGTCCCCTTCATAGAGCATGCAACCGGTGCCGGCCCCGCCGGAGGGAGTGCGCGACGCCGATCCGGTGAGGCGGCGGCAGCAGTCGCGCGGTGAGCCGGCCGTGCGGTGGCGTCACCCGACGCGACGGCGGGCACCACGACCGCACCACCCACGTCGTCCTGAGGAGCAGGAGCCAGCATGGACATCACCGCGACAGCCGAGTGGCGTGCGCTCACCGAGCACCACCGGGAGCTCGCCGCCACCCACCTCCGCGACCTCTTCGCCGACGATCCCGGCCGCGGCCGGCGGCTGACCGGCCGCGTCGGCGACCTGCACGTCGACTGGTCCAAGCACCGCGTCACCGACGAGACGCTGCGGCTGCTGATCGCTCTCGGCGAGCGCGCCGGGCTGCCCGAGCGGATCGCGGCCATGTTCCGTGGCGAGCACGTCAACACCACCGAGGACCGCGCCGTGCTGCACGTCGCGCTCCGCATGCCGGCGGACGAGGACCTGGTGGTCGACGGCCAGCACGTCGTGCGGGACGTGCACGAGGTGCTGGCCCGGATGCGCGGGTTCGCCGAGCGCGTGCGCTCGGGGGAGTGGCGCGGGCACACCGGGCGGCCGATCCGGGCGGTGGTCAACATCGGGATCGGCGGCTCCGACCTCGGCCCGGCGATGGCGTACACCGCGCTGCGGGCCTACGCCGACCGGGATCTTGCCGTCCGCTTCGTCTCCAACATCGACCCCACCGACTTCGCCGAGGCCACTCGGGACCTGGACCCCGCGGAGACCCTGGTCGTCGTCAGCTCCAAGACCTTCACGACGCTGGAGACGCTGACCAACGCCACGGTCGCCCGTGACTGGCTGCTCCGCGGGCTGGGCGCAGACGACGCCGCGGTCGCCAAGCACTTCGTGGCCGTGTCGACGAACACCGAGGCCGTGCGGGAGTTCGGCATCGACCCGGCGAACATGTTCGAGTTCTGGGACTGGGTCGGCGGGCGGTACTCCTTCACCTCCGCCATCGGCCTGTCCCTGATGGTGGCGATCGGCCCGCAGGCGTACGACGAGATGCTCGCCGGCTTCCACGCCGTCGACGAGCACTTCCGCACCGCTCCGCTGGAGGCCAACGTCCCGGTGCTGCTGGGCCTGCTCAACGTCTGGTACCGCGACTTCTTCGACGCCCAGAGCCACGCCGTCCTGCCCTACAGCCAGTACCTGTCCCGGCTGCCGGCCTACCTGCAGCAGCTGACGATGGAGAGCAACGGCAAGTCCGTGCGCGCGGACGGGCAGCCGGTCGACACCGCGACCGGTGAGGTCTACTGGGGCGAGCCGGGGACGAACGGCCAGCACGCCTTCCACCAGCTGCTGCACCAGGGGACGACGCTGGTCCCCGCCGACTTCATCGGCTTCGGCGAGCCGAGCCACGACATCGGCGAGATGCACGACCTGCTGATGGCGAACATGTTCGCCCAGTCGGCGGCGCTCGCCTTCGGCCGCACCGCCGAGGAGGTGGCCGCCGACGGCACCCCGTCGGCGCTGGTGCCCCACAAGGTGATGCCCGGCAACCGGCCGAGCACGGTGATCCTCGCCCCGCGGCTGACTCCCTCAGCGCTGGGGCAGCTGGTGGCCCTGTACGAGCACGTCGTCTTCACCCAGGGCGTGGTCTGGCAGATCGACTCCTTCGACCAGTGGGGGGTCGAGCTGGGCAAGGTGATGGCCCGCGAGTTGGCACCCGCGCTGACCAGCCGGGAGCCGGTCGCGGTGGAGCAGGACGCGTCCACGGCTGCGCTGGTGGCGGAGTACCGGCGGATGCGGGGCCGGCCGGCCTGACTCCCTAGTTCGGTGGTGACCCGGGGCGGCCGCGCGCGCAGCAGCGACCGCCCCGGGGCGGGCGATCCTCCGGGTCCCGACCACGGGTGACCGGGCCGACGGACCGCCACCGCCTGCCCGGGTGGGTCCTCCTACGCGTCGATGACGATCGGGATGACCAGCGGGCTGCGCCGGAAGGCCCTGTCCGCCCAGCGGCCCACGGCCCGGGCGATCAGCTGCTCGAGCTGGACGGCTCCTCCGACGCCCTCCTCGGCGGCCTTGGCCAGCGCCTTCTCGATCAGCGGGACGACGCCGTCGAACGTCGTCTCGTCGTGGACGAAGCCGCGGGCCAGGAAGTCGGGCTCCTCGGCGAGGCGGCCCGTGTCGGCGTCGACGATCGCCACGACCGTGATGACGCCTTCCTGGGCCAGGGTGCGCCGGTCGCGGAGGTGCGCCTCGGTGGCGCCACCGACGTCCGTGCCGTCGACGTAGACGTAGCCGGCGGGGACCTTGCCGGCGATCCGCACCCTGCCCTCGTGGAGGTCGACGGCGACGCCGTCCTCGGCGATGACCACACCACGCGGGTGCACGCCGGTGCGGACGGCGATCTCGGCGTTGGCCTTCAGGTGCCGCCACTCGCCGTGCACGGGCATGACGTTGCGCGGCTTGACCAGGTTGTAGACGTAGGAGAGCTCGCCGGCGCTGGCGTGCCCGGAGACGTGCACCTTGGCGTTGCCCTTGTGCACCACGTTGGCGCCCCACCGGGTCAGCTCGTTGATGATCCGGTAGACGGCGTTCTCGTTGCCGGGGATGAGCGAGCTGGCCAGCAGCACGGTGTCACCGTCGGCGATGCGGATGACGTGGTCGCGGTTGGCCATGCGCGACAGGGCCGCCATGGGCTCGCCCTGCGACCCGGTGCAGATCAGGCAGACCTTCTCGGGCGGCAGCTTCTCGAGCTCCTTCATGTCCACCAGCAGGCCGGGCGGCACGGTGAGGTAGCCGAGGTCCTTGGCGATGCCCATGTTGCGGACCATGGAGCGGCCGACGAAGGCGACCTTGCGGCCGTGGGCGTGCGCGGCGTCGAGGACCTGCTGGATGCGGTGCACGTGGCTGGCGAAGCTGGACACGATGACCCGGCGGGGCGCGGTCCGGAACACCGTCTCGATGGCCGGGGTGAGCTCGGCCTCGGACGTGGTGAAGCCGGGGACGTCGGCGTTGGTGGAGTCGGTGAGGAAGAGGTCCACGCCCTCCTCGCCCAGCCGGGCGAACGCGCGCAGGTCGGTGATCCGCCGGTCCAGCGGGAACTGGTCCATCTTGAAGTCGCCGGTGTGCACGACCAGGCCGGCGCCGGTGCGGATCGCGACGGCGAGCCCGTCGGGGATGGAGTGGTTGACGGCGACGAACTCGCAGTCGAAGGGGCCGAACGCGGCCCGGTCGCCCTCGCTCACCTGCCGGGTGACCGGCCGGATCCGGTGCTCCTTGAGCTTGGCCTCGATGAACGCGAGGGTGAGCCGCGAGCCCACCACGGGGATGTCGGGACGCTCCCGCAGGAGGTACGGCACGCCCCCGATGTGGTCCTCGTGCCCGTGGGTCAGCACGAGCGCCTCGACGTCGTCCAGGCGGTCCCGGATGGCGGTGAAGTCCGGGAGGATCACGTCGACCCCGGGCTGGTGCTCCTCGGGGAAGAGCACGCCGCAGTCGACGATCAGCAGGCGATCGGCGTGCTCCAGCACGGTCATGTTCCGGCCGATCTCACCGAGACCACCCAGGGCCACCACCCGCAGCCCTCCGTCGGGTAGCGGCCGAGGCGGGCGCAGCTCAGGGTGTGCGTGGCTCATACCTTCACGCTACGGGAGACCCGTCGGCGGGCGTGCACGGTCGGGCACGAGGTCCCGCGACGGCGCCCCACAACTCTCGCGCCCGCCGCTCGGCTCCCGTCACGCCCTCCAGGCACCGGGCGAGGTGACCTTCCGGCCGACGCCTCCGACGGCGTTCCGGGCTCGCCGGAACATCCGCTGTCACCGCGTCGGTCGGCGCGGGGCGGCGCACCCGGCGTGACCTCCCGTCCCCGCCGGCGCCCCGCCGGGGGACGGCAGCGGTGGGGCACGAGCGTGGTGGTGTCCGTCCCGCCGTCCTCTTCGCGGTGGGCTTTCCTGCCTCCGGCGCATCGGCGATCCTTGTCGGTGCATCCGTAGAGGCGCAGGCGCGGAGCGGCGTTGCTCCCCACCGGTCCGCCGTGACGTCGGAGCGGAGGGTGGCACCCCCGTTCGCCGACGCTGCGGCGGCGGGCCCTCCGGCGCGCCGGCAGGCGAGGAGGTGCGAGGACATGGCGAGGCGGAGCCGGCGGGGTCCCTGCCTCCTGGTGGTGGCGGCGGTCGTCGGCGCCGGCTGCACCGGACCGACCGGCACGCCCGCCGAGGTCGCGGGCGGCGGCGCCACCCCCGTGGCACCCGCCGGTCAGGCCGGCACGCTCGCGGTCGTGCCCGAGGTGGCGGCGCGGGTGCAGCCCAGCGTGGTCACCATCCTGACCGCCACCGGCAACGGGAGCGGGGTCGTGTACGACGAGGACGGGCTGATCGTCACGAACGAGCACGTGGTGCGCGGAGCGACGACGGTGGAGGTCGCGTTCGCCGACGGTCAGCGCGCACCCGGCACGGTGGTGGCCACGGACGTCGTCACCGACCTCGCGCTCGTCCGCTCCGACCGCGGTGACCTCCCCGCGGCCCGGTTCCAGTCAGAGCTGCCCCGGATCGGGGAGCTCGTGATCGCGATCGGCAGCCCGCTCGGCTTCGAGAGCACGGTGACCGCGGGGGTGGTCTCCGGGCTGCAACGGGAGATCCCCGGCAGTGCGGGCCGGACCCAGGCGCTGGTGGACCTCATCCAGACCGACGCCGCGATCAGCCCCGGCAACAGCGGCGGCGCGCTGGTGGACGGCGACGGCGAGGTCATCGGGATCAACGAGGCGTACATCCCTCCGCAAGCCGGGGCGGTGTCCCTCGGGTTCGCGATCCCGTCAGCCACCGTTACCGATGTGGTGGAGCAGTTGAGGGAGGACGGGCAGGCGGAGCACGCCTTCCTGGGGATCGCTCCGGCCCCGCTCACCCCGCAGATCGCCGAGCAGTTCGGTGTCCCGGGAACGGACGCCGTGATCGTCGCGGCCGTGGTGCCGGGCAGTCCCGCAGCGCAGGCGGGGATCGCGCCCGGGGACCTGGTCGTCGCCGTCGACGGATCGCCCACCACCGCCCCCGAGGACGTGCTGGCGGCGCTGCGCGCCCGCGATCCCGGAGACAGGGTCACGGTGACGGTCCGCTCGCCGGACGGACAGGAGCGTGACGTCGACGTGGTCCTCACCGCGCGGCCCGGCCCCGGCGCATAGGGGCGTGCCGCAGTTCCCCGAGAGCTGGTCGCTGCCGCAAAGTGCCCGCAGCCCCCATGGGCGCCGTCGGGGGCGACCGACAGGACCCTGGCCCACGGTCGCCACCTGACCGTGCCCGGCCAGGGCACATGTCTCCTCCGGACGCGCTCGCGCCGGTGCTCCGGAGTTCCCCACCTGACCGGCCCGGTGTTCCACCGCGCGGTCTGCCTTCTGCAGTAGGCCTGCGGGCCGGTTGACCTGCGAGAAGGTGTGGAGCGGGTGACCGGGATCGAACCGGCATGGCCAGCTTGGAAGGCTGGGGCTCTACCATTGAGCTACACCCGCGTGGCGGCGCGAGGGAGTTGCTCCCTCGACATCGGAGCCGCGGGGATCGAGATATACCGGGCTGCCGAGCCGCGACGAGCGTAGCGCGCCCGCTGCCGCTGCCGTCGTAGCGGCCCGATGTGCGCCGCCCCCGCCGCCTCGCTCCGCCGTCGATGAGCGGGCCCGCTGAGCCGTCGGTTGCGATCCGCAACCCTGGATGGCCTCTTGCGAGGAGTTTGCAATAACCTCGGCTGCGGCAGGACGCGCACCCGGCGCGGCTCGCCGTCGGAGCGGGAGGACGTCGCGTGCGCGCACGGCGGGGAGCGGTCCGGAAGGCGGTTGCCGTCGGCGCGTCGGCGGTGCTGCTCGCCGGCTGCGCCGGGGCCGCCGGCGGTACGGGGGCTGCCGGCTTCGCCGCGCCCACCGAGCTGCGGCTGGCGATCGGCGGGGAGCCCGACGACGGCTACGACCCCACGCTCGGCTGGGGCCGGTACGGCTCGCCGCTGTTCCAGTCCACGCTGCTGACCCGCGACGCGGACCTCGACGTCGTCCCCGACCTGGCCACCGGCTGGTCGGTCAGCGACGACGGCCTGGTGTGGACCGTCGACCTCCGCACCGATGCCCGCTTCACCGACGGCGAACCCGTCACCGCCGACGACGTCGCCTACACCTTCACCACCGCGAGCGAGAGCGGCGGCCTGACCGACGTCACCGCGCTGGCCGAGGCCGTCGCCGTGGACGAGGACACCGTCGAGCTCCGCCTGGAGCGGCCGCAGAGCACCTTCGTCAACCGGCTGGTCTCGCTGGGCATCGTGCCCGAGCACGCGCACGGCCCGGACTACGCGCGCAACCCGGTCGGCTCGGGCCCCTACACCCTCGTGCAGTGGGACGAGGGCCAGCAGCTCATCGTCGAGCGCAACGACGACTACTACGGGGAGCAGCCGGCCTTCGAGCGCCTCGTCTTCCAGTTCACCGGCGAGGACACCTCGCTGGCCGCCGCGACCGCGGGGCAGGTCGACATGGCCGCCGTCCCCGCGCAGCTGGCCACCACCCAGGTCCCCGGCATGGAGCTGGTCGCCGTCCAGTCGGTCGACAACCGCGGCATCATGTTCCCGTTTCCGCCCGACGAGGGCCGGACCACCGACGACGGCCGGCCGATCGGCGACGACGTCACCTCCGACCGGGCCGTGCGCCAGGCCGTCAACCACGCGGTCGACCGGGCGGCCCTCGTCGACGGCGTGCTGGAGGGCTACGGCTCGCCGGCGACCGGACCGGTGGACGGGCTGCCCTGGGACGAGCCCGCGGCGGCGATCACCGACGCCGACCCGGCGCGCGCCGCGCAGCTGCTCGAGGAGGCCGGCTGGGTGGACGGCGACGGCGACGGCGTCCGCGAGCGCGACGGCGTCCCGGCCGCGTTCACCCTGCTCTACCCGGCCGGCGACACGCTGCGGCAGGCGCTCGCCCTCGCCGTCGTCGACATGCTCGCCCCGGTCGGTGTCGACGTCACCGCCGACGGTGCCAGCTGGGACGTCATCGACCAGCGGCTGCACGCCGACGCCGTCCTCTTCGGGTGGGGCAGCCTCGACCCGACCGAGATGTACAACCTCTACTCGTCGACGCAGGCCGGCGTCGAGTACTGGAACCCGGGCTACTACGCCAACCCCGAGGTCGACGCAGACCTGGAAGCGGCGATGACCGCGCCCGACCAGGACGCCGCGATCCCGCACTGGAAGGCCGCCCAGTACGACGGCGAGGGCACCGGCTTCGGGCCGACCGGGGACGCCGCCTGGGCGTGGCTGGTCAACCTCGACCACACCTACTTCGTCGACGAGTGCCTCGACCTGGGCACCCCGCGGATCGAGCCGCACGGGCACGGCTGGCCGATCACCGCGGGCATCGCGGACTGGCAGTGGAGCTGCTGAGCCGGGCCGTGCGCGGGGTGGCCGGCCGGCTGGTGCGGCTGGCCCTGCTGCTCGCCGCGGTCGCCACCGCCTCCTTCGCGCTCATGGTCAACTCGCCGGTCGACCCGGTGGACGCCTACGTCGGCGGGGACATCGCTGCCGTCGGGCCCGAGCAGCGGGCGCTGATCGCCGAGCGCTGGGGGCTGGACGAGCCGCCCCTGGAGCGGTTCGGCGCGTGGCTGGGCAACCTCGTCCAGGGCGACCTGGGCCGCTCGCTCACCTTCAACCAGCCGGTCGCGGAGGTCATCGGAGAGCGCTTCCTCGCCAGCCTGGCGCTGATGGCGACCGCGTGGCTGCTCTCCGGGCTGTTCGGGTTCGCGCTCGGCGTGCTCGCCGGCGTCCGCCAGGGGCGGGTCACCGACCGGGCGATCTGCTGGTGGGCCTACACGCTGGCCTCCGCGCCCACGTTCTGGGTGGGGCTGCTGCTGCTCTACGTCTTCTCCGTGCAGCTGGGCTGGACACCGGTGTGCTGCGCGGTCCCGGTCGGCACGCTCGCCGAGGACGTCACCCTCCTCGACCGGCTGCACCACCTGGTCCTCCCGGCGCTGACATTGTCGATCGTGGGCGTCGCCCCGGTCGTGCTGCACACCCGGTACGCCGTGGTCGAGGCGCTGGCCAGCGACTACGTCGCCTTCGCCCGCGCGCAGGGGGAGTCGGTGCCCGGGGTCGTCCTCCACCGGGTGCTGCGCAACGCCGCCGCCCCGGCCGTGCTGCTGCAGTTCAGCTCGCTCGGCGAGCTCTTCGGCGGCGCGGTCCTCGCCGAGCAGGTCTTCTCCTATCCCGGGCTCGGCGCCGCCACCACCGCTGCCGCACTCGGCCAGGACGTCCCGCTGCTCCTCGGCATCGTCCTGTTCACCACCGTCTTCGTCTTCGTCGGCAACCAGCTCGGCGACCTCGTCCACGCCCGGCTCGACCCGCGGGTCACCACGGACCTCGCCGCCGCCCGGCGGGGTCGGCGTGCCAAGGCCGCCCCGTACGGGCCGCCGGAGGTCGGGGACCACCGGCCGGCTGCTTCGTCCGACCCCGCCGTCGTCGGGCAGGCGGTGCGATGAGCGCCGTCGTCGCCGAGCCCGCCGCCCGGGCCCGGTTCCTGGGGGACCGCCGCCGCCGGACCCTCGCCTGGGTCGCGGTCTCGTCGCTGGTCGTGCTCGGCGTCTTCGTCGCCGGCGGCCTCGCGGGCGACGCCGCCTCGACCACGGCGCTGGCCGACCGCAACCTCGGTCCCTCGACCGCGCACCTGTTCGGCACCGACCCGCTGGGCCGCGACCTGCTGGCGCGCGTCCTGGCGGGGCTGCGGCTCAGCCTCGTGGTGGGGACGACGGCGGCGCTGATCTCCGCCGTCATCGCGCTGGTGCTGGCCTCCGCGGCGGCGGTGTTCGGCGGCGTCGTCGACCGGGCGGTGAGCTGGCTGGTCGACCTCTTCCTCGCGCTGCCGCACCTGGTGCTGCTGATCCTGCTGGCGTTCGTCTTCGGTGGCGGCACCGAGGCCGCCGTCCTCGCCGTCGCCCTCACCCACTGGCCGACGCTCACCCGGGTGCTGCGCGGCCGGGCGCGGGAGATCGTCTCGTCGGACTACGTCGCCGTCTCCCGGCAGCTCGGGCGCGGCCGCGGCTGGATCGCCCGCCACCACCTGGCCGGGCACCTCACGGGCCACTTCCTCGTGGGCGCCGTCCTGCTCTTCCCGCACGCGATCCTGCACGAGGCGGCGCTCTCCTTCCTGGGGCTCGGCGTCGACCCCGGCGAGCCCTCGATCGGCGTGCTGCTGGCCGAGTCGATGCGCTACCTCAGCGCCGGCGCCTGGTGGCTGGCGGTGCTGCCTGGCCTGTGCCTGCTGGTCGTGGTCAAGCTGGTCGACACGATCGGCGAGAACATCCGGGCGCTGCTGGACCCGCGGAGCGCCCACCTGTGAGCACGTTGCTGGAGGTGCGCGACCTCGAGGTGGACTTCGTCCAGTACGAGCGTGGCCTGCGCCGCCGCACGGTCACCGCGCTGGCCGGCATGGACCTGACCGCAGCGCCGGGCGAGGTCGTCGCGCTGGTCGGGGCCAGCGGCGCCGGCAAGTCGCTGCTGGCGCACGCCGTCCTCGGGCTGCTGCCGCCGAACGCGCTGGAGCGTGGGACGGTGACCTACGACGGCGTGGAGGTCGACCCGGCCGGGCGCAGGGAGGTGGCCGGGCGGGAGATCGCGCTGCTGCCGCAGTCGGTGAGCTTCCTCGACCCGCTCAGCCGGGTGGGCCGCCAGGTGCAGCGGTCGGCCCGGCTGGCCGGTCGTCCGGACGCGCGCCGGGCCGCAGAGGCGGCGCTGGCCCGCCGCGGCCTGGGGCCCGAGGTGCTGCACCGGTACCCGCACGAGCTCTCCGGCGGCATGGCGCGGCGCGTGCTGGTCGCCATGGCCACGATGGGCCGCCCCCGGCTCCTGGTGGCCGACGAGCCGACCAGCGGCCTGCCGGCCGCGACCGTCCGGTCCACCCTCGCGGAGTTCCGCGCGATGGCCGACGACGGCGGTGCGGTCGTGCTGGTCACCCACGAGCTGCTGGCCGCCCTCGAGGTGGCCGACCGCGTGGTCATCTGCCGCGACGGGCGCACCGTCGACGTCGCCGACCCGCAGGCCTTCACCGGTGACGGCGCACAGCTCCAGCACCCGTACACCCGCGCGCTCTGGCAGGCGCTGCCGGTCAACGGCTTCCGGCCGCCCGCGGCGGTGGAGGCCTGATGCTGCACGCCGACGACGTCTGGTTCCGCTACGGCACCGGGCAGCCATGGGTCCTGGCCGGGGTGGACCTCCGCGTCGGGGCCGGGGAGGTCGTGGGGCTGTGCGGGCCGAGCGGCGGGGGCAAGAGCACCCTCGCCCGGGTGCTCGCCGGCTTCGCCGAGCCGGTCCGCGGCCGGGTGACCGTGGACGGGCAGCTGCCGAGGGCCGGGCGCGGGCCGCACCCGGTGCAGCTGGTGCTCCAGCACCCCGAGCGCGCGATGGATCCCCGCTGGACGGTGCGCCAGGTGCTCGCCGCCACGGGCGCTCCGGACGACGACGTCGCCGCGCTGGACCGGCGGCTCGTCGCGCCGAGCTGGCTGGACCGCCACCCGCACGAGATCAGCGGCGGCGAGCTGCAGCGGGTCAACCTGGCCCGGGCGCTGCTGGCCCGGCCGCGCTACCTGGTCGCCGACGAGATCACCGCCAGCCTGGACGCCGTCACGCAGGTGGGCATCTGGGACCTCCTGCTGGGGCACTGCCGGGCGGCCGGGATCGGGCTGCTCGCCGTCTCCCACGACCGGCCCCTCCTGGACGCCGTGGGCGCCCGCGTCGTCGACTGGGAGCCCGTGGACGTCAAGCCCTGAGCTGAGCCTCCGTACGAGGGACGGGTCCTCCGCCGGCCGTCGGACGGTCCCGGGCGCGCGGTCAGCCGGGTCCGCGGTCCTCCGCGGGGTCGAGGTCGACGGTCAGGAGGCGTTGCCGCTCGACCTGGGCCCGCACGGCGGCCAGGTCACCGGCCGACCGCAGCGCATGGGCGAGCGCCCCCGCGCTGTCCGCCCGGGCTGCGCGGGCCAGCGAGTCGAGGAGCTCCTGCAGCGCGCCTCCCCGTTCACCGTGGTGCACCAGCCGGGCGACGTCGTTGACCGTGCTGCGCACGTCCTGCACCAGCAGCGGGAGCTCGCGCACCGTGCAACCGACCAGGACCGCCAGGTCGAGCGGCAGGCGGAGCAGCGCCGTGGTCGCGGGCAGCAGGCCGAACCTGGGCGGCGGAGGGGGAGTGGCCGGGCCGAGGCCGTCGTCGCTCGCCACGGCGGGGCCTCCCTGTCGGGCCGGTGGTACGTCGGGGCCGGGTGCGCGGGCCCGGCCGGCTCCCCGGCAGGCCGGCGGCCCTCGCCGCTACGGTGCCCGATGTGATCGAGACCACCTGGATGGACGCCACCGCGCAGGCCGAGCTGGTCCGCACCGGCCAGGCCACGGCCGCCGAGCTCGTCGACGCCGCGATCGAGCGGATCGAGCGCGTGAACCCGCGGCTGGACGCGGTGATCCGCGAGCGGTTCGAGGCCGCCCGCGCCGAGGCCGCCGGCGACCTGCCGGCCGGGCCGTTCCGCGGCGTCCCGATCCTGCTCAAGGACCTCGGCTGCCACGTCGCCGGCGAGGCGACGCACTACGGCACCTCCTTCCTGCGGGACGCAGACGTGCGCTGGTCCGTCGACAGCCACCTCGCGCAGCGGTTCCGCGCGGCGGGCTTCGTCGTCCTGGGCCGCACCAACGTGCCGGAGTTCGGCACGACGATCACCACGGAGCCGGCCGCGCACCCGCCGGCCCGCAACCCGTACGACACCAACCGGTCGGCGGGTGGCTCCAGCGGAGGATCGGCGGCCGCGGTCGCCGCCGGCCTGGTCCCGGTGGCCCACGCCAACGACGGCGGCGGCTCGATCCGGATCCCGGCGGCGGAGTGCGGCCTCGTCGGGCTCAAGCCCACCCGGGCGCGGGTCAGCCAGGGCCCCGAGGTGGGCGAGGGCTGGGCCGGCGCGACCATCGACGGCGTCGTCACCCGCACCGTCCGCGACACCGCCGCCGTCCTCGACTGCATCGCCGGACCGATGCCCGGCGACCCGTACGCCGCCCCGCCGCTGGCTCGTCCGCTCGCCGAGGAGGTCGGGGCGCCGGTGGGCCGGCTCCGCGTCGGCCTGCTGGACGCCGAGCCGGGGGAGCAGTACCTCGACGACCCCGCGTGCCGGGAGGCGGTGGAGCGCACCGGGCGGCTGCTCTCCGACCTCGGCTGCGACGTCGGGCCCGGGACGCCGGCCGCGATGTTCGAGCCCGAGTTCCCTCGCCGGTTCACGACCACCATCGCGGCGGACGTGGCGCTGACCCTCTCGGCCCTCGAGCGGTCGCTGGGCCGGCCGATCGAGGACGGGGAACTGGAGCCGCGCAACGTCTTCTACCGCGCCGTGGGGCGGAAGCTGTCGGCCGAGGAGTACGTCGGCGCCCGCACGTGGCTCGGGTCGTGGAGCCGCCGCATGGCGGGGTGGTGGGCTCCGGCCGAGCTGGGTGGTCAGGGCTACGACCTGCTGGTCACGCCCACCATCGCGGCGCCGCCGCCGGAGCTCGGCTGGATGACCGCGGCCGGGCCCAGGGAGGAGGGGCGGCGGATCAACAGCCTCATGCCCTACACCGCGCAGTTCAACGTCACCGGCCAGCCGGCGGTCAGCCTGCCCCTGCACCGGACGGCGGAGGGGCTGCCCGTGGGAGTCCAACTCGTCGCCGCCGTCGGCCGGGAAGACCTCCTCGTCCGCGTGGCCGCCGCCCTCGAGGAGGCCGCACCGTGGACGGACCGCCGTCCGCCGGTGTCGGCGTGAGCGGCCCGTACTTCCTGGTGCTGCTGACCGCGGCACCGGGTGGGGAGGCGCCGCTGCCCGACCACGAGGCGTTCGTCGACTCGCTCGTCGACCGGCAGCTGGTGCTGCTCGGTGGCCCGCTCGGGGAGGGGGACGCCGCCTACGTCCTCCGCTGCGGCTCCCTGGACGAGGCGCGCGACGTGGTCGGGGCGGACCCGCTGGTGACCTCCGGCGCGTGCACCGCCGCCGTCACGTCGTGGGACCTCGTCGGGGTGGACCTGCGGCTGGTCGACCCAGACCTGGTCGTCGACGACGGGTGACCGCCCGACCGCGCCCACCCGGCGTCCGGTCGGTCCGCCTAGACTCGGGCGGCCACGGGGTGTGGCGCAGCTTGGTAGCGCACCCGCTTTGGGAGCGGGGGGCCGTGGGTTCAAATCCCGCCACCCCGACCGTGCCCCGACGTCTCTAGACTCGGGGGTCGACCCGGCGTACCGAGATCGAGCGGGCGCATGCAATCCACTGTCTCACCGAGGAGCACTGCCGCTGTGAAGAGCACCATCGAGGAACTGGGCCCCACGCGGGTCCGGATGGCGATCGAGGTGCCGTGGGGGGACCTGGACCACGCCTTCGGTGAGGTCTACAAGGAGCTGGGCAAGCAGGTCCGCGTTCCCGGGTTCCGTCCCGGCAAGGTGCCCAACCGCGTGCTCGACCAGCGCCTCGGCCGCCCCGTGGTCCTGGAGCAGGTCGTCCAGCACGCCGTCCCGGAGATCTACTCCGAGGTCATCCGCGAGAACCAGGTCCGCGTCCTGGGCCAGCCCGACATCGAGGTGACCCGCCTCGACGACAACGACACCCTCGCCTTCACCGCCGAGGTCGACGTCGCTCCGCAGCTCGAGCTGCCGGAGCTGGACTCCCTCGCCGTGACCGTCGACGACGTCGAGGTCACCGACGAGGAGATCGACCAGCAGATCTCGGTCATGCGCGAGCGGTTCTCCATGCTCACCGGCGTCGAGCGCGCCGCGCAGGACGGCGACTTCGTCTCCATCGACCTCGAGGCCACGCTCGACGGCGAGGTCCTCGAGGACGGCTCGACCACCGGCATGTCCTACGAGGTCGGCTCCGGCAGCCTCATGGAGGGCCTCGACGACGCCGTCCGCGGGCTCTCCGCCGACGAGTCGAAGACCTTCCAGACCGCCCTGCTCTCGGGCCCCGACGCCGGCAAGATGGCCGACGTCACCGTCACCGTCCGCTCGGTGAAGGAGAAGGAGCTGCCGGAGCTGGACGACGACTTCGCCCAGACCGCCAGCGAGTTCGACACCCTCGAGGAGCTGCGCGAGGACGCCCGCACCCGGCTGGCCCGCACCAAGGTGATCCAGCAGGGCGCCCAGGCGCGCGACAAGCTGGTCGAGCACCTCATCGAGACCATCGAGGTGCCGATCCCCGAGACGCTGGTCGAGCGCGAGGTGCAGTGGCGGAACCAGGCGTTCGAGCGGGAGCTCGCCCAGGCCGGCATGGACTGGGACGCCTTCCTGCAGATGTCCGGCGTCGACAGCCGCGAGGAGTACGAGGCCGACCAGCGCACGAACGTCGAGCAGGCGGTCAAGACCCAGTTCATCCTGGACGCCATCGCGGACGCCCGTGAGGTCACCGTCGGCAACGACGACCTCTCGGCGCAGATCATGGCGCAGGCCCAGCGCAACCGGATGAGCCCGGAGCAGTTCGCCCAGCAGCTCCAGCAGAGCGGCAACATCGCGGAGTTCGTCGCCGACGTCCGCCGCACCAAGACGCTCGCCCAGCTGCTCGAGCAGACGACGATCACCGACGCCTCCGGCCGCACCGTCGACCTCGACGCCCTGCGGCCCAAGACGGTGCAGGCGGCCGCCGAGGAGACCCCTTCCGAGGAGTCCGAGGAGGCCGCGGCCGAGGGCGACGACATCGCCGTCCAGTCCGTCGCCACCGAGGCCGCCGAGGGGGCGACCGAGGACACCGAGGACGTCAACAAGGCCTGAGAGAAGCCCACGTCCTCCCCGCGACTCGCGAGCTCGCCGCGGGACCCTGGACGGGGCTGAACAGCATCGGCGACGCCGTCCTGCCCACCCGGGCGGGGCGGCGTCGTCGCCGTTCCGGGGCTTCGCTGCGCCGACGGCGAACACCGGCCGCACGGGGAGTGTCCCGTCGCAGGTCCGCGTTAGGGTCGACAGGACTCAGGCGATCACCGGGGGGTAGCCCCTCCCGGAGGGCCGTTCCGGGCCCCGCACCACACGAGACCGACTGCCACGACACGCGTCCTACGGAGGTCACCGCACCCGTGAGCACCACCGACCCGAACCTGGCCAGTGCGCCGCTGCTGCGCGCCAACGGCGGGGGGATGAACCTCGGCGACTCGGTCTACGAGCGCCTGCTGCGTGAGCGGATCATCTTCCTGGGCACCCAGGTCGACGACGTCATCGCCAACCAGCTCGTCGCCCAGATGCTGCTGCTCTCGGCCGAGGACCCGAAGCAGGACATCCACCTCTACATCAACTCGCCCGGTGGCTCGGTCACCGCCGGCATGGCCATCTACGACACGATGCAGTTCATCGACTGCGACGTCGCCACCTACGGCATGGGCCTGGCCGCCTCGATGGGCCAGTTCCTGCTGACCGCCGGCACCAAGGGCAAGCGCTACGCCCTGCCGCACGCGCGGATCCTCATGCACCAGCCCTCGGCCGGCGTCGGCGGCACGGCTTCCGACATCGCCATCCAGGCCGACCTCTTCCGGCGGACCAAGCAGGAGCTGTCGGAGTTGCAGGCCCAGCTCACCGGGCAGACCGTCGAGCGGATCCTCGAGGACTCCGACCGCGACCGCTGGTTCACCGCGCAGGAGGCCCTGGAGTACGGCTTCGTCGACCACGTCGTCAGCCGCGCGACCATGACCGACAGCGCCAACCCGGTCTCCGACAACTGAGCTCCCGAGGACAGACACAGATGAGCTTCCAGATGCCCTCCAGCCGGTACATCCTGCCCTCCTTCGTGGAGCGCACGAGCTACGGCATGAAGGAGTCGAACCCGTACAACAAGCTCTTCGAGGAACGCATCATCTTCCTCGGGGTCCAGGTCGACGACGCGTCGGCGAACGACGTGATGGCCCAGCTGATCACGCTGGAGTCCGCCGACCCCGACCGCGACATCACGATCTACATCAACTCGCCCGGTGGCTCGTTCACCTCGCTGATGGCCATCTACGACACGATGATGTTCGTCCGGCCCGACATCCAGACCGTCTGCATGGGCCAGGCCGCCTCGGCCGCCGCCGTCCTGCTCGCGGCCGGCACGCCGGGCAAGCGCCTGGCGCTGCCGTACTCCCGCGTGCTGATCCACCAGCCCTCCGGCGAGTCCGGCGGTCAGGTCTCCGACCTGGAGATCCACGCCGCCGAGATCGAGCGGGTGCGGGTGCAGATGGAGGAGATCCTGGCCCGGCACACCGGCCGCAGCCAGGAGCAGGTCCGCAAGGACATCGACCGCGACAAGATCCTCACGGCCGCCGAGGCCAAGGACTACGGGATCGTCGACCAGGTGATCCAGAGCCGCAAGCTCAACGCCCTGCCGACTTCGTGATCCGGTACGGGCCGGGGACGCGCGGGACGCGTGTTCGGCCCGTACCGTCGGGGGTCCGAGGGCACGACGGGACAGAAGTGGAACGGCCTCCGGCGATCCGGGTGAGTCATTGCCCGACCGCATCGGAGGCGGCGGGTACGTTCGGCGAACGCCCGATCCCCGGCCTGCATCGCCGGGAGGAGAGCTTCGCGGGGCAGCCTGTCAGCGAAGCCGAGCAGCGGCGCAAGACAACCAAGCAGGGTCCAACCCGCGGGTACCTGGCACCAGGACCGGCGACTGTCGAGGTGGAGGTCAGCAGGTGGCACGAATCGGTGAGAGCGGTGACCTGCTCAAGTGCTCGTTCTGCGGGAAGAGCCAGAAGCAGGTCAAGAAGCTCATCGCTGGCCCCGGGGTCTACATCTGCGACGAGTGCATCGACCTCTGCAACGAGATCATCGAGGAAGAGCTCTCCGAGTCCTCGGACCTCAAGTTCGACGAGCTGCCCAAGCCCAAGGAGATCCACGACTTCCTCGACCAGTACGTCATCGGCCAGGACAAGGCCAAGAAGACGCTCTCGGTCGCGGTCTACAACCACTACAAGCGGATCCAGGCCGGCGGTGACCGCGCCTCCCGCGAGGACGCCGTCGAGCTGGCGAAGTCCAACATCCTGCTGATCGGCCCCACCGGCTGCGGGAAGACCCACCTCGCGCAGACCCTGGCGCGGATGCTCAACGTGCCGTTCGCCATCGCCGACGCCACCGCCCTCACCGAGGCCGGCTACGTCGGTGAGGACGTCGAGAACATCCTGCTGAAGCTGATCCAGGCCGCCGACTACGACGTCAAGCGCGCCGAGACCGGCATCATCTACATCGACGAGGTCGACAAGATCGCCCGGAAGAGCGAGAACCCGTCGATCACCCGCGACGTCTCGGGCGAGGGCGTGCAGCAGGCGCTGCTGAAGATCCTCGAGGGGACGACGGCGTCGGTGCCGCCGCAGGGTGGCCGCAAGCACCCGCACCAGGAGTTCATCCAGATCGACACCACGAACGTGCTGTTCATCGTGGGCGGGGCCTTCGCCGGCCTGGAGCAGGTCATCGAGGCCCGCGCGGGCAAGCAGGGCATCGGCTTCGCCGGCGAGATCCGCGGCAAGCAGGAGATCGAGGACGCCAACGCCTTCGCCGAGGTCATGCCCGAGGACCTGCTGAAGTTCGGCATGATCCCCGAGTTCATCGGCCGGCTCCCGGTCATCACCAGCGTCCGCAAGCTGGACCGTCAGGCGCTGATCAACATCCTGACCCAGCCGAAGAACGCCCTGGTGCGCCAGTACCGGAAGCTGTTCGAGCTCGACGGCGTGGAGCTGGAGTTCACCGAGGACGCGCTCGAGGCCGTCGCCGACCAGGCGATCCTCCGCGGCACCGGTGCCCGCGGGCTCCGGGCGATCATGGAGGAGGTGCTCCAGTCGGTCATGTACGACATCCCCAGCCGCGAGGACGTCGCCTCCGTGGTGATCACCAAGGAGGTCGTGCTGGAGCACGTCAACCCGACGATCGTGCCGCGCAAGCCCACCCGCGCCCCCCGCGAGAAGTCGGCCTGACCCGACGCGCAGCTGGCGTTGCACGCCCGAGGCCCAGAACCCACGCGGTTCTGGGCCTCGGGCGTTCACCGGGCAAGCCGCGCGAGGACCACGGCGACGATCTCGCGGCGGCAACCCTCCGGGTCGCTCATGAGGCGGGCGTAGCTGAAGCGCAGCACGACCCAGCCGAGCGCCGCCAGTGCCGTGTCGCGGCGGAGGTCCCGTTCCCGCTGCTCTCGGCTGCCGTGGAAGGCTGCCCCGTCCAGCTCGACGGCGACCCGGGCCCCGGGCCACGCGGCGTCCAGCCGCACCCACCTGCCACTCGCCAGCCGCACCGGGTGCTGGCGCACCGGCAGCGGCACGTGGGGTGGGCCGGGGAGCACCCGCAGGGCACCCCAGATCTCCAGCTCGCTCTGGCAACCGTCCGCGAGGAGGTCGAGGAGTGCGAGCAGCGGCGACCGGCCGGGATGGCGTGGTCGCCGATCGGACTCCCGGCGCAGCGCCTCAGGGTGGACGTCGCGGCGACGTGCCCCCTCGATCAGCGCCTGGCGCACGACGGGAGCCTCCTGGCGGCTGCGCGGGTTCCGACCGGGGGAGTGCGCGAACGCCCAGGCGTCGACCAGGCTGCGGACCGGCTCGACGACGTCCACGGCACCGTGGCGGACGGTGACCAGGGGACGGGTCGTGCGGTGGGCGACCACGTCGGGCCGTCGCTCCGGTGAGCGCGCGTACGGGACGGTCACGTGCACGGGGCCCGGCTGGGGTGCCGTCATACCGCACGCGGTGACGGCAGACAGGTGGCTGAGGGGACCGTCGGCCCAGAGCGACGCGGCGCGCGACCGGATCGCCCACTCGCCGATCCGGTCGGGGAGCACCAGCACCCCTGGGTGGAGCTGCACCAGGTCCCCCCGGCGCAGCCAACGGGTGACGCTGCTCGCGCTGCTGGCCCGCGCCACGTCGGCTCGCCGGGCGACGCCGTCGGGCAGGAGCGTGGGCAGCCGGTGCACGGCGCAGAGGGTGGCGCACTCGAGGCCCCGGCCGCAGATGCCCTGTGGACCCAGCCCACCGTTGACCGCTGGAGGGTCGAACCGGGCAGCATTCTGGGCCGCCGGCGTGCAACGCTCGCGCGTCGTCGTCCGGACGGCCGAGCAGCTGGCCGACGTGCTGGCCGCCGACCCGCTCGGCCACGTCGCCACCAACCCGGCCCGCTACTCGGTCACCTTCTTCGCCGAGCCGCTGGACCCCGATCGCGTCGCGGCGCTCCCGCCGGCCGAGGGGTGGGAGTACGTGCCGAGGGGCCGGGAGGTGTACGTCTGGCTGCCCGACGGCGTGCAGAGCGACCGCAGGACCGAGCGGACCTGGACGCAGCTGCTCGGCGCCACGGGCACGAACCGCAACTGGAACACGGTGCGCAAGCTGGTCGAGCTCACCCGCTGACCGCCCGACGACCCGTGGCGGCGCCGCGTGGCACATTCGGACGCGTGCGCGCCCTGACCTCCCTGCCCCAGCAGGCGCGGGAGGCCTTCCGGGCCCGCGTCTCCGGTGACCCGACCGGCGCGCCGGACTGGGTCCGCGACATCGCCCTCGTCGGCACCGGCCCCGGCTGGTTCGAGCCCGACGGCGTCGTCTGGCGCGTGCACGGCGACCTCTCCACGCTGGTCGGCGGCGTCGCGGCGCTGCTGGGCCAGGGCGCGCACCCGCTCGCGCTGGCCGGCGTCCAGCGGCACTCGGCCTACCGCGAGGACCCGTGGAAGCGGCTGGCCGGGACCGCCCGCTGGCTGGTGGTCAGCACGTTCGGCTCGGTCGAGCTGGCCGAGCGCGAGGCGGCGCGGGTCCGGGGCATGCACGAGCGGGTCCGCGGCCGGGTCGGAGGCACCCCCTACTCGGCGTCCGACCCGGCGCTGCTGCGCTGGGTGCACCTGGCCTTCACCGACGCCTTCCTCGCCGCCCAGCAGGCGGTCGGCAGCGACCTGACCTGGCGGCTCGGCCGCGGCTGGCCCGACACCTACGTGGGGGAGTGGGCCCGCGCTGCGGAGGAGCTGGGCGCCACCGACCTGCCGCTCACGAGGGCCGAGCTGGCCGAGGCGCTCGCGGCGCACGGCTCCGAGCTGCGGCCCGTCCCCGGGGACCTGCGCGCGTTCCTCGCCGCCCCGCCTGGCCTGAGCGCCCCGGAACGGGTCGTCTACCGCGGGCTGTCGGGTGCGGCGGCGCACGTGGTGTCGCCGTCGATCGCCGGGTGCGCGGGGGTCCCCGGGCGGGGCCGTGGCGGCGCGGCGCAGCTCGCCGTCACCCGCGCCCAGCTGCGGGCGCTGCGCCTGGCGCTCGGCCCGTTCAGCCCGTCCGAGGAGGCGGCGCGCTGGCGGCTCGGCATGGGCCCCGCCCCGGCGTGGGCCGACGCCGGCTGACGGCCGACGACGCCGGCCGTCAGCCCGAGGTCAGCTCTCGGGGACCTCGGCCAGGACGACGTCGACCGTCAGCTCGCCCTCACCCGGCCGCACGACGAGCGTGCGGATCCGGCCGGCGTCCACGAGGTCCGACTGCCCGGCCTCGACCAGGGGCAGCTGGTCGGGCGCCGCCGTGACGGTCGCCGTCTCCACCTCCGCGCGCATCGACTGCTTGGCGTCGGACTTCGCCTTGCGCACCCCGGCCAGCGCCGCCGCCGTCACCGCGACGACCGCCGGGTCGCCGTCGGCCGGCAGCTCCGCGGCGGCCGGCCACGGGGCGCGGTGCACCGAGCCGGTCTGCCACCAGGACCAGACCTCCTCGGTGACGAACGGCAGCACCGGCGCGAACAGCCGCAGCTGCACGTCCAGCGCGATCGCCAGCGCCGCCTGGGCGGAGGTGGCGGCATCACCGGAGCCGTACGCGCGGGACTTCACCAGCTCCACGTAGTCGTCGCAGAACGACCAGAAGAACGCCTCGGCGACCTCGAGCGCCCGCGTGTAGTTGTAGGACTCCAGCGCGGCCGTGGCCTCCTCGACGACGGCGGCCAGCCCGGTCAGCAGCGCCCGGTCGATCGGCTGGGTCACCTGCTCGGCGGTCAGCGAGGCCGAGGCCCCCAGCCCGAGCACGAACTTGCCGACGTTGAGGATCTTCATGGCCAGCCGCCGGCCGACCTTCATCTGGGCCTCGTCGAACGGCGAGTCCGCACCCGGGCGCGCACCGGCGGCCCGCCAGCGGACGGCGTCGGTGCCGTACCGCTCGAGCACGTCGATCGGCGTCGTCGCGTTGCCCTTGGACTTCGACATCTTCTTGCGGTCGGGGTCGACGACGAAGCCGGAGATGGTGGCGTGCGTCCAGGGCACGGTGCCGTGCTCGAAGTGCGCCCGGACGACGGTGGAGAACAGCCAGGTGCGGATGATGTCGTGCGCCTGCGGCCGCTGGTCCATCGGGAAGACCGTGGCGAACAGCTCGGGGTCGGTGTCCCAACCCGAGGCGACCTGCGGCGACAGCGACGACGTCGCCCAGGTGTCCATGACGTCGGGGTCGGCCATGAACCCGCCCGGCTTGCCGCGCTGCGACTCGTCGAAGCCGGGCGGGACGTCGGAGGACGGGTCGACCGGCAGCGACTCCGCGGCGGCCAGGATCGGGCTCTCGAAGTCGGGCTCGCCGGCCTCGTCGAGGCGGTACCAGACCGGGAAGGGGACGCCGAAGAACCGCTGGCGGCTGATCAGCCAGTCGCCGTTGAGGCCCTCGACCCAGTTGTCGTAGCGGTGCCGCATGTGCTCGGGCACCCACTGGATCTCCCGCCCGCGGGCGACCAGGGCGTCGCGCAGGTCGGCGTCGCGGCCGCCGTTGCGGATGTACCACTGGCGGGTCGTGACGATCTCGAGCGGGCGCTCGCCCTTCTCGAAGAACTTGACCGGGTGGGTGATCGGCTTGGGCTCGCCGTCGAGGTCGCCGGACTCGCGCAGCATCTCGACGATCCGCTGCTGGGCGCTGAACACCGTCTTGCCGGCCAGCTCGGCGTACGGCTCCGCGGGGACCTCGGCCGGGGGGTCGGCCAGGATCCGGCCGTCCCAGCCCACGATCGCGCGCGTGGGCAGCTGCAGCTCGCGCCACCAGGTGACGTCGTTGAGGTCGCCGAAGGTGCAGATCATCGCGATGCCCGAGCCCTTGTCCGGCTCGGCCAGGCGGTGCGCCACCACGGGCACCTCGACGTCGAACAGAGGCGTCCGCACCGTCGTCCCGAACAGCGGCTGGTAGCGCTCGTCGTCGGGGTGGGCGACCAGGGCGACGCAGGCCGGGATCAGCTCGGGCCGGGTGGTCTCGATGAAGACGGGGCCGGCGGGGGAGTGGAAGGCGATCCGGTGGTAGGCGCCGGGGCGCTCGCGGTCCTCCAGCTCGGCCTGCGCGACGGCGGTGCGGAAGGTGACGTCCCAGAGGGTCGGTGCCTCCTGCGCGTAGGCCTCACCGCGGGCGAGGTTGCGCAGGAACATCCGCTGGGCCGTGGCGCGGGAGGACTCGGAGATCGTCCGGTAGACGTTCGACCAGTCGACCGACAGGCCGACGCGGCGCCAGAGCTTCTCGAACTCGGCCTCGTCGTCCTCGGTCAGCTGCATGCACAGCTCGACGAAGTTGCGCCGCGAGATCGGCACCTGGTCCTTGCCGGGTTTCGCGGGCGGCTCGAACGACGGGTCGTAGGGCAGCCCCGGGTCGCAGCGCACGCCGTAGTAGTTCTGCACCCGCCGCTCGGTGGGCAGGCCGTTGTCGTCCCAGCCCATCGGGTAGTAGACGTGCTTGCCGCGCATCCGCTGGTAGCGGGCGACGATGTCGGTGTGGGTGTAGCTGAAGACGTGGCCCACGTGCAGCGAGCCGCTGGCGGTCGGCGGGGGCGTGTCGATCGACCAGATCCGCTCGCGCGGCGCGGCGAGCGCGGCCTCGCGGTCGAAGCCGTAGGTGTCCTCGGCCGCCCAGCGGGCGATCCACTTCTCCTCGAGGCCGTCGATGGTCGGCTTGTCGGGTACGCCGACGGTCGCAGCCGGGGCAGTCGTGTCCGGGGTCGCGATGTCGGGAACCATGCGCCCATCCTAGGAAGGGCGGGCAACGAGGCTCCGCCCCGCCGGGGAACGCTGCGCCGGTGTCGTCCGTGGACATGACGTGGACACGCTTCGCCTCCTGCTCAACCTCGTCTGGCTGCTCCTCCAGGGCTGGATCCTCGCGCTGGCCTACCTGCTGGCCGGGGTCATCGCCTGCCTGCTGGTCGTCACCATCCCGTTCGGCATCGCCGCGTTCCGGCTGGCCGGCTTCGTCGTCTGGCCGTTCGGGCGCACGACGGTGCGCGCGCCGGGCGCGGGGGTGGCGTCCGCGGTCGGCAACCTGCTGTGGTTCCTCGTCGCCGGCTGGTGGCTCGCGGTCCTGCACGTCGTCGCGGGCATCGGGTTCTGCCTGACGATCATCGGGATCCCCTTCGGCATCGCCTCGTTCAAGCTCGCCGCCGTCGGGCTCTTCCCGCTGGGCAAGCGCGTGGTGGAGACGGCGCCGCCGGGGAACTGGATGCACGCGGGCGGCGGCGTGGTCGGCGGCGCACCCCCGCGGCGCGCCGCGGCGTACTGAGCGGCTGGCATCCTTGACCGGGTGAGCAGCAGCACCGGTGACATGGCCCGGGTCGAGAAGGAGCTGCTGGCCCGCTGGCCGGAGAGCCGGCTGGAGCCCTCGCTCACCCGCATCTCGGCGCTGGTCGACCTGCTCGGGTCCCCGCACCGCGCGATGCCGGTCGTCCAGGTGGCGGGCACCAACGGCAAGACGACGACGGCCCGGATGATCGACGAGCTGCTGCGCGGCTTCGGCCTGCGCGTGGGCCGGTTCACCAGCCCGCACCTGGAGTCGATCCGGGAGCGCATCGTGCTCGACGGCGAGCCGGTCAGCGCCGAGCGCTTCGTCGAGACCTACCAGGACATCGCGCCCTACGTGCGGATGGTCGATGCCGCCGGCGAGACGCCGATGAGCTTCTTCGAGGTCATGGTGGGCATGGCGTACGCGCTCTTCGCCGACGCGCCGGTCGACGTCGCCGTCATCGAGGTCGGCATGGGCGGCACCTGGGACGCGACCAGTGTGGCCGACGCCCGCGTCGCCGTCGTCACGCCCGTCGACCTCGACCACGCCGAGTACCTCGGCCCCGACGTCGCGACGATCGCGGGGGAGAAGGCCGGGATCATCAAGGCCGACGCGATCGCCGTCCTCGCCCACCAGCAGCCCGGCGCGCTGGACGCCCTCGTCCGCCGCGCCGTCGAGGTGGAGGCGGTGGTCGCCCGCGAGGGCACCGAGTTCGGCGTGCTGGAGCGCCGCGTCGCCGTCGGCGGGCAGCAGGTCCGCCTGCAGGGCCTGGGCGGGGAGTACGAGGAGGTCTTCCTCCCGCTGTTCGGCGCCCACCAGGCGCAGAACGCGGTGACGGCGCTGGCCGCGGTCGAGGCGTTCCTCGGCGCGGGCGCGGCGACCGGGCCGATCGAGCAGGAGACCGTCCGGGCCGCCTTCGCGGCCGTCCGGTCGCCGGGCCGCCTGGAGCGGGTGCGCACCAGCCCCACCGTGCTGGTCGACGCGGCGCACAACCCGGCCGGCATGCGCGCGACGGCAGAGGCGATCCGGGAGTCCTTCGACTTCACCCGGCTCGTCGGCGTCGTCGGCTGCGTGCACGGCAAGGACGTCGCCGGGATGCTCGCCGCGCTGGAGGAGATCTGCGCGGAGCTCGTCGTCACCCAGAACGGCTCGCCGCGGGCGATGCCGGCCGACGAGCTCGGGGCGCTCGCCGTCGACGTCTTCGGCGCCGACCGGGTGAGCGTCTCCCCGCGGCTGACCGAGGCGCTCACCGAGGCGATGGAGCTCGCCGAAGCCGGGCCGGACGACGCGCTGGGTGGCTCCGGCGTCCTGGTGACCGGCAGTGTGATCACCGCCGGCGAGGCGCGGACCCTGATGGCGCGGGGCTCGCGGTGACCGCCCCGGACCCGGTCCGCGCGGCCAAGGCGCTGCGCGGCGCCGCCGCCGCGGTGCTGGTCCTCGAGGGCATCGCCGTGCTCTTCGTGCCGCGCGGCATCGCCCAGACCGACGAGGGCCTCGGCGGCGGCCTGCTCGCGGCCCTGCTCGTGCTGGCCGTCGTCCTCATCCTGGCCAGCGGGATCCAGCGCCGTCCCCGTGGGCTGGCGATCGGGACGGCGCTGCAGGTGCCCCTGCTGGCGACCGGGCTGATCAACGGTGTCATGTGGTTCGTGGCGGGGGCGTTCCTGCTGATCTGGGCCTACCTGCTGCAGGTGCGCAAGGAGCTCATCGGCAGCGCCTTCGGCGACGTCGAGACGCCCGACCGCACCGACGGCGGCGGCGACGCTCCGGCCACCCCGTAGGCTGCCGCCCCGTGACCGAACGCACTCTCGTCCTCGTCAAGCCCGACGGCGTCTCCCGCGGCCTGGTCGGCGAGGTGATCACGCGGCTCGAGCGCAAGGGCCTGCGCCTGGTCGCCGCCGAGCTGCGCACGCTGGACCGCGAGACCGCCGAGACCCACTACGCCGAGCACCGGGAGCGGCCGTTCTTCGCCGACCTGGTGGAGTTCATCACCGGCGGCCCGCTCATGGCGCTGGTCGTCGAGGGGCCGCGGGCCATCGAGGCGTTCCGCGCCCTGGCCGGCGCGACCGACCCGGTGAAGGCCGGCCCCGGCACCATCCGCGGCGACTTCGCCCTCGAGGTGCAGAACAACATCGTGCACGGCTCCGACTCGCCGGAGTCGGCCGCTCGCGAGGTGAAGCTGTTCTTCCCCGACCTGGGCTGAACTGCCGCTGGGATCAGGGAACCTGATCATCGAGCGTCCTCCCTCACCGTGCACCGTGAGGGAGGACGCTGCAGGATCAGGGGGCTGATCGTGGCGTACCCGGCGGCGGTCAGGTGTCGGCGTCGGCCGGCTCCTCGGGCGCGGTCCAGGCCAGGTGCCAGTAGGACAGCAGCCCGGCGGCGAGCCACAGCAGGAACCCGAAGCACAGCGCCAGCGGGACGTGCCCGCTCAGCGCGACGATCGCGACCGCGCCGGTGAAGGCGAGCAGGTGCAGCCCCGTCGCCGGCCACGCCATCGCGGTGAAGGACCGGTCGCGCAGCGACTGCTGGTGCTCGTCGAGCGACCGGGCGCTGCGGTCGAACACCCCTCGGATGCCCAGGTTGAGCAGGGAGTGCAGCGGGATGAACGCGAGCATCCCCACCGTCCAGACGACGAAGAACCACGTCGACCAGCCCTCGGTCGAGGTGGCGCACACGAGCGTCGCGGTGACGAGCGCGGCGAACAGCGCTGCCTCGGCGAGCACCGCCCGGCGCCGGGTCGGGCGGCTGCGCGCCCAGTCGTAGCGGCTGTCGTCGAAGGTCCGGGCGAGGTAGGTCTGCTGCGGGTGCGTGCTCACGGCGTCCTCCTGAGGAGCTCCTCGCTGAGCGAGGGCAGCGGGTCGAGGGAGAAGACCGCCTCGACGGGCAGGTCGAAGAAGCGGGCGATGCGCAGGGCCAGGGCCAGCGACGGGCTGTACTCGCCGCGTTCGACGTAGCCGATCGTCTGCGGGTGGACGCCGACGGCGTCCGCGAGCTCCTTCCGGCTGACGCCGCGGTCGGCGCGGAGCACCGCGATGCGGTCGTGCACCTTGTCCGCCTCGGACTTCGGCTGTCGTCCCATACGACGAAATGTAGCAATAATGCTACGACGGCTCGAGCCTCCGCCCGCCCTCCCTCGTCGCAGCGCGTCCTCCCTCGGCGTCTGCGGTGCGGGAGGACGCTCGACGATCAGGTGACCTGATCGTCGACGGCGTGGGCGGCGGGCGGCGGCGGCTACCCTGGAGGGGTCATGACTGGTGAGACCCTCTACCCCCGCCTCGAGCCGCTGCTGGCCCAGATCCAGAAGCCGATCCAGTACGTCGGCGGCGAGCTCAACGCCCAGACCAAGCCGTGGGAGTCCGCGGCCGTGCACTGGGCGCTCATGTACCCCGACGCGTACGAGGTGGGGCTGCCGAACCAGGGCCTGATGATCCTGTACGAGGTGCTCAACGAGCGCCCCGACGCCCTGGCCGAGCGCACCTACGCCGTCTGGCCCGACCTCGCCGCGCTCATGCGCGAGCACGGCGTCCCGCAGTTCACCGTCGACGGCCACCGCTCGGTGCGCGACTTCGACCTCCTGGGCGTCAGCTTCGCCACCGAGCTCGGCTACACCAACCTGCTCGAGGCGCTCGACCTCGCCGGGGTCCCGCTGCACGCGGTGGACCGCGACGAGACCCACCCCGTCGTCGTCGCCGGCGGGCACGCCGCCTTCAACCCCGAGCCCGTCGCGGACTTCGTCGACTGCGCGGTCCTGGGCGACGGCGAGCAGGCCGTCGGCGACATCACCGACGTCGTCAAGGCGTGGAAGGCCCAGGGCCGCCCCGGTGGCCGCGAGGAGCTGCTGGCCCGCCTCTCGCGGGTCGACGGCGTCTACGTGCCCCGCTTCTACGCCTTCTCCTACGGTCCGGACGGCGCCATCGCCGCCGTCGCCCCCACCCGCGACGACGTGCCCGCCAAGGTGGGCAAGCGCACCGTCATGGACCTCGACGAGTGGCCCTACCCCAAGCAGCCGCTGGTGCCCCTGGCCGAGAGCGTGCACGAGCGGATGAGCGTGGAGATCTTCCGCGGCTGCACCCGTGGCTGCCGGTTCTGCCAGGCCGGGATGATCACCCGCCCCGTGCGCGAGCGGACGATCACCGGCATCGGCTCGATGGTCGAGCAGGGCCTGAACGCCACCGGCTACGAGGAGGTCGGGCTGCTCTCGCTGTCCAGCGCCGACCACTCCGAGATCGGCCAGGTGGCCAAGCAGCTCGCCGACCGCTACGAGGGCACCAACACCGGCCTGAGTCTGCCGAGCACCCGCGTGGACGCCTTCAACGTCACGCTGGCCAACGAGCTCTCGCGCAACGGGCGGCGCTCGGGCCTGACGTTCGCCCCCGAGGGCGGCAGCGAGCGCATCCGGCGGGTGATCAACAAGACGGTGTCCAAGGAGGACCTCGTCCGCACGGTCACCACCGCCTACGCCAACGGCTGGACGCAGGTGAAGCTCTACTTCATGTGCGGCCTGCCCACGGAGACCGACGAGGACGTGCTCGAGATCGCCGAGCTCGCGGTCGAGGTGATCCGTGCCGGCCGCGAGGCCAGCGGGCGCAAGGACATCCGCTGCACCGTGTCGATCGGCGGCTTCGTGCCCAAGCCGCACACCCCCTTCCAGTGGGCCGCCCAGGCGAGTGCGGAGACCATCGACTCCCGGCTCAAGCTGCTCCGGCAGGCGATCAACAGCGACCGCCGCATCGGCCGCTCCATCGGCCTGCGCTACCACGACGGCAAGCCCGGGATGATCGAGGGGCTGCTGTCCCGCGGTGACCGCCGGGTCGGCCGCGTCATCGAGCGGGTGTGGCGCGAGGGCGGGAAGTTCGACGGCTGGAGCGAGCACTTCTCCTACGAGCGGTGGACGAAGGCCGCGGCCGAGGAGCTGGCCGCCTTCGGTGTCGACCTCGACTGGTACACGACCCGCGAGCGCACGGAGCACGAGATCCTGCCCTGGGACCACCTGGACTCCGGGCTGGACAAGGAGTGGCTCTGGGAGGACTGGCAGGAGGCCCTCTCCGAGGAGGAGGTCGCCGACTGCCGGTGGACCCCCTGCTACGACTGCGGCGTCTGCCCGACGATGGGCACCGAGATCCAGATCGGGCCCACCGGCCGCACCCTGCTCCCGCTCACCGTCGTCTGATGGCCCGCCAGCCCGAGGGGCCCCCGCCGCCGCCCACCGTGCAGAAGCTGCGCATCCGCTACGCCAAGCGGGGCCGGCTCCGGTTCGCCTCGCACCGCGACCTCGCCCGCGCGCTGGAGCGGGCGCTGCGCCGGGCGCGGGTGCCGATGGCGTTCTCCGCCGGGTTCAGCCCGCACCCCAAGATCTCCTACCTCGGCGCCGCGCCCACGGGCTCGGCCAGTGAGGCCGAGTACGTGGAGATCGGGCTCGCCGAGCGCCGGGACCCCGAGGCGGTGCGGGCCGCGCTGGACGCCGCGCTGCCGGAGGACATCGCCGTCCTGGAGTGCGTCGAGGCGGTCCAGGGGACCGGCTCGCTGGCCGAGCGGATCGACACCTCCGTGTGGCGGGTGGAGCTGCCCGGCGTGCGCCTGGAGGAGCTCGCCCCGGCGGTCGAGAAGTTCCTGGCGGCCGACGTCGTCACCGTCGCCAAGCGGACCAAGAACGGCCTCAAGGACGTCGACGCGCGCCCCGCCGTCGCCAGCGCGTCGGCGGCGGAGGAGGCAGGTTGTGCCATACTGCACATGGTCGTCCGGCAGGTGACGCCCGCTGTACGACCCGATGACGTGTTGGCCGCCCTGGCTGCCGTCGCCGACCTGCGCCCGCCGTTGCCCCCCCGGGCCGTGCGTGAGGCGCAGGGCCGGCTCGACGACACCGGGACCGTGGCCGATCCGCTCGGTCCTGACCGTGCGGCGCGCACCCGCTGCCAGGGGGAGCACGCGACGGTCTGACCGGCGGACGCCCGGAGACCGCGCGCTGTCGAGCGGCACGGCTGCCAGACGTGACGCGCCAGTCCCGGGTCAGCCCGGCCGGGACGCCCAGACCACCGCAGGACCCGCACCACCGCCCCCGGCGTCACCGGAGACGGGCACCACCGCACACCGGCTCCCTGCCGCGGCAACCGTCGCGCGGGAGCCGCCCACAGACTTCGCAGGGCGAGCCCGTCCGCCGTACCCCGCGCGGCGGCCCGCCCCGCCCAACCCCGTGCTCCTGCGCGGCCGCCAGTCCCTCCGGATCGGCGCCCGGGAGCAGCACAGGAGGCGAGAGCCCTCGTGGCTGACACCGACCACCCGACCACCGAGACCGACGACACCACGGCCGCCGCCGTGCCGCCGGGCACACCGCAGCCCGCCGAGGCGGAGGCCACCGGGATGCCGGCCACCTCCGAGGAAGGGGCTCCGGAGACCGGCGCCACCGACGAGGACGACGAGGCGACGGCGGAGCCCGAGGACGCGGCCGAGCCCGAGCCCGACCCGGAGCCCGAGCCCGCCGGGCCCCGCTTCGGCGCCCAGTTCAGCTCCCCGGAGCCCACCGCGGTCGTCGCCCGCCCGCGCCGCCGGGCCACCCGCCCGGCCGGTGCGGCCGCCCCCGACCCCGAGCCGGTCGATCCGGTGCGTCCGGTCACCGCCGCGGCGATCCCGGCCTTCGTCAGCTTCATGGCACCGCCCGACGACGCACCCCCGGCGCCGCGCCGGCGCAGCCGCCGCCCCGTCGAGTCACCGGACGCCAACGCGGCCGACGACACCGCGGCCGAGCGGTCCGGCGACGAGGACGCCGCCGAGGAGGCGCCCCGCTCCCGCCGCAGCCGCTCGCGCCGCCGCCCCGCCGAGGAGCAGTCCGAGCCGGCCGAGGTCGACACCGACGACGAGCAGACCGAGGACGCCGAGGACCGCGACGAGTCCGGCGAGGACCGCGACGAGGGCGGCTCCTCGAGCCGTCGCCGCCGCCGTGGCCGTCGCGGCCGGGGCCGCGGTCGCAGCGGCGAGGACTCCTCGGACTCCCACGACGACACCCCCGACGAGCGCCCGCGGGTCGAGGACACCGAGGACGAGGACACCTCCGGCGAGACGGCCGACACCGACGAGGACGAGGACACCGAGGACGAGGGGTCGACCGGCTCGGGCACCCGCCGCCGCCGCCGTCGTCGCCGCCGCAGCGGGAGCACCGGCGGGGACGAGTCATCCGACGACACCGACGACGACGACCGCCCGGAGCGGGCCGGCCGCAACGGCCGCCTGACGAGCGACGACGACGTCCGCGGCATCGCCGGCTCCACGCGGCTGGAGGCCAAGCGCCAGCGCCGGCGGGACGGCCGCGACACCGGGCGCCGGCGCACGCCGATCCTCACCGAGAGCGAGTTCCTCGCCCGCCGGGAGGCCGTCGACCGCAAGATGGTCATCCGCCAGCGGGGCGAGCGGACGCAGATCGCCGTTCTCGAGGACGACGTCCTCGTCGAGCACTACGTCACCCAGGCCTCGGCGACCTCCTTCGCGGGCAACGTCTACCTGGGCCGGGTTCAGAACGTGCTGCCCAGCATGGAGGCGGCGTTCGTCGACATCGGCAAGGGGCGCAACGCCGTCGTCTACGCCGGTGAGGTCAACTGGGACGCCGCCGGCCTCTCGGGCAAGCAGCGCTCGATCGAGCAGGCGTTCAAGTCCGGGGACAAGATCCTCGTGCAGGTCACCAAGGACCCGATCGGCCACAAGGGCGCCCGGCTGACCCAGCAGATCAACCTGCCCGGTCGCTTCCTCGTCTACGTGCCCGGCGGCTCGATGACCGGCATCAGCCGCAAGCTGCCCGACACCGAGCGGCAGCGGCTCAAGGACATCCTCAAGAAGATCGTGCCCGAGGACGCCGGCGTCATCATCCGGACCGCAGCGGAAGGCGCCTCGGAGGAGGAGCTCACCCGCGACGTCAACCGGCTCACGGCCCAGTGGGAGGTCATCAAGCAGAAGTCGGAGTCGACGTCGAACGCGCCGACGCTGCTCTACGGCGAGCCCGACCTCGCGATCCGGGTCATCCGCGACGTCTTCAACGAGGACTTCAAGGAGCTCGTGGTCCAGGGCGACGACGCCTGGGACACCGTCGAGGCCTACGTCGCCCACGTCAGCCCCGAGCTGACCGAGCGGCTGACCCGCTACACCGGCCAGGGCGACGTCTTCCACGACCTGCGGATCGACGAGCAGCTGACCAAGGCGCTGGACCGCAAGGTGTGGCTGCCCTCGGGCGGCTCGCTGGTGATCGACCGCACCGAGGCGATGACCGTCGTCGACGTCAACACGGGGAAGTTCACCGGCTCCGGTGGGAACCTCGAGCAGACCGTCACCCGCAACAACATGGAGGCGGCCGAGGAGATCGTCCGCCAGCTCCGGCTGCGCGACATCGGCGGCATCATCGTCATCGACTTCATCGACATGGTGCTCGAGAGCAACCGCGACCTCGTGCTGCGGCGGCTCACCGAGTGCCTGGGCCGCGACCGCACCAAGCACCAGGTCGCCGAGGTGACCTCGCTGGGCCTGGTGCAGATGACCCGCAAGCGGGTGGGCCAGGGCCTGCTCGAGGTCTTCTCCGAGGCCTGCGACCACTGCCGCGGCCGCGGCATCGTCGTGCACACCGACCCGGTGGACGAGAAGCGCCGGGGCGGTGGCTCGGGTGGCAACGCCTCCTCGGGCAAGGAGGCCGCCAAGGACCCGGGTGTCAAGGACTCCGGGAACGGGCGCGGCCGAGGCAAGGAGAGCAAGGAGACCTCCGCCCAGGAGGCTCCCGCCGTCGAGCCGGCCGAGGAGGACGCGCAGCCGGTCCCCGCGGAGACCCCCGCCGGCGACGGCGAGGCGCCCGAGGGTGGCCGCAGCGGCGGTCGCCGCAGCCGTGGCCGGCGCAACCGCGGGCAGTCGGGGGAGGAGCGCGCGGCCGAGGACGCCGCCGTGCTCGCCGGCACCCGCGCCGAGGACGGCGCGCCCGTTGGCGAGCCCGTGGCCGACGGCTCGGCGGACACGGTCGAGGAGGTCGCCCCGGTGGCGCCCGAGCCGCCGCCGGTCGAGGCGTCGGTGACGACGGTCCCGCCGCTGCCCGGCACCACGCCCGCAGCGGCGGCGACAGACGCCGACGACGTGCTGCCGGCCGGTGAGGTCGCCGCCGTGGAGGCTCCCGAGCAGGACGCGATGCCGATCACCCCGGTGACGACGACCGCCGACGCCGTCCCCGGGACGGTGGCGCACGCCGCCGACGCCGGTGCCGAGGCGGCGCCGGCCGAGGAGATCCCGATGGCACCGGCACCCGCGAACGGCGAGGCCCCTGCCGCGGCGACGCGGCCGCGGCGCCGCCGGGCGGCCAGCCGGCCGGCCGGCCCCCCGGTCTCCTAGCACCGAGGCCCCCGTCCCGGGTTCCGCACGCGGCGCCCGGGACGGGGTCACGGTCACAGGGGACCACGTTCGACCGCCCGGCACGGCTCGGGTACGCTGGTCGGGTTGCTGCGCCACCGCGCAGGCGCCTCCGGGCGCCGCCGGGACGGCGTGCGCAGCCCGTCCAAGCACCCGGCGCCCCCCGGTCGTGCGCGCCGGACACAGAGCTCGACGTGAGTAACGCGAACAGGAGTCAGTGGTGTACGCAGTGGTGAAGGCTGGCGGCAGCCAGCACAAGGTGGCCGTGGGCGACACGTTCACGATCAACCGTCTCGCCGGTGAGGCTGGCGACTCCGTCACCCTGCCGGCCATCCTCCTGGTCGACGGTGACACCGTCACCAGCGATGCGGCGGCCCTGGCGAAGGTGACCGTGACGGGTGAGATCCTCGCCCACGGCAAGGGTCCCAAGATCCACATCCACAAGTTCAAGAACAAGACCGGCTACCACAAGCGTCAGGGGCACCGTCAGCGCCTCACCGACGTCGTGGTCCGCGACATCACGAAGGGCTGACGCCGACATGGCACACAAGAAGGGCGCCTCGTCCTCCCGGAACGGCCGCGACTCGAACGCCCAGCGCCTCGGCGTGAAGCGCTTCGGCGGCCAGGTCGTGAAGGCCGGCGAGATCATCGTCCGCCAGCGCGGCACCCACTTCCACCCCGGCCTCGGTGTCGGGCGCGGCGGCGACGACACGCTGTTCGCGCTCGCGCCGGGTTCGGTCACCTTCGGCACGCGGCGGGGACGCAAGACCGTCTCCATCACCGCGGTCGACTAAAGGACCCCGTCCTCCCATCCCTCGCACGCTCGGGACGAGCCTCGGGACGGGGCCGTTCCACCACATTCGTCTCGCCTACGAGCGCACGGGCCGATCGGCCCGTGCGCTCGTGGCGCTTGTCAGCTAGCTAGGAGGCGGCGGACACCCGCCCCACGACTATGGCCGCTTTCGTCGACCGCGTGACCATCCACGTCGCCGCCGGCAACGGCGGGCACGGGGTGTCCTCCGTGCACCGCGAGAAGTACAAGCCGCTCGGCGGCCCCGACGGGGGCAACGGCGGGGACGGCGGCGACGTCGTCCTCGAGGTGGACCCCAGCGTGCACACGCTGCTGGACTTCCACCACCGCCCGCACCAGAAGGCGGCCAACGGCCGCCCTGGCGCCGGCAGCAACCGGCACGGCGCGCGCGGCGAGGACCGGGTGCTCCGCGTTCCCGAGGGCACGGTCGTGAGCACGCCCGACGGCCGCCAGATCGCCGACCTGGTCGGCGCCGGCACCCGCGTCGTCCTGGCCCACGGCGGCAAGGGCGGGCTGGGCAACGCCGCGCTCGCCAACAACCGCCGCAAGGCTCCCGGCTTCGCGCTGCTGGGCGAGCCGGGCGAGACGTTCGACGCGGTGCTGGAGCTCAAGAGCATCGCCGACGTCGGCCTGGTCGGGTACCCGTCGGCCGGCAAGTCCTCGCTGGTCGCCGCGATGTCGGCCGCCCGGCCCAAGATCGCCGACTACCCGTTCACCACGCTGGTGCCCAACCTGGGCGTCGTCCGCTCCGGCGACACCGTCTACACGATGGCCGACGTGCCGGGGCTGATCCCCGGGGCGTCGGCCGGCAAGGGCCTGGGCCTGCAGTTCCTGCGGCACGTCGAGCGCTGCGCCGTCCTCGTGCACGTCATCGACATGGCCACCATGGAGCCCGGCCGCGACCCCGAGACCGACATCGACGCGCTGGAGCACGAGCTCGCGGAGTACGGCGGCGACGAGCTCGACCTCGTCGGCCGGCTCCGCATCGCCGTGCTGAACAAGATCGACGTCCCCGACGGCCGTGAGCTGGTCGACCTGGTCCGCGGCGCCCTGGAGGCGCGCGGGCTGCAGGTCTTCCCGATCAGCGCCGTCACCGGCGAGGGGCTGCCCGCCTTCGGGTACGCGCTCGCCGCGGCCGTGGAGGAGCACCGGGCCGCGCTGCCCGCGCCGGCCCCGGTGCGGGTGACGCTCACCCCGCGCGCCGTCGACGACTCCGGCTTCACCGTCGAGCGCGACCCCGACGACGCGGAGGCGTTCGTCGTCCGTGGCGTGAAGCCCGAGCGCTGGGTGCGGCAGACCGACTTCACCAACGACGAGGCCGTCGGCTACCTGGCCGACCGGCTCAACCGGCTCGGTGTCGAGGAGGAGCTGGCGAAGGCCGGTGCCCGCGAGGGCGACGCCGTCACGATCGGCGACGTCACCTTCGACTGGGCGCCGACTCTGCCCGCCGGCACGCTCACCGTCGAGGAGTCCGCGGGCCTCGGGGGGCGCGGCACCGACACCCGGCTGGAGAGCAACGAGCGGGTCGGGGCGTCCGAGCGGCTGGCGGCCAAGCGGGCCCGCCGGGTGCCCTTCGAGGTCTCCGAGGACGGCTGGACCGACGAGGACCTCGAGGAGCTGGCCGACGACCTGCCCGGTGGGGCCGGCGAGGAACCCCGGTGACCCGCGCCGCCGCCCGCCCCGCGATCGCCGGGGCGGGGCGCGTCGTGGTCAAGGTCGGCTCCTCGTCGCTGACCACCCTGCCCGGCGGTCTGGACGTCGAGCGCCTCACCGCGCTGGTCGAGGCGCTCGCCGCCGTCCGGGCGTCGGGCCGGGAGGTCGTGCTCGTCTCCTCCGGGGCGATCGCCGCGGGGCTGGCGCCGCTCGGCCTGGACGGGCGGCCCCGCGACCTGGCGACCGCGCAGGCCGCGGCGAGCGTCGGGCAGCTGCGCCTGGTGCAGACCTACGCGGACGCGTTCGCCCGGCACGGGATCACCGTCGGCCAGGTGCTGCTCACCGCCGACGACCTGACCCGCCGCAGCCACTACCGCAACGCCCGCCGGACGGTCGACCGGCTGCTCGACCTCGGGGTGCTGCCGATCGTCAACGAGAACGACACGGTGGCCACCGAGGAGATCCGCTTCGGCGACAACGACCGCCTCGCCGCCCTGGTCGCCCACGTCTCGCAGGCCGGCGCTCTGGTGCTGCTCTCCGACGTCGACGGCGTGTACGACGGCGACCCGCGCACCGGGCCGGCGCAGCTGGTCGACACGGTGCGCGACCCCGCGGACCTGGCGTCGGTCACGCTCGGCTCGGCCAGCCGCAACGGCGTCGGCACCGGCGGGATGGCGACCAAGGTCGAGGCGGCGTTCATCGCCGCGCACGCCGGCGTCCCGGTGGTGGTGACCTCCACGCCGCAGGCCGCCGGCGCCCTGGACGGGGAGCGGGTGGGCACGCTGTTCGCGCCGATGGGCAAGCGGCCCAGCGCCCGTCAGTTCTGGCTGCGCTACGCCAGCCGCCCGCGTGGCCGGCTGCTGCTGGACGACGGCGCGGTCGAGGCGCTCCGGGAGCGGCACGCCTCGCTCCTGGCGGCCGGCATCACCGGGGTCGCGGGCGAGTTCCTCGCCGACGACCCGGTGGAGCTGGTCGGGCCGGACGGCGTGGTGGTGGCCCGCGGGCTCGTCGCCTACGACGCCCGCGAGCTGCCCGCGCTGCTCGGTCGCAAGACCGGGGACCTGCCGCCCGAGCACCGCCGCGAGGTGGTGCACCGCGACGAGATGGTGCTGGTCGGACGCCTGCGCTGAGCCGTCCGGCCCGGCTGAGAGACTGCACGGGTGACGATCCGCCCCATCCGCGAGCTCGGTGACCCCGTGCTGCGCACCCCCGCCGACCCGGTCCGCGTCTTCGACGACTGGCTCGCCGCGCTGGTCCGCGACCTGGAGGACACCGTCGACCACCCCGGCCGGGCCGGGGTCGCGGCGACGCAGATCGGGGTGGGCGTGCGCGCGTTCTCCTACAACGTCGACGGCGTCATCGGGCACATGGTGAACCCGGTGATCGTCGAGCGCTCCGAGGAGATCCAGGACGGCGACGAGGGCTGCCTGTCGGTTCCGGGCATCTGGGCGCCGACGGTGCGGGCGATGCGCTGCGTCGCCGAGGGGTTCGACGTGCACGGAGCGCCCCTGCGCCTGGAGGGGGAGGGGCTGATGGCCCGCTGCCTGCAGCACGAGGTCGACCACCTCGACGGCAAGGTGTTCCTGGACCGGCTGACCGGCGACGCCCGGAAGGCTGCCCTGCGGGCGCTGCGCGACCGCTGACGCGTCCTCACCACGTTCGCCGCGAACGTGTGGCGGAGTGCTCCGCGCCCAGTCCGGGGGGCCGGAGGACCTGGCGGAGGGGTTCGAGGTGGTCGGCCGCTGGGCGCCGCCCCGGGAGAACGCCGGCGGCGGGTACCCGGAGCCGGTGGCCGCGGCCCGGTCGGTGGTCAGGATCGAGGCGCCGGCGACCCCGTACGAGAGCTGACCGACCGTGGGGTGCGGGTCAGCTTCGCGCGGTGGCGCAGGGCCCGCAGGTGCCGAAGACCTCGAGCTCGTGCTGGACGTCGGCGAATCCGTGCTCCGCGGCGACCTTGGCCGCCCAGCGCTCCACCGGCGGGTCGGCGACCTCCACAGTGCGGCCGCAGGAGCGGCACACCAGGTGGTGGTGGTGGACCGGGGAGCAGCGGCGGTAGGCGGCCTCGCCCTCGCCGCTGCGCAGGACGTCGACCAGGCCGTCGTCGACCAGCGCCTGCAGGGCCCGGTAGACCGTCGCCAGACCCACCGAGTCCCCGCGCTCGCGGAGCAGGGCGTGCAAGTCCTGCGCGCTGCGGAAGCCGTCGAGCTCGTCGAGCAGGTCGAGGACGGCGGTGCGCTGGCGGGTCTGCCGGCGAGCGGGTGGCGCGACCTCGGGGTGGCTCACGGGCGGCCTGCCTTTCCTTCCGCCGGCGTGGTCACCGGGTGCTCGCCGTGCTCGTCGTAGTGCACGCCCGACCCGGTCCGGTGCGGCGCGTGCAGGTGGCCGTCGTGGTCGTAGTCCACGTGGTCGCCGTGCGAGACCGCCCGGTGGCCGCAGTCCTCCCCGTGCTCGTGGGGGTGGGCGACGTGCAGATCGACCCTACGCCGGTGCCGCCGACGGGCCGTGGTGTCCCGGATCGCGACGGCCAGCGTGACGACGAGGAACAGCGCGATGGCCAGCAGCACGATCGTGCCGCCCGACGGCGTGCCCGTGTAGTAGGAGGCGGTGGTGCCGCTGACGCTGACCACCAGGCCGATACCGCAGGCGAGCAGCAGCGCCTGGCGGAAGCTGCCGGCCAGCAGCTGGGCCACCGCGCTGGGGAGGATCATCAGCGCGCTGATCAGCAGCAGCCCGACCACGCGCATCGACAGGACGACCGTCGAGGCGACCAGCGCGGCCAGCACGACGTTCAGCGCCAGCACCGGCAGGCCGACGGCGCGGGCGTACTCCTCGTCGTCGCTCACCGCGTACAGGCGCTGCCCGAGCAGCCACACGACCGAGAGGATGACCACGGTGATGACGCCGAAGGCCACCAGGTCCCCGGCGCTCGTGGTCGTGATCGCCCCGAACAGGTAGGCGTCGAGGTTCGTCGCCTGGCCGGGGGGCGCCAGGCTGAGCAGGACCACTCCGCCGGCGATGCCGCCGTAGAAGAGGACGGCGAGCGCCACGTCGCCGCTGGTGCGTCCGCGCGCGCGGACGAGCTCGATGAGCACCGCCCCGGCGATGGCGGCCACGAGGGCGGCGCCGACCGGCGCGGTGGAGGTGAGGACGCCGATCCCGACGCCGACCAGCGCCACGTGGCCGAGGCCGTCGCCCAGCAGTGACAGCCGGCGCTGCACCAGGAAGATGCCGACCGCGGGCGCGGCCAGCCCCACCATCAGGGAGGCGAGGAGCGCCCGCTGCATGAACTCGTACTGGAGGATCTCCACGTCACAGCTCCCCGTCGTGGGTCCGGACGGGGCGGGACGGCGCCCACGGCTGGTGCTGTCGGTACCCGGTCGACGGCAGCTCCTGGTCGTCACCCGGATGGTGGTGGTGGCCCGCGTCCCCCGCGAGGGGGCCCGCCTCGGCCAGGGGGCCGTCGTAGCGGATGCGGCCGTGGTCGACGACCACCGCGCGGGTCAGGACCCCGGCCAGCGGGCCGGCCTCGTGCGTGACGACCAGCAGCGTGGTGCCGCTCGCCGACACGTCGGCCAGGACCCGGGCGAGGGTGGCCTGGTTGGCGGCGTCGACCCCGGCGGTCGGCTCGTCCATGATCAGCACCTCGGGCTCGGCGGCGAGGGCGCGGGCCACGAGCACGCGGCGCTGCTGGCCACCCGACAGGGAGGCGACGGGGTCGCGCGTCCGGTCGTTGAGCCCCACCGCGGCGATGGCGTCGGCCACGGCCGCGCGGTCGGCGGCCGTCGGGCGGCCGAACAGCCCGCGCCGGGCGAGCCGGCCCACGCCGACCACCTCGCGGACGGTGGCCGGGACCGCGCCGCTCACCGTGTGCCGCTGCGGCACGTAGCCGACCCGGCCGCGCTCCCGGAGCCGTCCCACGGGCGCGCCCAGCACCGTCACCTCGCCGCCCAGCACGGCGGCGAGCCCGAGGAGGCCGCGGGCGAGGGTGGTCTTGCCGGACCCGTTGGACCCGAGGACGGCGATCGCCTCGCCGGCCCGCACCGACAGGTCGACGTCCCGGACGACGGGGACGTCGCCGTAGCCGATGCTGGCGCCGCGGAGCCCGACCGCGAGCGCGTGACCGGGCTCCGCCGGGAGCCGTTCGGCGGTGGTCCGGCCGGTCACGAGCAGTTCTGACCCTCCTGGAGGGTGGCCAGGTTGGCGCGCATGACCTCGAGGTAGTCCTCCCCGGCCGACTCGTCGGTGAGGCCCTCGATCGGGTCGAGGACGGCGGTCTCGACGCCCGCCTCGGCGGCCACGGTCTCGGCCACCGCCGGGTCGACCAGGGTCTCGGTGTAGACGGTGGTGATGCCGCGGTCGTCCACCAGCTCGGTGATCTCGGCCAGCTGGGCCGCGCTGGGCTCCTGCGTCGGGCTGAGACCGTTGATGCCGACCACCTCGAGACCGTAGCGCTCGCCGAGATAGCCGAACGCGTCGTGGCTCGTCACCAATGTGTCCACCGCGCAGCCCGAGAGCGCGGCGGCCATCTCCGCGTCGAGGGCCTCGAGGTCGGCGCGCAGCGCGGCGGCGTTGTCCGCGTAGGTGTCCGCGCCGTCCGGGTCCAGCTCGGTGAGCCGGTCGGCGAGGGCGTCGGCGACGTCGGCCAGGCGGGTGGGGTCCAGCCAGAAGTGCGGGTCGACCGTCTCGCCGCCCTCGGCGTGGGCCTCCTCCTCGGCGTGGGCTTCCTCCTCGGCGTGGGCTTCCTCCTCGGCGTGCTGCTCCTCCTCGTGGGCGTGGTCGTGCTCGCCCGCGGTGGTCAGCGAGAGGTCGGCGGCCTGCCCGGCGTCCCAGGCGGCGTCGGCGGCCTCGGAGGCGACCGCCTCGTCCAGGCCCGGCTGGAAGCCCTCCAGGTGGACGACCAGGTCCGCCTCGGAGATCGCGGCGACGTCCCGGGGGGTGAGCTCGAGGTCGTGCGGCTCGGCGCCGGGCGGGGTGGCCGAGGAGACCGACACGCGGTCGCCGCCGACCTGCTCGGCGGCCCACTGGAGCGGGTAGAAGCCGGCGAGCACGGACAGCTCGCCCTCACCCGCTGCGCCGGAGGCCTCGTCGGTCCCCGTGGTGGAGCCGCAACCGGCCAGGAGCAGGCAGGCGGCCGAGCCGAGGACGGCGGCGCTGCGGCGGAGCGAGGAGGTGTGCATGGGAATCATTCTCACACAGGATCCGGTGTGACCGGCGCCCGGTCGCACCGGGGAGCCCGTGCGGACGCGCGCGTATCCTCTCGGTGTGTCCGACGTCTCCGGCCTGCCGCTCATCGGTGCCGCCGCGCTCCGCGCGAAGGCCGCCGCCCGGGTGCTGCGCACCCTGCCGACCGACACCAAGGACGCCGCGCTGGCCGCGATGGCCGATGCGCTGGTCGAGCGCGCCGACGCGATCCTGACCGCCAACGCGGCCGACGTCGCCGCCGCGCGGGCCGACGGCACGCCTGAGGCGATCGTCGACCGGCTGCGGCTGGACGCCGGCCGGATCGCCGGGGTCGCCGACGCGCTGCGCCAGCTGGTCGCCCTGCCCGATCCGGTGGGCGACGTCGTCCGCGGGTCCCGGCTGCCCAACGGGCTGGAGCTCAAGCAGGTCCGCGTGCCGCTCGGCGTCGTCGGGATCGTCTACGAGGCCCGCCCCAACGTCACCGTCGACGCCGCGGGGCTGTGCCTGAAGAGCGGCAACGCGGCCCTGCTGCGCGGCTCGGCCTCGGCGTTCGGCACCAACACCGCGCTGCTCGCCGTCCTCGCCGAGGCGGGGGAGAAGGCGGGCCTGCCGGCCGGCTTCGTCGAGCTCCTCCCGGCCGACCGCGCGTCGGTGGGGGAGCTGCTGAACGCCCGGGGCCTGGTCGACGTCGTCATCCCCCGCGGCGGTGCCTCGCTCATCCAGCGGGTGGTTCGGGAGTCGCGGGTGCCGGTGATCGAGACCGGCGAGGGGAACTGCCACGTGTACGTGGACGCCTCGGCCGACCCGGAGATCGCCGAGGCGGTCGTGCTGAACTCCAAGACCCACCGGGTGAGCGTCTGCAACAGCGCCGAGACGCTGCTCGTGCACCGTGACGTGCCCTTCCTTCCGCGGCTGCTCGCCGCGCTGGCCGACGCCGGCGTCGCGCTCCACGGCGACGACGCGGCGCGCTCGGCCCACGGCGGCGTCGTCCCGGCCACCGACGAGGACTGGGGCACCGAGTACCTGTCGATGGACATGGCGGTGCGCGTGGTCGACGACCTGCCGCAGGCGCTGGACCACATCGCGCGCTGGAGCACCGGCCACACCGAGGCGATCGTCGCCGACTCCGCCCGCGCCATCGCCGAGTTCACCGCCGGGGTGGACGCCGCGGCCGTGCTGGTCAACGCCTCGACCCGGTTCACCGACGGCGGCGAGTTCGGCTTCGGCGCCGAGATCGGCATCTCCACCCAGAAGCTGCACGCCCGGGGCCCGCTCGGCCTGCCCGAGCTGACCTCCACCACCTACGTCGTCACGGGGTCCGGCCACACGCGCTGACCCCGCCCCCAGCACGAGGAGCCGCATGCCCCGCCCGCCGTCCCAGTCCCCGCACTTCTCGTCGGTCGCGGACGTCAGCAAGCGGCTGTCCACCGCGGGGTACCTGCCCGACGCGCAGATCGCGACGACGGTCTTCCTCGCCGACCGCCTCGGCAAGCCGCTGCTCGTCGAGGGGCCGGCGGGCACGGGCAAGACCGAGCTGGCCAAGGCGCTGGCGACGGCGACCGGGTCGGAGCTGATCCGGCTGCAGTGCTACGAGGGCCTGGACGAGGCCCGGGCGCTGTACGAGTGGAACTACAAGAAGCAGCTGCTGCGCATCCAGGCGTCCCAGGCCGAGGGCGGCGCGGACTGGGACACCGTCCACGACGACATCTTCGGCGAGGAGTTCCTGCTCGCCCGCCCGTTGCTCACCGCGATCCGCCGCACCGAGCCGACCGTGCTGCTCATCGACGAGACCGACAAGGCCGACGTCGAGGTGGAGGGCCTGCTGCTCGAGGTGCTCAGCGACTTCCAGGTGACCATCCCCGAGCTGGGCACGGTGACCGCGACCCGCCGGCCGACCGTCGTCCTCACGTCCAACGCCACCCGCGAGCTCTCCGAGGCGCTCAAGCGGCGCTGCCTGTACCTGGCGCTGGACTACCCGAGCGCGGAGCGGGAGCGGGAGATCGTGCTCTCCCGGGTGCCCGACCTCGCATCAGGGCTGGCCGACCAGCTGGTGGCCACCGTCCGGGCGCTCCGCGGGCTGGAGCTGAAGAAGTCGCCGTCGATCTCGGAGACCCTCGACTGGGCGCAGACCCTGCTCGAGCTCGGTCTGGACACCCTCGACGAGCCGGCCATGGCTGCCACGCTGGGCGTCGTGCTGAAGCACGCCAGCGACCAGACCCGGGCCGCGGCCGAGCTGCGGCTGAACTGATGGACGCTGCTCCGCAGGGGATCCGGAGGGAGCCCGGGGGGCTCGCCGGGCACCTGGACGGGTTCGTGCGGGCGGTGCGCGAGGCCGGCATCCCGGTCGGCATCAGCCAGGCCGTCGACGCCGCGGAGATCCTCACCGTCGTCGACCTGCTCGACCGGGAGCAGCTGCGCCACGGGCTGGCCGCCGTGCTGCTCCAGCGCGCGGCCCAGCGGCCGACGTACGACGTGCTCTTCGACCTGTGGTGGCCGCTGGGCGACCGGCCGGCACCGGAGGCCGAGGACGGCGAGGGCGCGGGGGAGCCGGGGGAGTCCACGCTCGACGTGCCGGACGACGCGGCGCTGGCCGAGCTCATGCGTGCCGAGTTGCTGCGATTGCTGCAGGACGGCGATCCCGAGGCGCTGCGCCGGTTCGCGCGGGACGCCGTCGACCAGCTCGGCCAGGGGCAGCCGACGCCCTCGGGGCAGTCCTACTTCAGCTACCGGGTCATGCGGGCGCTCTCGCCGGACACGCTCGTGGCCCAGCTGCTCGCCGGGCTGCTCGGTGGCGGCGACCGCGGTGGGCTGGCCGAGCAGGTGGCGCGGCAGACCGTGCGCGACCGGCTGGCGGCGTTCCGCACCGCGGTCGAGGCCGAGGTGCGGCGGCGGACGGCGGCGGAGAAGGGCCGCGACCGCGTCGCGAAGAACGCCGTGCGCCCGCTGGCCGACCAGGTGGACTTCCTCCGCGCCCAGTCCTCCGACCTGGCGGAGCTGCGGCGCGCGGTCGCCCCGCTGGCCCGCCGGCTCGCCGTCCGGCTCTCGGCGCGCCGGAAGATGGGACGCCAGGGCCGGCTCGACTTCCGCAAGACGGTCCGGGCCTCGCTCGGCACCGGCGGGGTCCCCGTCGTCACCCACCACCGGCCGCGCAAGGTGCACAAGCCCGAGCTGGTCGTGCTCTGCGACGTCAGCGGCTCGGTGGCCGGCTTCAGCCACTTCACCCTGATGCTCACCCAGGCGCTGCGGGAGCACTTCACCGGCGTGCGGGCGTTCGCGTTCGTCGACTCCACCGACGAGGTGACCCGCTTCTTCCGGCCGGGCGTCGACGTCGCCGACGCCATCGCGCGGATCGGCCGGGAGGCGCAGGTGGTCGGCTTCGACGGGCACAGCGACTACGGCACCGCGTTGGACGTGTTCGCCGACCGCTGGGCGTCGGCGGTGGGGCCGAAGACCTCGCTGCTCGTGCTCGGCGACGGGCGGACCAACTACCGGCAGCCGGGCGTCCCGGTGCTGGCGGGCCTGGTGGGCAAGGCCCGGTCGGCGCACTGGCTGAACCCCGAGCCGCGCCGGCTGTGGGGCAGCGGGGACTCCGCCGCGGACCGGTACGGCGAGGTCATCGACATGGTGGAGTGCCGCAACGCCGCCCAGCTGGCCGACTTCGTCACCACGCTCTGACGCGCCGGCAGGCTCAGCTCCGTCGACGTGCGGGCACTCGAGCTGTCGACGTGTCGACGTGTCGGCCCTCCGGCACTGTCACGAACGGCGTGCACAGCGTGGTTCCCGGCGTGCCGGCCGTAACCGGGAGCCGTCGCGGCCGTTGGTCAGCCCGGTGTCGACATGTCGACCACCCGCCGGCCGCGCGGTGCGGCCGGACGGCGACCGGCTGCACGGGGGAGCCGGTCGCCCGTGCAGCCGGTCCTCGCGGCGCGGTTCCGCGCGTCCCGGATACGCTCGCGCGGTGGCGGGACGACGAGTCGGCGTGATGGGTGGGACCTTCGACCCCATCCACCACGGGCACCTGGTCGCCGCCAGCGAGGTCGCCGGGCTGTTCGGGCTCGACGAGGTCGTGTTCGTGCCCACCGGCGAGCCGTGGCAGAAGAGCGACCAGGTGGTCAGCCCGGCCGAGGACCGGTACCTCATGACGGTCATCGCGACGGCGTCCAACCCGCGGTTCTCCGTGAGCCGGGTCGACATCGACCGCGGCGGGCCCACCTACACCTTCGACACCCTCACCGATCTGCAGGCCCAGCGCCCGGGGGCCGAGCTCTTCTTCATCACCGGAGCCGACGCCCTGGCGCAGATCATGACCTGGCGCGACGGCGCCCGGTGCTTCGAGCTGGCGCACTTCATCGGGGTGACCCGGCCCGGGTACACGCTGGCCGACAGCCACCTGCCCGAGGGCGGGGTCAGCCTCGTGGAGATCCCCGCGCTGGCGATCAGCTCGAGCGACTGCCGCGACCGGGTGGGCCGCGGGATGCCGGTCTGGTACCTCGTGCCCGACGGCGTCGTGCAGTACATCGAGAAGCGCGGCCTCTACCGGAGCCCCGCGCGGCGCCCGGCCCCAGGGCCGGGCCGCGACGGCCGCCCGGTGGGCGACCGCCCCACCTACGACCGCCCCCCGGCCGGCTCGGGGAACAGCCCCGACAGCGCCGGCGTGCGCACCGCACCCACGACGTCCCACCTCCAGGAGGTGCCCGAATGACCGCCTCGCCCGAGGCCCGGGAGACCGCGCTGCGCGCCGCCCAGGCGGCCGCGGACAAGCTCGCCACCGACGTCACGATCGTCGACGTCAGCGAGCGGCTCGCCATCACCGACGCCTTCGTCCTCGCCTCCGCACCCAACGAGCGGCAGGTCCAGGCGATCGTCGACGAGGTCGAGGAGCGGCTCCGGGAGCACGGCGTGAAGCCGGTCCGCCGCGAGGGCGTCGCCGAGGCGCGCTGGGTGCTGCTGGACTTCGTCGACGTCGTGGTGCACGTGCAGCACGCCGAGGAACGGGCCTACTACGCCCTCGAGCGCCTGTGGAAGGACTGCCCGAGCATCCCCTTCACCGACGCCTCCCTCCCCGCCTCCGCCACCGGCGACGCGGCGGACCCCGGCTCCCCGTCCGTCGCGGAGACGGCCGGCCAGTGACGGCCCCGGCCCTGCCCGAGCTGCCGGTGACCCGCCTCGTCGTCTGGCGGCACGGGCGGACCGGGTGGAACGCGGCCGGGCGGTTCCAGGGGCAGCTCGACCCGCCGCTGGATGCGGTCGGCCGGGCCCAGGCGGCCCACGCCGCGCCGCACCTGGTGGTGGCCGCCGGGCTGACCGGCCGGTCCACCGCGGTGGTGGCCAGCGACCTGGAGCGGGCGGCGGACACCGCGCGGGCCCTGACGTCGGTGCTGGACGTGCCGCTGCGGTTGGACCCCCGGCTGCGCGAGCACGGCATGGGCTCCTGGGAGGGGCTGACCCGCGAGGAGGTCGCCGACCGGTACCCCGAGCAGTACGCGGACTGGCTGGCCGGGCGCCCGGTGCGCGGCCGCGGCGGTGAGGAGGCCCCGGCCGTCGTCGCCCGGGTGCTCGCCGCGCTCGCCGACCTGCCGCCGGCCGAGGTGGCCGTCGTGGTGACCCACGGCGGCACGAGCGGCCGGCTGATCGAGGCGCTGCTGGAGCTCGGCCCCGACCACCGGCGGGTGTTCGGCCCGCTGGGCAACTGCGCGTGGAGCGAACTCGCCCGCCAGAGCGGCCGGTGGCGGCTCCTGCGGCACAACGCGTCGGCCGGCCCGCTCCCGGAGGGCCTGGTCGTCCCCGGGGCGGAGCAGCGCCGCGCCGACCCGGAGCAGGGTGCTCCGGGCGCCGCCGGCGACGGGCCGGCCCAGGATGCCGACGCCGTCGGCTGACCCTCCCCGCTCCGACCGTGCACGCCCCGGTGGAGCGCGGCAGCTAGCCTCGCCGGGTGCCCGTCGCCGTCCTCACCGATTCGACGGCCTACCTGCCGCGAGCGATCGCCGACGAGTACGGCGTCCGGGTCGTCCCGCTCTACGTCGTCCTGGCCGGCCGGTCGGGTCGGGAGGGCGAGGACGTCAGCTCCGAGGACGTCGCGAAGGCCCTGTCGACGCGTGGCCAGCGGGTCTCCACCTCGCGGCCCACGCCCGGGGACTTCGTCGCCGCCTACCGGGCCGCGCTGGAGGCGGGGGCCGACCGGCTGGTCTCGGTCCACCTGTCCGCGGACCTCTCGGGCACCTGGGACGCCGCCCGCGTCGCCGCTTCGCAGGTGGGGGAGCACGTCGTCTCCGTCGTCGACTCCCGCTCGGCCGCGATGGGCACCGGGTTCGCCGTCCTGGACGCCGCCCGGGCGGCCGCGGGTGGCGCCGACCGGGACACGGTGGCGCGGGTGGCGCGGGAGGCCGCGGCGCGCACCCGCACGTTCTTCGTCGTCGACACGCTGGAGCACCTGCGCCGGGGCGGGCGGATCGGCTCCGCGGCCGCCGTCCTCGGTTCGGCGCTGGCGGTCAAGCCGGTGCTGCACGTGGTCGACGGCCGGGTGGTGCCGCTGGAGAAGGTGCGCACCTCGGCGCGGGCGCTGGCCCACCTCGTCCAGCACGTCGTCGAGCACGCGGGGGAGCGCGAGGTGTCGCTCGCCGTGCACCACCTCGCGGCGGCCGAGCGCGCGGACCGGCTCGTCGCCGAGCTGCGGGCGCGGGTGCCCCGGCTGCGCGAGCTGCACGTGAGCGAGCTCGGGGCCGCGATCGGCGCGCACGTCGGGCCGGGAGCGGTCGGGGTGGTCGTCGCCACCGGGCCGGAGCCGTCGGACGACGCTGCCGAGCAGGCGGACGAGAGCGCGGACTGAGCGCGGGCGGGGCTGCACCGGCACAGGATGAGGTGGCCCGCCCGGAACCGGGCTCTGCCCGTCCACAGCCGGCGGTCTCGTCCACAGGTCCGCCGTGACCCGGTGCGGAGGAGGCGCGGCTCCCTAGCGTCGCCGGGGTGCGCCTGCTTGCCCGCCGCGACGACGACGCGGACGTCATCCGTGCCCGGCTGCGCGCCGTCCTGGCCGAGCCCCGCCCGGTCGAGGGCGGCTGGCTGCCCGGGGACGACGACGACCTCGCCTGGCGCGTGGACGACCGGATCACGGTGCCGGTGCACGTCCAGGCCCCCCGGGACCGGCCAGCCCGCGGAGGGCGGCACCGGGCGCCGGGGACGACGCCGCGCTGGGACGCCGGCCGGGTGGGCGGGCGCGCCGTCTGGACCGCTGCTGTGGGCGCGGTCCTGCTCCTGCTCGCCTGGACCTGGGCGGAGCGGCCCCGGGTGGAGCCGGCAGCTGCTCCTGTGCCTTCTCCGGCCGCGACGAGCGGCGCCGCACCGGCCGGGGCCCCGGTGGGCGAGGTGGCCGGGACGTCCCACCCCGTGGTGGTCTCGGTCGTCGGTCAGGTGGCCCGCCCCGGCCTGGTGACGCTGGCCGCCGGGTCGCGGGTCGCCGACGCCGTCGAGGCGGCCGGTGGGCTGCTGCCCGAGGCCGACCCCGCCTCGGTGAACCTCGCCGCACCCCTCGCGGACGGGCAGCAGATCGCCGTGGGCGTCCCCGGGGCAGCTGCCGGCGGGCCGCCCGCCGCGCCAGGTGCCGGGGGTGCCGGGGGACGCGTGGACCTGAACACCGCGGGCGTTGCCGAGCTCGACGCCCTGCCGGGGATCGGCCCGGTGCTGGCCCAGCGGATCATCGACCACCGGGCCCGCATCGGCTCCTTCCGCAGCGTCGAGGAGCTCGACGAGGTGCCGGGCATCGGGCCGGCCAAGGCCGCGGAGCTCGCCGAGCTGGTGCGGGTGTGAGCGCACCCGCCCTCCGCCCGCGGGTGCTGGACCTGCGGCTCTGGCCGCTCGCGGCCGCGGTGTGGGGCACGGGCCTGGCCGCCCCGCTGCTGCGGTGGCCCGCGCTGGCCGCGCTCGCCGGGGCGGCGCTGGTCGCGGCCGCGGTCCTGGTGCGCGGCCGGGGTCCGGCGGGAACGGTCGCCCTCGTCGTCCTGGCCGGCGTCGCCGCCGGCGCAGGCACCGGGGCCGTGCGGGCAGCGGCCCGGGACGCGTCCCCGCTGCGGGCGGCTGCCGAGGCGGGCGGCAGCGTGCAGGTGACCCTCGCGGTGCGCGCCGACCCGCACGTGCTGGCGGCCGGCGCCGGTCCGCCGCGCGTGCTCCTCGAGGCCGACGTGACCACGCTGGCCGGCGGCGGCACCGTGCACCACCTGGACGACGCGGTCCTGGTCTTCGCACCTGCCGAGGGCTGGGCGGGTCTGCTGCCCGGGCAGGAGCTCCGGGCGCGCGCGGGCGTCGCGCTGCCCGAGCCCGGCGACGACGTGGTGGCGGTGCTCTCCGCCCGCGGCCCGCCGGAGCCGGTCGGCGGGCCGGGAGCGGTCCAGCGCGTCGCGGGCGACGTCCGGCAATCCCTGGGTGCCACCTCGGGACGGGTGCTCGACGACCGGGCGGGTGGTCTGCTGCCGGGGCTGGTGGTCGGCGACACCAGCCGGATGGACCCGGTGCTGGACGAGGAGTTCCAGCGGGCCGGCCTGGCCCACCTCACCGCCGTCTCGGGCGCCAACGTGGCGATCGTGATCGCCGGCGTGCTCCGGCCGCTGCGGCGCCGCGCGGTCGACCGTCGGGTCCAGGCGCTGGCGGGCGCGCTCGCGCTGGTCGGGTTCGTGGTGCTGGCCCGGCCGAGCGCGAGCGTGCTCCGGGCGGCCGCCATGGGGGCGGTCACCCTGCTCGCGCTCGCCTCCGGTCGCTCCCGGGCGGCGCTGCCGGCGCTGGGTGCCGCGGTGACCGTGCTCCTCCTGGTCGAGCCCGGGCTCGCGCGCGACCCGGGCTTCACGCTGTCCGTCGTGGCGACCGCGGCCATCGTGCTGCTCGCACCGCCGTGGGCGCGCAGGCTCCGGGAGCGGGGCTGGCCCGCGTGGGCGGCCGATGCCGTCGCGGTGAGCGTGGCCGCCGGGCTCGCGACCGCCCCGGTGATCGCCGGCCTGACCGGCACGGTGAGCCTGGTGTCGGTACCGGCCAACCTGCTCGCGGCGCCGGCCGTGCCACCGGCGACGGTCCTCGGGCTGCTGGCCGCCCCGGCCGGTCTGGTGCTGCCCCGGGTCGGTGACGTGCTGGTCGGGCTCGCCGGGTGGCCGGTGCGCTGGATCGTGCTCGTGGCCGAGCGCGCCGCCGCGGCGCCGGACGCCGTCGCCGGCTGGCCGGCCGGCACGGTCGGGGCGCTGCTGCTCGCCGTCCTCCTGCTGGCCGCCGGCCTCCTGCTGTGGCGCTTCCCCCGGGCGCGGCCGCTCGCACTGGCCGCTCTGCTCGGGCTGGTGGTGGTGGGCTGGCCGCTGCGCCAGCAGCTCGACGGCTGGCCACCGGCCGGCGCGCTGCTGGTGGCGTGCGACGTGGGGCAGGGCGACGGGCTGGTGCTGCCGGTCGGGGGCGGGCGAGGGGTGCTGGTCGACGCCGGCCCGGATCCCGCCGCGATCGACGGCTGCCTCGACCGGCTGGGCATCGACGCGCTGCCCCTGGTGCTCCTCTCGCACCTGGACGCCGACCACGTCGGAGGCCTCGCCGGCGCGTTCGGGGGCCGCACGGTGGGCGTGGTGGCCGGCGGCGCCCTCTCGCCGGTCGACGACCGGGCGCCGGTCGTCGACGGCCTCGTACGGCGCGCCGGCGGCACCCGCGAGGTGCTCGTCCCCGGGGACCGCCGCACCGTGGCCGGTGCGGTCCTGGAGGTCCTCGCACCCGACCCGCGCCGGATCACCGCGGCCGACGACCCCAACGGGCTCTCCCTCGTCGTCCGGCTGACCGTCGCAGGGGTGCGGGTGCTGCTCACCGGCGACATCGGCGCCGACGAGGAGGCCGCGCTGCTGCGCGCCGGCGTGGACCTGCAGGCGGACGTGCTCAAGGTCCCCCACCACGGCAGCGGCGACGCCGACCCGGCGTTCCTGGCGGCCGTCGGGGCCCGCAGCGCGCTCGTCTCCGTCGGCGCCGGCAACGGCTACGGCCATCCGGCGCCGCGGCTGCTCGACTGGCTGGCCGCCGCCGGCACGCGCGTGCACCGCACCGACCGGGAGGGCGACCTCGCGGTGGTCGGCGCGGCCGGGGGCTGGGGGATCGCCGCCCGGGGCGCGGACAGCGGCGGCCAGGCGTCGGCAGCGGTGCCCGCGCCGCCGGCGCCCGGGCTCCCGGACGTGCTCGCGGGGCCCCGGGCGGTCGCCGCGGGCCGTCGGTGGCGCGTGCGACCATGCGGAGGTGCCTGCCACCCCCGTCGAGCCCACGTCGCGCCTGCGGGTGGTGATCGGCGAGGAGGAGCTGCTGCGCTCCCGCGCCGTCGCGGCCGTGCGCCGGGCGGTGCTCGCCCGCCACCCCGACGGCGAGGTGCACGAGCTGGCGGCGACGGGGCTGCCCGTGGGGGAGCTGGCCGACGTGCTGGCGCCGTCCCTGTTCGGCGGTCACCGGCTGGTCGTCGTCACCGGCGTCCAGGAGTCCGCCACCGCGCTGGCCGATGCGCTGGCCGGCTACGCGAAGGTGCCCGACCCCGACCTGACGCTCGTCATCGTCCACAACGGCGGCAAGCGGAACGAGGCGCTGGTCAAGGCGTTCAAGGCCGCCGGCGCCGCGGTGGACGAGTGCCCCAAGGTCTCCTCCGTCGGCGACCGCATCGCCTTCGTCAGGAACGAGGTGCGCCAGCTGGGCGGGCGGATCACCCCCGACGCGGTGACCGCCCTGGTGGACGCCATCGGCGCGGACCTGCGGTCGCTGTCGGCCGCCGCGGGCCAGCTGGTCTCCGACTTCGGCGGCAGCATCGACGCCGAGGACGTCGCCCGGTTCCACCGCGGCCAGGCCGAGGTCACCGGGTTCACCGTGGCCGAGCGCGTGCTGACCGGTGACCGCGCCGGCTCGATCGAGATGCTCCGCTGGGCGCTCGAGCGAGGGGTCGCGCACGTGCTCATCGCCGACGCGATCGCCGACGGCGTGCGCACCGCCGCACGGGTGGCCTCGCTCAGCTCGACGAACCCCGGCGACCTCGCGCGCACGCTGAAGATGCCGCCGTGGAAGGTGAAGAAGGCCCAGGCGCAGGCGCGCGGCTGGAGCATCGAGGGGCTGCAGCTGGCCCTGGGCGTGGCCGCGGATCTGAATGCCGACGTCAAGGGCGCCGCGGCCAGCGCCGACTACGCCCTGGAGCGGGCCATCCGGCGCATCGTCACCATCCGGACGGAGACCGGTCGGGGGCGGGTGCGCGCCGGCCGGTGAGTCGGCACGGGCGTCCGGCGCCGGTCAGCCGCGGGACGTCAGGCGGCTGGCGGGTCCGGACACCACTGCTCGAGGGCCGGCGGCGAAGGCGGGCAAGGACGCGACGAGCCCCCGTCCCGCGAGGGGAGGGGGCTCGTCGTGGAGCGTGCGCGTCCGGCGGGACGCGGGCCGATCAGAGACCGGTGGTGAGCTTCGCCAGACCCGACTTGCGGTTGGCGGCCTGGTTCTTGTGGATGACGCCCTTGCTGGCGGCCTTGTCCAGCTGCTTGGCGGCGGCCTGGTAGGCGGCGGTCGCGGCCGCGGCGTCCCCGGACTCGGCGGCGGTGCGCACCCGCCGGACGGCCGTCTTGAGGGCGGACTTGACCGCGACGTTGCGCTGGCGCGCCTTCTCGTTGGTCTTGATCCGCTTCATCTGGGACTTGATGTTCGCCACGCGTGAGCCTCGGTGTCTCGACAGGAGGGAGTACTTCTGACAGTCGTTCGTGCGTCCGGGCGGCGTGCGCCACAGGACCGGCCTGCAAAGATACCAGCGCCCCCGCGGCCACCCCAACCCGCCGTCCGGCGACGTCCAGCACACCCTGGACGCACCCGGGGACGCGCCCGTCTCCGACCCGGCGCGCGGACGTGGGACGATGGCGGCACTGTGACGACTCCTGCTGCCACCGATCCGGCCCGCATCCGGAACTTCTGCATCATCGCCCACATCGACCACGGCAAGTCGACGCTGGCCGACCGGATGCTGGAAGTCACCGGAATCGTCGAGGGCCGGAAGATGCGCGCCCAGTACCTCGACCGCATGGACATCGAGCGCGAGCGCGGCATCACCATCAAGGCGCAGAACGTCCGCCTGCCGTGGACGCCGCGGACCGGCGAGGACACCAGCACCGAGTTCGTGCTCGACATGATCGACACCCCCGGCCACGTGGACTTCACCTACGAGGTGTCCCGGTCGCTGGCCGCCTGCGAGGGCGCGGTGCTGCTGGTCGACGCGGCGCAGGGCATCGAGGCCCAGACGCTGGCGAACCTGTACCTGGCGCTGGAGAACGACCTCACGATCATCCCGGTCCTCAACAAGATCGACCTGCCGGCCGCCCAGCCGGAGAAGTACGCCGCGGAGATCGCGCACATCATCGGCTGCGACCCCGACGACGTCATGCGGGTCAGCGGCAAGACCGGAGCGGGCGTCCCGGAGCTGCTCGACCGGATCGTCACCGACATCCCCGCTCCGACCGGCGTGGCCGAGGGGCCGGCCCGGGCGATGATCTTCGACTCGGTCTACGACATCTACCGCGGCGTCATCACCTACGTCCGCGTGGTCGACGGCCGCATCTCGGCCCGCGAGAAGATCAAGATGATGTCCACCGGCGCCACGCACGAGCTGCTGGAGATCGGGGTCATCTCGCCCGAGCCCAAGCCGGTGGACTCCCTGGGTGTCGGCGAGGTCGGCTACTTCATCACCGGCGTGAAGGACGTCCGCCAGTCCCGCGTCGGCGACACGGTCACGCTCCAGCACAAGCCCGCGACGGAGTCGATCGGTGGCTACCGCGACCCCCGGCCGATGGTCTACTCCGGGCTCTACCCGATCGACGGCAGCGAGTACCCGCTGCTGCGCGAGGCGCTGGACAAGCTGCTGCTCAACGACGCCGCGCTGGTCTACGAGCCGGAGACCTCGGCGGCCCTGGGCTTCGGCTTCCGCGTCGGCTTCCTCGGCCTGCTCCACCTGGAGATCGTGCGCGAGCGGCTGGAGCGCGAGGCGGGCATCAGCCTGATCTCGACGGCGCCCAACGTCGTCTACCGGGTGATCATGGAGGACGGCACCGAGCACACGGTGACCAACCCCAGCGACTGGCCCGAAGGCAAGATCGACCGCGTCTACGAGCCGGTCGTCAACGCCACCGTCATCGCGCCCAGCGACTACACCGGCGCGATCATGGAGCTCTGCCAGGGCCGCCGGGGGCAGCTCGGGGGGATGGACTACCTGAGCGAGTCCCGGGTCGAGCTGCGCTACACCCTGCCGCTCGGCGAGATCATCTTCGACTTCTTCGACGCGCTGAAGTCGCGCACCCGCGGCTACGCCTCGCTGGACTACCAGGAGGCGGGCGAGCAGGAGTCCTCGCTGGTCAAGGTGGACATCCTGCTGCAGGGCGAGGCCGTCGACGCGTTCAGCGCGATCGTGCACAAGGACAAGGCCTACAGCTACGGCGTGATGATGGCCGGCAAGCTGCGCGAGCTCATCCCGCGGCAGCAGTTCGAGGTGCCCATCCAGGCCGCCGTCGGCTCCCGGGTCATCGCCCGCGAGACCGTCCGCGCCATCCGCAAGGACGTCCTCGCCAAGTGCTACGGCGGTGACATCACCCGCAAGCGGAAGCTGCTGGAGAAGCAGAAGGAGGGCAAGAAGCGGATGAAGATGGTCGGCCGCGTCGAGGTCCCCCAGGAGGCGTTCGTCGCCGCGCTCTCCACCAACGAGTCCACCGCGTCGGCCAAGCCGAAGTGACCGGGCGGGTCGACGCCGTCTGCGTGTCCGGGGCCGACCTGCTGCCGCTGCCCGACCGGAAGCCGAACCGCAGCGGCATCGCCAAGCGACCGGTGCCGGGGCGGGTCGCCGTCGGGGAACTGGGGCTCGCCGGCGACGTCCAGGTCAACCGCAGGTACCACGGCGGGGACGGCCAGCAGGTCTACGCCTACGCCCAGGAGGACGCCGACTTCTGGATCGCGGAGCTCGGCCGCGAGCTGCCGCCGGGGATGTTCGGCGAGAACCTGCGGACCACCGGGCTGGACCTCACATGCGCCGTCCTGGGCGAGCGGTGGCGGGTCGGGACGGCGCTGCTCGAGGTGACCGCCCCTCGCATCCCGTGCGCCAACTTCGCCCGGTTCTGGGACGAGCGCCAGCTGGTCCGGCGCTTCACCGCGCGGGGCGCCCCGGGCGCCTACCTCCGGGTGATCGAGGCCGGTGAGCTGGGCGCCGGCGACGCCGTCGAGGTGGTCGCGCGGCCGGACCACGGCGTCACCATCGGCCTCGTGTTCCGCGCCTGGACGACGCAGAAGCACCGCCTGCCCGAGACGGCGGCCGCCCTCGACGTGCTGCCGGAGCGCAACCGCGCGAAGGTCGCCGCGAAGATCGCCGCGCGGGCGGCCACCGTCCGCTGACCCGGGCCGCCTCGCCGCACGGTGTCCCGCGCGGGGCCCGGGGCGGCGCCGCGCTAGGGTCCGTCGTCGGTACGCCGGCACGCCCGGTCCACGGAGGGGGCACCATGTCGCTGCGTCGAGGAGCCGTCCCGCTGCTGGCGCTGGCCCTGCTGGCCGGCCCGGGGCTCGCTGCCTGCGGATCCGACGAGCCCGCCGAGTCGGCGGCCGAGCTGCTCGACCGCGCCAAGCGGACGCTCGACGAGGCGGAGAGCGCGCACTTCGTGCTCGACAGCGACGGCGCCCCGGCCTCCGGGACCGTGCTCGTCGGCGGTGAGGGTGACATCGCCCGCCCGGCGTCCTTCGACGGGACCCTGCAGGTGCGGGCGCTCGGGTCCAGCCTGGACCTTCAGGTGGTCTCGGTCGACGGGACCGTGTACGCGCAGCTGCCGTTCACCAGCGGGTTCAGCGTGATCGACCCCGCCCAGTTCGGCATCGGTGACCCGGGTGCGCTGCTCGACCCCGAGACCGGCATCTCCCAACTGCTCGCCGAGGCCGACTCGGCGGAACTGGGGGAGGAACGGCGGGTCGACGGCGTGGTGGTCCGCGAGGTCACCGCCGAGCTGCCCGGCGACCTCGTGCAGGACGTCCTCACCAGCCAGGACCCCAGCCAGCCCGTGCAGGCGCGGTTCTCGGTCGCCACGGAGAGCGGTGAGCTGCGCCGCGCGGAGCTCACCGGCCCGTTCTTCGAGGCCGGCACCGACGCCACCTACCTCCTCGAGCTCAGCGACTTCGGGGCCGATGTCGAGATCAGCGCGCCGCCGACCGGCTGAGCCCGCGGCCGCGCCTCCCCGGCCGCAGCCGGGGATGGCTGCGATCGTCCTCGCCACCCTCGCCGTGCTGGTCACGGCGGCCGACACCTACGTCGTCGTCCTGGCGCTCCCCGACATCCTCACGGGGGTCGGGGTGGGGCTGGACGAGCTGCAGCGGGCGACGCCCATCGTGGGTGGGTTCCTCCTCGGCTACACAGCCACCCTGCCGCTGCTCGGCCGGCTGGCCGACCTGCGGGGGCGGGCCCCGGTGCTCATCGGCTGCCTGCTGCTGTTCGCCCTCGGCTCGCTCCTGACGGCGACGGCGACGGCGCTCGGCCCCGCCGTGGCCGGCCGCGGCCTGCAGGGCATCGGCGCCGGTGGCCTGGTGCCGGCCACCCTCGCGCTCGTCGCCGACCGCTGGCCGCCGGAGCGCCGGGCGGTCCCGCTGGGCGTCGTGGGGGCGGTGCAGGAGGCCGGTGCGGTGCTGGGGCCGCTGGCGGGCGCCGCGGTGCTGGCGGTGGCCGACTGGCGGGCCATCTTCTGGCTCAACCTGCTGCTGGGGGTGGCGCTGGCCGCGGGAGTCGTCGTCACCGGCCGGGTCCGCCGCCCCGACCCCGTCGGGCTGGCGCTCGCCGTCCTCGCCGCCTGCGCGCTGGGCCTGCTGCTCGCCGAGCCGCCATGGCTCGCCGAGGACGTCACCCTGGGGTTGCTGTACGTCCCCCTGCTCGACGGAGCGGCGTGGACGGCGCCGCTGCTGCTGGCCACCGTCCTGCTCGTGCTCGCCCTCGTCGTCCGTGGGGTGGTGCGGCCCGCGGGCGCGGTGCTCCCGCTCCGCGGGCTGGGCCGGCTGGCGCGGGAGGTGGACGTCGTCGGCTCCCTGCTGGCGGTGGTGTCGCTGGGCGCCCTGGTGTGGGCCTTCGCCGCCGCCGACCCGGCCCGCGAGGTGGTCGCCCACGGCCGGCTGCTCCTGCCGATCGCCGCCGTCGCCGGTGTGCTCTTCGTGCTGCACGAGCGGCGCGCCCCGCAACCGGTGCTGCCGCTGGCGGCGCTGCGGCCGGTGGGGGCCTGGGGCGCCCTGCTGGTCAACCTCTTCGTGGGGGCCGCCCTGGTCGCCGCGCTCGTCGACGTCCCGCTCTTCGCCCGCGCGACCACGACGCCCGGTGACCAGCTGGGGGCGGCGCTGGTGCTGCTGCGGCTGCTGGTCGCCGTGCCGGTCGGCGCGGTGGCCGGGGGCTGGCTGTGCCGGGTCGTCGCGCCGCGCGTCGTCGCCGGGGCCGGGATGGCGCTGACGGCGGCTGCCTTCACCGCGATGACCGAGTGGGACGAGCGGGCCCTGGACGGCGCCTGGTCGACCGTCGTCCTCGTCGCCGCGGGCCTCGGCTTCGGGCTGGCCATCGCGCCGGTCAACGCGGTGCTGCTCGCGGTCACCCCGCCGCGGGTGCACGGGAGTGCCAGCTCGCTGGCCGTCGTCGCGCGGACCGTCGGGATGCTCGCGGGGCTCTCGCTGCTCACCGCCGTCGCGCTGCGCCGCTTCACCGCCGAGGTGACGGCGATCGGGACCCCGATGGAGCTCTGCCCCACGAGCCCGGCCGACTGCGCGGCCTACGACGCCGCCACCGAGGCCGCGGTCCTCACCCAGCTGCACACCGTCTTCGCCGGTGCGGGGATCGCCGCCGCGCTGGCCGCGGTCGCGGCGCTGGTCCTGCTGCGCGGCGGGCCGCTCAGGGGTCCAGGGCCAGCCTGAGGTCCTCGCGCAGGGCCGGCACGTCGACGCCGCGGTCGTGCAGCAGCTTCATCGCCAGACCCTGGCCCTCGCGGATCAGGCCGAGCGCGATGTGCCCGTCGGTGATGGTGCGCGACTTCAGCGCGATGGCCTCGCGCAGCGCCAGCTCCAGGACCTTCTTCGCCCGCGGGCCGAAAGGGACGTGCCCGCCGGTGCGCCTGCCCCGCGGGTCGTCGAGGGCGCCCGGGCCGAACGCCTCCTCGACCCGGTCGCGGACTGCGTCGAGGTCGATGCCCAGGCTGCTCAGCGCGTCGGCGTCGAGGTCACCGGCCGCGACGGTCGTGCGCACCGCGGTGACGGCGACGTCGTGGGTGACGCCGTGGCCGGCCAGCACGCGGGCCGCCGTCGACCCCGGTGCGGCCAGCATGCCCAGGAGCAGGTGCTCGGTGCCGACGCGCCCGTGCCGGAGCGCCCGCGCCTCGGCCTGCGCGCCGACGACGACGTCGCGGGCCTCCTGCGTGAAGCGTTCGAACATCGTCAGTCCCTCCGTCGGAGCGGCCCGCGGCCGCGCGCGTACTTCTTGTGCACCGCCTGCCGGCTGACGCCGAGCTGCTGGGCGATCTGCTCCCAGGTCCACCCCTCGTCGCGGGCGTTGTCGACCTGCAGCGCCTCGAGCCGCTCGACGAGGACCCGCAGCGATCGGACCGCTGTCAGCCCCACCGCCGGGTCCTTGCTGCTGGCAGCCGCCGCCACCTGTGCCGTGTCCGCCATGGCTGTCAACCTAGGTTGCGCCCGCCCCCGGTGTCAATCAGTGTTGACACGTGCGAGGGTGGAGGGGAGCCGTCTCCCGGCTCCCGGACGAGCGGTGCCGTACCCGGTGTGCGACAAGACGGCGCCAGAGGAGGCCACGATGGCGTGGTTGGTGCTGGTGCTGTCCGGGGTGCTGGAGGCGGTGTGGGCGACCGCGCTCGGCCGGTCGGAGGGCTTCACCCGGATCGGCCCGTCGATCCTCTTCGTCGTTGCCCTCCTGCTGAGCATGGCCGGGCTCGCCTACGCGATGCGGGAACTGCCCATCGGCACGTCCTACGCGGTGTGGGTCGGCATCGGCGCCTCGCTCACCGTGGCCTACGCGATGGTGACCGGCACCGAGCCGGTGTCGCCGGCGAAGGTGCTCCTGATCCTGGGCCTCATCGGCTGCGTCGTGGGGCTGAAGGTTCTCCACTGACCGCTGTTCGGCCCGCCGCCGGGATGCGACCGCTCCTCAGGGACCGCTCACTCGTCTAGCTTTTCCCGCGAGGGAGGCGCTGTGGGCGGCACCGGGCAGCTGCGGATCCACCTGCTGGGCTCGTGCGCGGCCTCCGCCGGAGGGGCGCCCCTGGATCTGGGAGGCCCGCGCCAGCGCGCCGTCCTCGTCCTCCTCGTGCTCGCGCGGGGCGAGGTGGTGCCGGTCGAGCGGCTGACCGAGTCCGTCTGGGGAGACCGGGCACCGGCCGACCCGGCGGGCGCGCTCCAGGCCTACGTCTCGCACCTGCGCCGACGGCTGCAGCCCGGTAGCGCGGCCCGTCACCGATCGACGGTCATCGTCAGCGAGGGGCGCGGCTACGCCGTCCGGCTGCCACCGGACGCGGTCGACGTCTGGCAGTTCGAGCAGCTGCTCGACCGGAGCGGGGCGGTGGGCGATCCGGCGGAGGTGGCGGAGCTGCTGTCCCGCGGCCTCGCGCTGTGGCGGGGGCCGGCGCTGGCCGAGTGGGCCGACGAGCCGTGGGCGGCTCCGGAGATCGGCCGCCTGGACGAGCTGCGGGCGGTGGCCCGCGAACGCCTGGTGGCCGCGCGGCTGGCGCTGGGGGACGCGGCGGTGCTCGTGCCGGAGCTGGAGGCGATGGTCGCCGAGCAGCCGATGCGCGAGGAGCGGTGGCGCCTGCTGACCCTGGCTCTCTACCGGGCGCAGCGGCAGGCCGACGCGCTCGGGGCGCTGCGCCGGGCACGCAGCACCCTCGCCGACGAGCTGGGCGTCGACCCGGGGCCCGCGCTCCAGGAGCTGGAGCGGCAGGTGCTGGCCCAGTCGCCGGAGCTGGCCGTCCCCGCGCAACGAGGCCGCCCGGAACGGTCCGACCGCGCGGCCGACCCCCCGCCGGACGACCTCCTCGACCGCGACGCCGAGCTGACCGCGGTCCGCGCCGCCCTCGACGAGCTCCTCCGGGGTGAGCCGCGGCTGCTGCTCATCGAGGGGCCGGCGGGCATCGGCAAGACCCGGCTGCTCACCCAGGCCCGGCGCATGGCCGTCGAGCGGTCCATCGGGGTGCTGTCGGCGCGGGGCAGCCCGCTGGAGAAGGCGTTCGGCTTCGGCGCGGTCAGGCAGCTGTTCGAGCCGCGGCTCACCGATCCCCGGCGCCGGGACGAGCTGCTCGCGGGGGCGGCGGCCAGTGCGCGGGCGGTGTTCGACCCCGCGGGCGGGGAGGCGCCGGACGGCTCGTTCGCCGCCCTGCACGGGCTCTACTGGCTCGCGGTCAACCTCACCGCCGACGGTCCGGTGATGCTCGCGATCGACGACGTGCAGTGGTGCGACAGCGCGTCGCTGCGCTCGCTGGCCTACCTGGTGCGCCGGCTGGAGGCGGTGCCGGTGCTCGTCGTCGGGACGGTGCGGACCGGTGAACCGCACGAGGACGAGGAGCTGCTGGCCGAGCTGGCGCTGGAGCCCGCCGCCGTCGTCCTCCGGCCGGGCACGCTCTCCGCCGGGGCCGTCACCGAGCTGGTGGCGCGGCGGCTGGGGGAGCCGGTCTCGCCGCTGTTCGCCCTCGCCTGCCACCGCACGACGTCGGGCAACCCGCTGCTGCTGCGCCAGCTGCTCCGTGCCCTCGAGGCCGACGGCGTGCGGCCCGACGCCGCCCACGCCGACGTGGTCGTGGCCGTGGGGTCGCGTGCGGTCTCGAGCATGGTGCTCCTGCGCCTGCGCCGGCTCGGCGGCGCGGCACCGGTCGTGGCGCGTGCCGCCGGGGTCCTCGGTGACGGGGCGCCGCTCCCGGTGGTCGCCGCGCTCGCCGAGCTCTCCGAGAGCGACACCGCGGCCGCCCTGGCCGGGCTGGCCCGCGCCGAGATCCTGAAGGACGAGCAACCGCTGGCCTTCGTCCACCCGCTGGTCCGCGAGGCGGTGTACCGCGACCTCCCCGCCGCGGAGCGGGCGCTCCGGCACGAGCGGGCCGCCCGGCTGCTGCGCGAGGCGGGGGCCAGCGACGAGCAGGTGGCCGCCCACCTCCTGCTCGCGCCGGTCCGAGGCGACGGCGAGGCCACCGAGGTGCTGCGCCGCGCGGCGCGGACCGCGGCCGAGCGCGGGGCCGCCGACAGCGCTGTCACGTACCTGCGCCGGGCGCTGGCGGAGCTGCCCACGGGTGAGCAGCGGTGCGACGTGCTGCGGGAGCTGGGCATGGTGGAGTCGCCCCTGGAGGGCGCGGCGGGCACCGAGCACCTGCTGCAGGCCTACGAGGGGACCACCGATCCCCGGGAGCGCGCCGGCATCGCCGTCGCCATCGCCCGCACGCAGGTCTTCGCCAGCCCACCGGGGACGGCGACGGCCTTCGCCCGCCAGGCCGCGGAGGCGCTGCCCGACGGGCTCGACGACCACCGGCAGGCGTTGCTGGCGATCGAGCTGGTGAGCGGCTACATGCACGCGCTGGACCCCTCCCTCTGGCGGCACCCGGTACCCGAGCCGTCCGGCGACGGGCACGGGGCGCAGATGCTGGCGGCGGCCCTGGCCTACGACGCGACGATCGAGGGCACCGACCGCGACCGCGCCGTGCGGCTGGCCCGCTCCGCACTCGACGGCGATCGCCTCTGGGTGGTCGACCACGGCCTGTTCTGGGTCGTCGCCGCCATCATCCGGATGCTCGCCGACGACGACCTGGGCGACTTCTGGGCCCGCGCCCGCGCCGAGGCCCACGCCCGCGGATCGCTGTTCGCGGTCCTGTCGACCAACCTGTGGCAGGGCTTCTGGCACTGGCGTCGCGGGGAGCTGGCCGAGGCCGACTCGTGCCTCACCAACGCCCTCGACGAGAGCCGGATGTGGGGCGGGGCGGGGATCGCGCCGCCCTTCGCCCACGCCTTCCTGATCGGGTGCCACCTCGACCGCGGGGACCTCGCCGCCGCTCGCGCCACCGCGGACGCGGCCGGTGGCGGTCCGGGCGTCGGCGACGGTGGCCGGCTCCTGCAGCACGCCCGGGCCCGGGTGCTCACCGCCGAGGGGCGGCACGAGCGGGCCCTCGCCCTCCTGGACACCGTGCCGACGCCGATCCCCGTCCCCAACCCGGTGTGGAACCCGTGGCGCAGCACCGCGGCCCTCGCGCTGCGCGGGCTCGGCCGGACCGACGAGGCGGTGGCGCTGGCGGAGGAGGAGGTGGGCCTGCTGCGGCGCTGGGGGGCGCCGAGCCATCTGGGCGCGTCGCTGCGGCTGCTGGGCGAGCTCCGGGGGCCGGACGGGCTGGCCGAACTGCGGGAGGCGGTCGCGCTGCTGGCTCCGACGACGGCGGCGGTCGACCTCGCCCGCGCCCGGTGCACCCTCGGCGCCCGTCCGGAGGTGACCGACCACGAGGCCGTACCGCTGCTGCGGGCCGCGGTCGAGGAGGCGCACGCCCGGGGAGCGCTCGGCGTGCGGGATCGGGCGCGGGAGGCGCTGCAGGCCCGCGGCTGTCCCGACGCCGTCCACCGGGTGGCCGTCCGATCCCCGACGGTGACCGAGCGCCGCATCCTCGAGCTGTCGGCCGCCGGGCTGGGCATCCGCGAGGTGGCCCAGCAGCTGTTCCTGACGCCGGGCATGGTCCGCTCGGTGCTCGAGCGGGCGTCGGCCGACGGCCTCAAGTTCTTCTCAAGTCCGACGGGTGAGGCTCGGACACCGGCACCCGGGAGGACCCCGTGACCCAGCAGCAGATCGCCGAGTCCGCACCGTCCAGCGCCGAGGCGCTGCGGGGGTTGTGCGGGGGCTCCGTGCAGCTGCCGGGGGATCCCGCTTACGACATGGCGCGCTCGCCCTGGAACCTGCAGGTGCGCGACCACCCGGCGGCGGTGGCCTACCCCGCCTTCCCGGACGAGGTGGCCGACGTGCTGCGCGCCGCGGCCGCCGCCGGCCTGCAGGTGGCCGCCCAGGGCACCGGGCACGGGGCGCCGCCGCTCGAGGGCCGGCTGGGGGAGGCCGTGCTGCTGCGCACCTCGGCGATGACCGAGCTGGAGATCGACCCCGACCGCCGCACCGTGCGGGCCGGCGCCGGCGTGCTGTGGGGTGACCTGGCCGAGACGGCCGGCCGCCACGGGCTGGCCGCCCGGCACCCGTCGTCGCCGGACGTCGGGGTGGTGGGCTACAGCCTGGGCGGGGGGATCGGCTGGTATGCCCGGAAGCTCGGCCTGCAGTGCAACGCGGTGACGGCGGCCGAGCTGGTCCTGGCCGACGGCACGTTCGTGCGGACGACGGCCGAGCGGGACGCCGAGCTGTTCTGGGCGCTGCGGGGCGGGGCCGTGCCGCTCGGCGTGGTGACCGCGCTCGAGTTCGACCTCTTCCCCCTCGAGACCGTGGTGGCCGGCCACCTGTCCTGGGACTGGACGGTGGTGGAGCGGGTGCTCCCGGCCTGGGTGGCCTGGTGCGCGGACGCGCCCGAGGACGTCACGACGGCGTTCCGGCTGCTCGACGTCCCGGACGACCCCTCGGTCCCGGCGCACCTGCGCGGCCGCCGGATCGCGATGATCGACGGCGCGGTCCTGGGCGACGACGCCTACGCCGCCGACGTCCTCGCGCCGCTGCGCGCCCTCCGTCCCGAGCTGGACACGGTCGCGCGGGTCCCGGCGGCGTCCCTCGTCCGGCTGCACCTCGACCCGGAGGGGCCCACCCCCGCCTACGCCAGCAGCACGCTGGTCTCCCGGCTGCCCGAGGCGGCCGTCGCCGCCATCACGGCCGCGGTGGGTCCTGGTTCGGGCACCCGGCTGGCCGCCGCGGAGCTGCGCCAGCTCGGCGGTGCGCTGGCCCGCCCGGACGCCCACGGTGGTGCGCTGTCCGCGCTGGACGGCGAGTTCCTCGCCCTCGGGCTGGGTCTCGGCGGTGGCGACGACCAGGACTGGGAGCAGCAACGCGAGGACGCCGCCCGTTTCCTGGCCGCGGTCGAGCCGTGGGCAACCGGCCGGCAGTACCTGCCGATGCTGGACGAGCGCACCGACACCCGGAAGGTCTTCCCGCCCGGTGTGCACGCCCGGCTGGCCGCCGTCCGCCGGGCCGTCGACCCGGGCGACCTCTTCGTCGCCGCGCACCACGTGGAGACCCGCCCGCCGGCTTGAGACGGCGCCTCAAGGTCGTCGCAACCGCCTGTCAAGGACGGCGCGCCACCGTTCCTCCATCAGCTCGACCCCGACCTGGAGGACCCCGTGACCGCCATCCTCGACGCCCCCGTCGTCGACACCGAGATCTCGTTCGACACCCTGCGCAGCCTGCTGACCGGTTCGGTGCACACGCCCGAGGAGCCGGAGTACGACGCGCTCGTCTCGCCCTGGAACCTCGCCGTCCCGATGCGCCCGGCCGCCGTCGTCGCCGTCCGCACGGCCGACGACGTCGCCGCCGCCGTGCGCTTCGCCGGCGCCCACGGCATGACCGCCGGCGTGCAGGCCACCGGCCACGGCGCCGAGCGGTCCCTCGCCGGGCACCTGCTGGTCCTCACCCGCGGCCTCGACGAGGTCACCGTGCACCCGGAGGGCTGGGCCCGGATCGGCTCCGGCGTGAAGTGGTCGCAGCTGGTCCCGGTCGCGGCGTCCCACGGCCTGGCCGGGGTCAACGGCTCGACCACGGACGTGAGCATCGTCGGCTACACGACCGGTGGCGGTGTCGGGCCCCTCGCCCGCACGTACGGCATCAACGCCGACCGGGTGCGTGCCTTCGAGGTCGTCACCGGCGACGGGGTGTTCCGCCGGGTGACCCCGACCGAGCACCCCGACCTGTACTTCGCGCTCCGCGGCGGGAAGGGCGCGGCCGGCATCGTGACCGCCATGGAGTTCGACCTCGTCCACATGCCGGAGTTCTACGGCGGTGCGATCTACTTCGACTCCGCGGATGCGGCCCGGGTCATTGACCGGTGGCGGGGCTGGGCGGACGACCTGCCGGAGCTGGGGACGACGTCCTTCGCCATCTTCCAGCTCCCGCCGCTGCCCGAGGTCCCGCCGCCGCTCGCCGGCCGGATGACCCTCGCGATCCGGTTCCTGTGGACCGGGGAGCCGTCGGAGGGCGCCCGGCTGCTGGACCAGCTGCGGGACGTGGCACCGGTGGTCCTGGACGACGCCCGGCTGCGGCCCTACACCGAGATCGACGCCGTGCACGCCGACCCGGTCGACCCGATGCCCGTCGTCGACCCGGCGATCCTGCTGAACGCCTTCCCGGCCGAGGCGGCCGACCGGCTGCTCGCCGTGGCCGGGCACGGGTCGGAGTCCCCGCAGGTCATCGTCGAGGTGCGGCACCTGGGCGGGGCCTACGCCCGCGAGGGCGCCCACCCCAGCGCGTTCAGCCACCGGGCGGCGCGGTTCAGCGTCCTCACCGTCGGCATGGCGATGGACGAGGAGATGGCCGCTGCTGCACTCGCGCACGCCGACCAGGTGTTCTCGGCGCTCGCCGACTGGGACACCGGGGGCGTGTGGCCGAACTTCGGGATCCCGCACGACGCGGTCTCCGCCCGGCGGTCCTACGACGAGGCGACCCTCTCCCGGCTGCGGGAGGTCGTCGACGCCTACGACCCGCAGGGGGTCCTGCAGGCCGGGGCCTACACCCGGGCGTGAGTCCCGGGCGGGGGGGGGGGGGGGGGGGGGGGGGGGGGGGGGGGGGGGGGGGGGGGGGGGGGGGGGGGGGGGGGGGGGGGGGGGGGGGGGGGGGGGGGGGGGGGGGGGGCGGGGGGGGGGCGG